>DATLOJ010000157.1:0-94226 GCA_035536315.1 Actinomycetota bacterium | reverse complement strand
CGTAAGGAACGCGATCTCAGAGGTGGGCCGTGACCAGACGATCACGAGGAAGATCAGAGAGGCCGCCTACGCCTACAACGTCGACCAGGGCTACTCGAAGGACAAGATCCTCGAGCTCTATCTCAACACCGTGTACTTCGGAGAGGGTGCCTATGGCGTTCAGACCGCCTCCCGCACGTTCTTTGGAAAAGATGTCGAGCAGATTTCCCTTGCTGAAGCAGCACTTCTCGCTGCTCTTATCAAGTCACCTGTGAACTTCAACCCCAGGACGAATGCGGACGCGGCACTGAACCGCCGCAACCTCGTACTCGACCGGATGTTCATCAACAAGTTTGCCAACGAACAGCAGGTCGCAGAAGGCAAGGGGGTCCCACTCGGAATCCAGGAGAAGATCGACGAGTCCCGCTACCCCGCCCCCTTCTTCATCGACTACGTAACCCGTCTGATCCAGCGTTCTGAGGAATTCAAAGCACTCGGTGAGACCGAGTTCGACCGGGGCAACTCCCTATTTCGGCGCGGCCTTCGAGTTCACACAACCCTCGATTTGCATAAGCAGGCTGCGGCGGAGGAGGCCGTAGCCAAGGTCCTCGACCGGCCGAACGACCCGTCTGCCTCCCTTGTCGCAATCGATCCGAAGAACGGCTACATCAAAGCCATCGTCGGGGGCAAGGACTACTTCGCAACGCTCGAAAACGACCCGTGCGTGACACTCGGCGCGATCAACGCAGACGGGTCGCCCAAGACTTGCGCAAAGGTCAACCTTGCTCTCGGCCAGGGAGGTGGTGGGTCCGGCCGCCAGACCGGCTCCGCGTTCAAGCCGTTCGTGCTGGCAGCGGCTCTGGAGAAGGGTATTCGGCTGACGGATGTCTATAACGCGTCGGCATGCATCGACATCCCATTCGCCGACGGAGGAAATCGTCCATGGCACGTTTGCAACTACGACGAGTCCGGCTCTGGTGGTGTAACGGTCCGAGAATCGACCGCTCGAAGCATCAACACGGTTTACGCGCAGATCCTCGTAGACGTCGGGGGCAAGAACTCAAAATCTCGATCCCGCGCGATGGAGGGCGCTCAGCACACAGTTGCTCTTGCCGAGCGTATGGGAATCTGCGGGACAACCACACCTCTTCTTTCCGACGATCGGCAGTGCAAGCTCGAGGCCGTCCCCTCGGCCGCCCTCGGCGCCAACGCCGTTAGCACCATGGACATGGCTGCGGCATTCACTCCGTTTGCAATGCTTGGGCAGCGCGCAAAGCCGGTCGGTATATCTCGCATCACCGACGCGGGCGGAAAGATCCTTTGGGAGCCGTCCGCAGAAATGACGGAAGTACTGAAGCCGCAAATTGCTCACCTGGCCAACTCCGCTCTCCAAGACGTCATCACGCGTGGGACCGCCTCGAGGAGTGGAAGAATCGGAAGGCCTGCGTTCGGCAAGACCGGTACTGCGCAGGAATGGCGGGATGCCTGGTTCGTGGGGGGGGCCGGAACGGACCTGGTGGCAGCTGTTGCGGTTGGGTGGCCGGACGGCGAGATCGAGATGAAGCCTTCTTGTTCCGCGTCCCGTCGCGAATATCGGATCGAACACGACGACGCAGGTAACCCCATCGCCCACCCACCGAAATGCCGAGCTTCTCGAATAAAAGTGAGTGGTGGAACCTGGCCGACTCAGATCTGGCAGATCTTCATGCTCAAGGCCCTGGAAGGAGTTCCCGCGTCTTCATTCCCAACTCCTGGTGACACGGGCGTTGTGAAGGTGCAGGTCGATATCTCTCGGGGCTGTCTGCCGAATCAGTTCACTCTTCAGTCGGACATCAAGACCCAGGAGTACATCGAAGGTACCCAGCCAACCGAGGTTTGCACAGAACCAACCGAGCCGGTTACCGGACTCGTTCCCAACGTGATCGGCTTTCCCAGGGATGACGCTGTAGCCGCACTCGAAAGGGAAGGCTTCAGTGTGCAGCTTCTGAATGAGGAGACTCGAGCACTGCCGCCCGGCCGAGTTGCGCGACAAAGCCCAAGCCCCGGCTCGGAGGCAGAGGCGGGCAAGACGACGGTTGTCTTATGGATCTCCGTGGATCCGAAGGCCCGGGCGGAGGCTGCCGCAGATCGGGTCCCGAATGTCGTCGGCATGAACGAAAGGGACGCCAAGGGCACCTTGCTCGAAAACGATTACGCGGTTGAGACCGTACGCGAGGGGCCTTGTGGGGGAGGAAACAATGATCGCTGCCGGGTCTACTGGCAGGACCCCTCCGGAAGTTCTCCGGCCCCCAAAGGTTCGGTTGTGACCATTTACCTGAGGGACAACTAGGAGTCGTTCAGGACTTCCCGCTGGCCCACGGACCCTTCTCTACAAACCTCCACGGCTGATCCATTCCGGGCTTCAAGCCAATTCGCGGGGTCTGACGAATCTCGCCCTTGATCCTGGTGGTCCGCCCGACCCATGCGGGGCCGTCGACAAGGTCCAGGCCGTTGTGGTCCCGGCCAAAAGCAAAGGCCTGACTGAGGCGCGCCGGACCCCTTGCAAGCAGCCGTTTGTCATCCGTCCCACGCCGCTCGGCCATGAGGTCCAGGCCGATTAAAGGCTCAACCGCCCTCAGCAAGACGGCTCCGGCTGCTCCCTCCTTTCCGGTCACAACGTTCGCGCAGTAGTGCATTCCGTATGTGAAATACACATAGAGGTAACCGGCGGGCCCGAACATGATCCGATTGCGCGGAGTCGGACCTTTGAATGCGTGACTTCCCGGGTCGACGGACCCCAGGTATGCCTCGACCTCGACGATCCTTCCCGCGGTCGTCCCCTCGGCAGAGGCGTGGTACAGAGTCCTGCCCAGGAGGGCCCGGGCCACCTCGATAGTCTCTCTCGAGTAGAAACGCCTGGTGAGCCTGACGCTTCCTGGACTTGAAACCTTCCGCACTGTAGAGGTCTCAGCCACTGCTGCGCGACCGGCCGATCCAGCTCCTCAAGCCTTCGAGTGGCAGCGTGTTGATGACTTCGCTCTGCTCAACCCACGCGCGCTGCGCGGTTAAAACTCCCAGTCTCAGCATCTTCGTTCTCTCGATTGTGTGCGCGTCGCTGTCGATCGAGAAATGACAATCGAACTCCCGGGCAAAGCGGATGTGATCGTCTTTCAAATCGAGCCGCGAAGGGTTCGAGTTGATTTCCAGCGCTACGTTGTTCTCCGCCGCTACGCGAAACACTTTCTCCAGGTCAACGTCTATCGCTTCTCTCTGTCCGATTCTCCTGGCCGTGGGGTGCCCAAGAATATTCACCAAAGGGTTACGCAGGCCTCTAACAATTCTTGCGGTCATCTCAGTCGCTTCCATCGTCAGGCTGTGGTGCACACTCGCGACGACAAGGTCGAACTTTCTCAGAATCTCGTCTGGGTAATCGAGCTGTCCGTCCGGGCCGATGTTTAGCTCCACTCCATGCAAGATGGTGAACCTGCCTCCCAACTGGTCGTTCAAGCGATCGATCTCGCTGCGCTGAATGTCTATGTCTTCTACCGAGAGCGACTTCACATGCGAACGCCGGCCGTGGTCGGTAATGGCCATGTAGGAAAGACCGAGGGCGACAGCCTGTTCCGCCATCGCCTCGATTGATGCCCTGCCGTCGGAGTAAGTCGAGTGGCAGTGAAGGTCACCCTTGAGGTCAGCCAGCTCTACCACCTCCGGGAGCATCCCTTTGAGGGCAAGCTCTACCTCTCCCCTGTTCTCCCGCAGGGTCGGAAGCGGAGTTTGCATCTCGAGCTCTTCGTAAATCGATTCCTCGGTCTTACCGGCAATCTTTTGATTACCTTTCACCGTGAAGAGTCCGTATTCAGAAAGCTTGAGCCCTCGCTTCACAGCGAGCTCCCGCACTTTGACGTTGTGCTCTTTCGAGCCGGTGAAGTACTGCATTGCAGCCCCCCACTCATCCTCGGCGACTACTCGCAGATCCACCTGAAGCGACTGGGCCGTGACCACGCTCGACTTGCTCTCTCCCCTGGCCCCAACTCCCGCAACGGCATCGAGCTCCGTGAACGCTTTCATTACACCCTGCCGGTCTTCGCTGGCGACCAGAAGGTCGAGATCTCCGATAGTCTCTTTGCCTCTTCGGAGACTTCCCGCATAAGCGGCTCTAACGACGGAGGGCAGCTCCTGCAGAGTCGAAACCATCTCTTCTGCAGTTGCCATGGCAACGTCCATGAGCGACCTGTTCTTGCTTCTATGCCGGGCCGCCAGCGCGCGGGCGATGTTTTGCTCCGACTTGGCCCCAAGACCCTTGACCAACCTCAATCGGTTTTCTTTCACGGCTTGATGTAGCTCCTCGACCGTGGAGACCCCAAGTTCCGTATGGACCAGCAGCGCCTTCTTGGGACCCAGCCCGGAGACCATCGTCATCTCGCGGAGGCCGGCGGGCACCGCCCTCCGAACCTCCTCTAGCTTCTTCATCGACCCGGTGGACAACAGCTCTTGGATCTTGGCGGAGGTTGCGGGCCCAATACCTTGAAGCTCCTTGAGTTTGGCGGGCGGGATGGTTCGAACGTCTCGTGCCAGCCCTTCAATCGAGTTGGCGGCTCTGCGGTAAGCAAGGATCTTGAATCGCTCTGCCCCCATGATCTCGAGAAGGTCGGCTAGCTCGTTAAACGCCGCCGCAACCTCGGCGTTGGCTCTTGGCATCACTCAGCCGATACTCCCCTACCCGCCGGTGTTGAATCCGGCCAGCCACCTCTCCTGATCGTCCATGACGGTTTCAAGCCGTCTGATCTGCTCGGCCACGCGATCGGGAGACGTACCGCCGTGTGAGACACGTGTCGCCACGGAACCTCGAGCATCCAGGGTGTTGGGGAAACTTGCCCCGAGCATTGGGTGAATATCGTTCAGTTCCTCGGCGTTGAATTCACCGAGCTGCCTGCCTGCCCTGGCGGCCGCTCCTACGAGTGCACCAACTGCTGAATGCGCTTCACGGAAAGGAACGCCCTTCATGACTAGGGCCTCCGCTATGTCTGTTGCCAGCAGAGACTTGTCCGATGCCGCCGCAGACATGACCTCTTCATTGAATCGAATCGTTAGCAGGGCGGCTCGCAAAACGGACAACATTCCCCTCACTGTGTCGGCTGTGTCGAACACGGCCTCCTTGTCCTCTTGAAGATCCCGGTTGTAAGAAAGGGGCAGACCTTTTACAACTCCAAGCAGGTGCTGCAGGTTGGCGTTGACCCTTGCGGTCTTTGCTCTTACGAGCTCTGCCGTATCCGGGTTCTTCTTCTGCGGCATGATGCTGGATCCAGTCGTCTGGGAGTCGTCGAGCTCCGCAAAACCGAATTCGGATGAGGTCCACAGAATGATCTCCTCCGCGAGTCGTGAGAGCTGCGCGCTGAGGATTGCAGAAGCGGACAGGAACTCGAGCGCGAAGTCGCGGGATGAAACAGCGTCCATTGCGTTGTCGAACACCTTTGCAAATCCCATCTCCGTGGCCGAGCCCTTTGGATCTATAGGGATGGAAGTCCCGGAAAGCGCTGCAGCCCCCAGGGTCGACAGGTCTGCCCTCCGATAGCTGGAGATCACTCGTTCGAAGTCCCGGGTCAAAGCAAATGCGTGAGCGAGCAGGTGGTGAGCCAGCACAATCGGCTGAGCCCTTTGCAAGTGGGTGAAGCCGGGCATTACCGTCTGGACGTGAGCCCGGGCCAGTCTGTATAGCGTCTGCTCCAGCTCATACACATCCCCCGCGATCGAAGGAATGACGGACTTCAGCCAAAGACGGAGTCCAGTCACCGACAAATCGTTTCGCGAGCGCCCCGCGTGAATCTTGGCCCCCGTATCGCCAAGCCGGGCGATGAGAAAGCGCTCGATCGCAGAGTGGATGTCTTCGTCTGAGGGATCGATTTCAAAGGTTCCTTGCGAGAACAAACCCGCAGCCTCATCGAGGGCCCTCAGTATCAAGTCGCACTCGTTGTTCGTCAGGATGCCGCCGCGCAGTAGAGCGTTAGCGTGAGCTCTGGTCGCGGCTATGTCGTAAGGCCACAGGCGAATGTCGAACGCGATTGACGACGTGAAGGCCGAGGCGGCCTCGGAGGGAGACCGCTCGAAGCGTCCTCCCCAAAGGGGGCGGCTCATTCCGCTGGGCTTCGAGGGGGCGTGCCGTCTTTGCCCTTCCTGGTTCTGCCCCATACCTTCGATGGCAGGCCCCATATCTTGACGAAGCCGGCCCCCGCCGCGTGATCGAAAGCGTCCGCGGTGTCGTAAGTTGCCAGAGACAGATCGTAAAGAGAGTCCGGAGAACTCCGCCCGACGGGGCGTACAGACCCGGCTTCGAGTTTCAGGCGCACCGTCCCCGAAACCGGCTGAGAAGCCGACTCTATGAATGCGTCGAGTGCTTCCCTCAGAGAGGAGTACCAAAGACCCTCGTAAACCATCTGGGCGTAGCGGAGCTCCAACGAGCGCTTCGTACGAATCAGCTCACGTTCGACCGTCAGCTCCTCGAGATCCGAGTGTGCTGCAATCAACGCAAGGGCTCCGGGAACTTCGTAAATCTCCCGCGACTTGATGCCCACAACGCGGTCTTCGATCATGTCCACTCTTCCGAATCCGTATTCGCCTGCCGCGCGTCCCACTTCATCGACGGCCTGGGCGATCGTTACCTTTGCTCCATCGACGCTGACCGGCGTGCCACGTTCGAAGCCGATTTCGAGATAACGCGCAGTGCGGGGGGCCTCCGAAGGCTCCCGCGTCAGTTCCCAGATGTCGGACGCAGGTTCGATCATCGGATCCTCGAGGTCGCCGCACTCAATCGTTCGCCCCCACATGTTCTGGTCGATCGAGTATGGCGATGCCTTGTTGACCGTGATGGGAAGCCCGTGCTCGAGGCCGTAATCGATGGCATCGGCGCGAGTCATTCCCCACTCTCTGACAGGAGCCAGTACTTCCAGGTCGGGAGCGAGTGCTCCCAGGGCGACTTCGAAGCGCACCTGATCGTTGCCCTTGCCCGTGCACCCATGAGCTACATATTCAGCCGACTGCTCCCTCGCAACCCGAGCCAGATGCTTCGCAATAAGAGGCCTCGAAAGGGCTGATACCAGCGGATACTTCTGCTGGTACATAGCGTTGGCTTTGAGGGCCGGCGACACATACTCAGCGGCAAACTCATCGCGCGCGTCCACCAGGTGTGAATCGGAGGCTCCGGCCTTCAACGCCCGCTCCCGAACTGCTTCCAGGTCGCCGCCTTGCCCCACGTCGACGGCGACAGCCACCACATCCGCGTCAATCTGCTCCTTCAGCCACGCTACGGCGACGGTGGTGTCGAGGCCACCGGAGTAAGCGAGTACGACCTTATTTGCCATTGCCGGCTCCAGCATTCAAAGGAAGCGACTCGATCAGGGACCTGAGACGCTTCTCCACTCTTCTAGGCAGGACCCCCTGCTTGCAAACTCCGATGATGGTGTCGTCACCGGCGACCGTACCCGCAAGACCTTCCAGGTCGGCCCGGTCAAGCGCGGAGGCGACCATTGCGGCGTGACCGGGAGGCGTTCTGACCAACAGAAGGTTGCCGCTCACCTCCATGGAAACGACGGATTCGGCTAACAGCCTCTTCAACGTTTCACCGGACGGAGCACCGGCTGTATCACTCACAAGCGCGTAGGCAACCTTTCTGTCTCGTCGAACCTTGACGGCCCCCAGATCGTCGAGGTCGCGCGACACCGTAGCCTGGGTCGCTGGAATGCCGGATTTACGGAGCAGTTTCACCAGCTGATCCTGGCTGGTGATTGGCCTGTCTCTTATGAGCTGGGCGATGCGTCGCTGACGCGCGTTCTTCACCTGCGCTTCGTTTCCTTAAGGAGCCACTCGAGAAGCGCCTTTTGAACGTGGAGACGATTTTCGGCCTGATCCCACACTGCCGATTGAGGTCCGTCGATCACTTCCTCGCTGATCTCCTCGCCTCTGTGAGCGGGAAGGCAGTGCATGATGATCGCGTTGTCTGCTGCATCCGCAACGCGATCGGCCGAGATTTGAAATTCTGGGAACGCGCGTAGACGCTCCTTTTGCTCGGCTTCCTGGCCCATGCTCGTCCAAACATCGGTGTACAGAACCTGCGCTCCCCTCGCTGCTTCGACTGGGCTGTGGCCGAGTCGAATCCGGCTTCCAGTCTGAATTCCGATGGCGAGGGCCTGCTCCAGGATGGGCTCGATCGGCTCGAACCCAGATGGGCAAGCGATGGCGATTTCCCCCCAGCCCGCCTTTGCCCCAGCAAGCATGAGCGAATGACACACGTTATTGCCGTCGCCCAGGTAAGCGAACTTGACTGCGCGAGGATCTTTAAATCTCTCGGCTACCGTCATTACATCGGCAAGGGCTTGACACGGGTGCTCGAGGTCGCTCAAAGCGTTGATTACGGGAACCGTTGCGGCTTCGGCCAGTTGCTCGAGACGGTCCTGTCCGAAAGTCCGCATCACGATCGCACTGAGGTAGCGGGAGAGCACTTTTCCTGTGTCCGCCAGCGGTTCGCCGCGCCCCAGTTGAAGCTCGTCACTGCGCAGAACAACAGGATGCCCACCCAGCTCCGACACGGCCACTTCGAACGACACGCGGGTTCGAGTGGAAGGCTTCTCGAACAGAAGTCCAATCGAGCGGCCTGCAAGTGGCTGCGAGTGCCCTTGCCGCACCTTCTTGAGCTCAATCGCCCGACTGATGAGACTTTTCTGATCAGTCTCCGTCAAATCGTCTGACGACAGAAAGTGGCTGATCACTTGTGTGCGCTCAAGGCGGTCAGGGCTGAATCGAGTGCGTCGATCAAGCGATCGCACTCCCCCATGGTGACGATCAAAGCCGGGGAGAATCTCAGTGTTGATGGATTCACATCGTTGATCAAGACCTCATTGTTGAAACAGTGATCGACAATGGCTCCTGCCTCGTCACCGCTGAGCTCGATTGCCTGCAAAAGACCCCTGCCTCTTACATCGGCGATGGATTCATGACGCTCGGCAAGGGACTCCAGGCCTGCCCGCAGGTACCCTCCCGTCTTAGCCGCGTTCTCGACGAGTTCATCTCGCTCGATCACCTCGAGAACCTTGAGTGCGGCCGCGCAAATCACGGGACCTCCGCCCATAGTCGTCGCATGATCGCCGGGTTCGAACGCATTGGCGAAATCCCCTTTCGCTACGCAGGCCCCAATTGGAAGCCCGTTCCCCAGCGCCTTGGCAAGCGTGATGACATCCGGCGCCGCCCCCGAGTGCTGGAACGCGAACCACTCACCGGTGCGTCCAATCCCCGTCTGAACTTCGTCTGCAATGAAGGCCAGACTGTTTCGATCGCAGATTGATCTCACATCCGGGAGGTAGGTGTCCGAGGGGACGATCACGCCGCCTTCGCCCTGGACGGGCTCGAGCAGAACCGAGCATGTCGTCGGAGTGATCGCCTCTTCCAAGACCCCAGTGTCGTTGTATGCCACATGCACAAATCCCGGGGGAAGGGGTTGAAACGCGTCCCACTTCGCAGGCTGGCCGGTCGCCGCCAGGGTTTCCAGAGTCCTTCCGTGGAACGAGCCGAGAGCAGCGACCGTTTCGAACCTCTCCTTAGAATACTGAGTGGTCGACCACTTCCTCACCAGCTTGATCGCACACTCATTGCTCTCGGCCCCCGAGTTCGAGAAAAAGACCCTTCCATCCCCCCAGCCCAGCAGGCCACAAAGTCGCTCGGCGAGTTCGGCCATAGGGCGCGTGTAGTACAGGTTCGATGTGTGAACCAGGTCTTTACTCTGCGAGGCCACGGCCTCCGCCACCTCGGGATGGGCGTGTCCAAGTGCAGTTACGGCGATGCCGCCGACAAAGTCGAGGAACTCGCGACCGTGCGCGTCGAACAGAGATGTGCCCTTGCCACGCACGAACGTTACCGAGCGGCGGCGGTACGTGTTCATAACCCAGCGATCCGCCAGGAGGGACGCCTCCGAAACAGCCCGGATACTCATGCGGTCACCATAGTGCCGATTCCCCGGTCGGTGAAGATTTCGAGCAGCAGCGCATGAGGAATCCTCCCATCGAGGATGTGCGCCTGAGGCACTCCTTCCTTTAGAGCATCAACCGCGCTGACGATCTTTGGGATCATGCCTTCCGAGAGCCTTCCGGATTCGATAAGTCGTTCAAGATCTTCGACCTTTGTCTCAGAGATAAGGCTTCCTTCGTCGCCCAGATCAGAATAGAGACCGGGTACGTTCGTGAGAAACACGATCTTCGCGGCGCCGACCGACGCCGCAATTGCCCCGGCCGCAACATCGGCGTTGATGTTGTATGCACCTCCCGGGCCTGAGGCGACAGGGGCGATGATCGGTATGAACTCGCTAGCCTGCAACGACGTGACGATTTCGGGCGACACGCGGTCGATTTCGCCGACAAACCCAAGGTCCTCTCCGGCGGGACCTAGCTGTTGCTTTGCCCTCAGAAGCTGACCGTCCTCACCGGAGATTCCAGCAGCGTGGCTTCCGTGAAGGTTCATGGCCGCCACGATTCGTTTGTTTATTTGGTCCAACAGGACCCCCTTCACGATGTCCATCGTCTCTTCATCTGTGACGCGCAGACCTCCGACGAACCGCGGCTTGATCCCGAGCCCTTCCATTGCTGCTGAAATCTGTCGTCCGCCGCCATGGACGACGATTGGACTCATACCGACCAGCTTCATAAGGACGATGTCCTCGGCGAAGGAAGCGAGCATCGACTCGTCATCGACCACTTCCCCTCCCACCTTCGTCACAACTGTCTTGCCCGACCAGCGGCGAATGTAGGGAAGGGACTCGACGAGCACCCTGGCTTTTTCGGCGGCTCCAATCATGTTTCGTACTCGGAGTTGAGCCGCACGTACTCGGGGCTGAGGTCGGAAGTAAGACACTCCGCTACCGCGTTGCCGGCCATGAGATCGCAGCTGATGGTTATTTCCTTTCCCTTCATGGCTACCGCAGCTCGGGCTTTTGCCTCGTTGCCGGCGGGGCTTCCTTCCTCGAACACGGCAATCCCCTCTATCGAAACGGTGAGCATGCCCATGTCCACACTCGCGCCCGAGTTTCCGATCGCGGCGACTATTCGCCCCCAGTTCGGGTCTTCCCCGTGAACGGCCGTCTTGACGAGGACTGATGAAGACACCGCCCGGCTAGCAGCTCTTGCTTGATCAGCAGTGGCAGCGCCGCGAACCCGGACTCTCACGAACTTCGTGGCGCCTTCTGCGTCACGCACGATCATCTCGGCCAGCGTCCGGCAAACTGCCCTTACTCCCGACAGCAGCTCCGAACCCGCCGGAGCGGTTTTCGACCTTCCATTGGCGAGAAGCAGAATCGTGTCGTTGGTGCTCGTGTCTCCATCGATTGTTATGGAGTTGAAGGTGTCGTGAACCGCCTCGGAAAGGACATCCTTGAGCTCTTCTGGGCCGACGGCAGCGTCTGTGGTTAATAGAGCAAGCATCGTGGCCATGTTGGGGGAAATCATGGCCGCCCCCTTCGCAATGCCCCCAACGGACCATCCCTGGCTGCTGGTGAGAGCGGCCCTCTTGGGAATCGTATCCGTCGTCATGATTGCCGTGGCGGCACCATCGTCATCGCGGGATAGTGCCGCGCCGGCCCTGGCAATTCCTTCGCGAAGAAGGTCCATGGGAAGCCGCGAGCCGATCAATCCTGTGGAGCAGACCAGGAAGCTTTCAGGGTCGCAGCCGATCTGCGATGCAGCGACTTCAGCCATCTCGATTGCGTCTGCAATTCCCGGGGGGCCGGTGCAGGCGTTCGCACAGCCCGAATTGATAACGATGCCTCTCGACTCGGATCTGCCCACCCTTTGCCGGGAGATCAAGACCGGCGCGGCAGCGGCTGTGTTCTGAGTGAACAGTCCCGCACTGGCCGCGGGGCCATCCGAAACGATAAGAGCCACATCGGGTCTTCCCGACTCCTTGAGCCCGGCCGTCGCGCCGCCTGCTCTAAAGCCTTCCGGCGCGCAGACGGAGCCCCTTACGACCGACAGGGTCATGGCAATAGACCCGCTGTCGCCAGACCCAAAGTCTCTTCGAATCCGAGCATCACATTCAGGTTCTGGACCGCCTGACCGGCTGCCCCTTTGCCGAGATTATCGAGTGCGGCAAATGCGATCACCTTGTTGGTTCGCTCGTCCAGCCTTGCGGTCACTTCAGCGGCATTAGTTCCGGTCATCCTCCGGGTTTCCGGCAGATCGTTCGCATCCAGCACACGGACAAACGGTTCGGTCGCGTAGCGTTGCGAGAGGGCGTCCAGCAGCCCTTCTTGCGTGATCCCGGAAGAAGCTTCGACAACACAGGTCACGGAAACACCGCGCGTCATTGGAACGAGGTGAGGGACAAACGACACCCTGACCTCAGAGCCCGCCAGCATCGCGAGCTCCTGTTCGATCTCCGCGATGTGCTTGTGAAGGGTCGGGGTGTAAGGCCTTACGTTCTCGTTTGCCGCGGTGAAGTCGAAGCTCTCACCAGCCGCTCTTCCGGCCCCCGATACCCCGGACTTGGCATCAACATGCATCGATGCCCCCTCGATGAGCCCGGCCGCGAGCAACGGAGCAAGACACAGCAAGGCAGCCGCTGCGTAGCACCCCGGGTTCGCAACCCGGGCGGAAGCAGAAATGCGATCTCTATTCAACTCCGTAAGGCCGTAGACCCAGTCGCCCAGAGACTCGGGAGCAAAGTGCTCCTCGCCGTACCACTGCCGATATTGCTCGGGTGCGTTGAGCCGGAAGTCTCCACCCAGGTCGATAACCTTTGACTGCCGGGCGGGTGACAGGATCTGCATGCTCTTTGTGTGAGGAAGCGATGAGACCAGGAGGTCTGCGTCCACCTCGGCAGCCGACTCATTCTGGACGAATGACTTCTCCGCCAGCCCTGGAGAAAGGCCCGGATAAAGACTCCCCACCTGCCTACCCGTCTGCGTAAAGGCTCCCACGCACACAACTTCGACAAGGGGGTGGCCGTCGAGAATCCTGAGCAGCTCTCCGCCCGCAAAGCCGGAAGAGCCGAGTACGGCTACAGAGGCTGTGTCCGCATCTTTCGTATTGGGACCTGCTTTAGACCTTGCTTTAGACCTCGGTTTAGACCTTGCTTTGGACATCGCATAATAATGCACTAGTCTGCATAACTTCTCAATCGCTCTTCATCTCGAGCTCTTTGAAGATCCTGACCCAGTTCTCCAGGATGACGTCGGAAGCCCTACTTTCGGCAGCGAAGCCTGCGGCTGAGGCAGCGAGCTTCACCCTCGCCGCGGAGTAAGTCGGTCCCAAGGCGCGGACGATCGGCCTATCCCCTCCAAAAGCTCGGCTGACGAAGTCGGCAAACCTCCCCGAGTGAGTGAGCGGCAGCAAAGGACGGATCCTGCGCTCGACCGACAAAAGAGCTGCCTCTACGGACGGTGCGGGATCGAAAGCACGTGCAGGTATCCGCCTCCCCAGCTGAAATTCCCACCACGGCCCCCATCTGATGTTCTGAAGGTTCGAGCGTGGAGGTCTGACCCTCTTCAATGCTGCTCCGAGCTGCACGATCAGATCGGCTCGCGCAAGGCCGGATGCCGGGTCGTCCAGAAGGAGCCGTAAGAGTCCGGTGGTTATTCCGAACGGGATATTTCCAAAGACTCGGAACTCTTCCCCAGGCATGGGAAAGGTCAATGCGTCCCCCGCGGCCACAACCACTTCGGGGTGGCCTTCGAATCTTCGTATGAGAAGGGTGGCAAGGTTTGGATCCTCCTCTATGGCCACAACCTTCCGGGCGCGCAGGAACAGCTGCTCTGTGATCCTGCCTTTGCCGGCCCCGATCTCTACAACGAGATCTGAGCTAGAGATGCCGGCATCTTCAACCAGCTCCGCGGCCTTGGCCGCGGTCTTTAGGAAATGCTGGCCTCTATGAGGCTTGCGGTCTCCATGCGGCCGCATAGGTACGGCCACGGAATCGAACCATGATGAAGCAGCCCATTAATTAACTCCTGACGATTTCGTGTCTCAGCGACGCGAAGTTCTGCGCCTGGCAGTGGTCTTTCGCGATGACCTCGAGGAACGCTCTGACGACTCATCGTCCCCGCGATCGATGACGAATGCGATTTTCACATTTACTTTGTAGAGCGATATCTCACCATCGTCGCCGACGTCTGCGCTCGACTGCAGCACGTCGACTCCACGGATGTTTCTGATTGTGCGAGAAGCCTCTTCGACTGCGTTGCGCACCGCATCACTGAATGAGTTCGGCGAGCTGCCGACGAGCTCCAAGATTTTTACAACGGCTCCGGGTATGTCCCTAGGCATTCATTCCTCCGTATTCTTCGATTGACTTACAGGATGCTTACCCTCCATGCTCAAGTTCGCAACTCCGCACCGTGGGATTTCTCGAGTGCGGCCTCAATTTGCTTCAGTACGCCCAACGCCTCTTCTTCCTGCAGAGTCCTCTCAGGGCTTCTTACCGTCAGCGCCAGAGCTATCCCCTTTCTGCCTTCACCTACCTGCTCACCGTAGTAGACATCGAAAAGCTGAACATCCTCCAGCAGGTTACCCCCCGCCTCCCGCGCGGTTGAGATCAGATCCATGGCGAGCACGCCTTCGTCGACGCGCACCGCGATATCCAGATACACGGCCGGGTACCTGCCTGGATCCTCGGGGGGTTCGGGCATTCCAGCTATCCGAAGCAGCGCAGTCAGATCCAGCTCGGCTGCTACGGGAGCGAACGGAAGATCGAGCCGTTCGACCGTTGCCCTGTCGAGCTCCCCCATGTAACCAATGACCTTCCCGTTGAGTGCTATCGATGCCGACCGGCCCGCATGGAATGGGTCCACGCTCTTCGGGTCGAATCTGGCCGTCAGGTGCAGTGCGGACAGCATCCCTTCGATCGCTCCCTTGAGATCGTAGAAATCGATGGCTCGTTTCGGCCCATGCCACTGTTGCACCCAATGACCGCCGGCCACAATCGCAACCCTCAGCCTTTCGTGTGGGTAGGCCTCAGTGGTTTCAAAGCAAGTACCCACCTCGAACAACCTGATCTCGGTGTTTCGCCGCGCCACGTTGTAGCCCAGTGAACGCAGCAGGCCCGGAACCAAAGATGGCCTGAGGAGCGATTCCTCGTTCGACATGGGGTTAGCCACTTCCGGTGCCACCGTAAGCCACCGCTCATTCGAGAAAGCCCTCTGAATATCAGACGGCCCGACGAGTATCGACGTCCAAGCCTCGTGATACCCGCCCCCGGCCAGCACCTGACGAATCCGGCGCACCAGGATCTGGTCACGAGTGAGGGCTCCGGCCCGCGCTCTAGCGGGAGGCAATGTGTAAGGGATGTTGTCGTATCCGGTCACGCGAGCCAGCTCTTCGATCAGGTCCTCTTCCTCTGAAAGATCCCTTCTACGGCTGGGTACCTCAACCACGACTTCGCCGTCCTTGGCGGCAGGCTCGAGACCGAGGCGCGATAACGCAGCCTGGATCTCCGTCACCGATAACGACGTTCCGAGTACCGCGTTGGCACGGTCGACTCGCATCGAGACCGAGCGCTGAGGCGCGGGGGCCGGATACTCGTCCACGGGATTGGAGATCCTTGGTTCTTTCACCGTCCATTCCGCAATCAGCCTGGCCGCATATCCGGCGGCGGACGGAATCATCTCGATGTCGGCGCCCCTTTCGAACCGGGCGGATGCTTCCGACCTGAGGCCGTGGCGTTTCACCGAACGGAAGATCGACACCGGCTGGAAGTACGCAGACTCCAGCAAAATGTTGGTTGTCTCCGGTGAGACCTCTGTCTCCAGGCCCCCCATAACACCGGCGATTGCGACGGCTTGATCAAAATCGGCGATGACCAGGTCGTCGGGGTCGAGGGCCCTATCGACGCCGTCGATTGTGGTGATGCGCTCTCCGACTGAAGCCCTTCGCACGACTATCTTCGGCCCCCGCACCTTCGCCAGATCGAATGCATGGAGTGGCTGGCCGGTGACGACAAGGGCGTAGTTGGTGGCATCCACGATATTGGAAACAGGCCTGATTCCGGCCGCCCTGAGGCGAGCCTGAACCCAATCCGGCGAAGGCCCAACCTGCACGCCCGAGATTTCCAGAGCGAGGTACCGCGGGCAGCGTTCCGTGTCCTGAAGCTCGACTTCGACTGTTGACTCGGTGCGACCGTTGCTCACTGAGCCGAACTCCGGGAGCCTGATCGCTCCTGAAGTGATGGCCGCCACTTCGTACGCCACGCCGATTAGGCTCATCGCGTCGGGCCTGTTCGCAGTGACCTCGAACTCGAAGATCGTCTCATCGAGTTGGAGAGTTTCTCTGACGTCCTGCCCGATGACGGAATTTTGCGGCAGCACAAGGATTCCACTGCGGTCGTCGCCGATTTGAAGCTCGCGTGCCGAGCACAGCATTCCTTCGGAGACCTCTCCCCTGATCTTTCTGGCCTCCAGCCGCGGCATCCCGGGCAGTTCGGCACCGGGACTTGCCAGCGCTACCTTGTCACCCTTCTCAAAATTCTTCGCGCCACAAACAACGCGTGTTGCTCCGTTCCGTTGCACAAGTTCGACGAGCACCAGGTTGTCGGCATTGGGGTGAGGCTCAACCGACATCACCTCGGCGACAGTAACCCCCTTGATCTGGTCCCCCGGTCTGTGGATCTTCTCAACCTTGAGTCCAATCGCTATGAGCTTCTCCGCGAGCTCGGCGTCTTCGAATGGAATGTCGACGAACTCTTTCAGCCAGGAGATGGGCGCGCGCATCAGAAGGCCTCCAGAAACCGGATGTCGTTTTCGTAGAAGGCTCGAATGGCCGGCACGCCGAACTTGAGCTTGGCGATTCGTTCGATACCCATACCGAACGCAAACCCGGTGATGGAAGCGTCGTAACCGACGGCCCTGAAGACATTCGGGTGGACCATTCCGGCCCCCATGATCTCAATCCAGCCTTCTCCGCGGCACGTTGGACAGCCGGCACGGTCGCAAACGAAGCACGACACATAAACCTCCGCTGAGGGTTCGGTGAACGGGAAGTAGCTGGGGTTCATTCTGACCAACAGGTCTTTGCCGAACATCTCTCTTGCGAATACCCGGAGCGTTCCGCGAAGGTCGGCAAAGGTGATCCCGTGGGCTACCGCGAGGCCCTCGATTTGGGCGAAGGAGGCCAGGTTATTCACGGTCGTCTCGTCTCGGCGCGCAACCCTTCCAGGGAATACGTAGAAGACGGGAGGGGTTTCCGACTCCATAATTCGTACCTGCATGGGCGAGGTGTGAGTCCTTATCAATGGGGGGTCCCCATCCCCCGGCGTCTTCAAATAGAACGTGTCGTGCATCGACCTTGCGGGGTGGTCTGCGGGCGTGTTCAGAGCCTCGAAGTTGTTCCAGTCGCTCTCGACAATT
This sequence comes from Actinomycetota bacterium, assembly GCA_035536315.1. Taxonomy (GTDB): domain Bacteria; phylum Actinomycetota; class CADDZG01; order JAHWKV01; family JAHWKV01; genus DATLOJ01. The sequence goes on along the minus strand of DATLOJ010000157.1, from coordinate 76,897 downwards.
GGCCCTTCTGCCATTTTGAAGCCGAGACCGACGAAAATGTCCACAATCTCGTCCGTCACCTGGGTCAGTGGGTGAATCCGTCCCCGCTGAGGCATCCTGCCCGGGAGCGTGACATCGATCCTTTCGGCCACTGCGGCCGCCGCCGAGAGCGACTCTCTGAGGGTGGCTTCTCTTGTCTCCAGCGAGGAGGAAATCTGTTCCCTTATCTGATTCAGCACCCTCCCGAGCTTGCGGCGATCCTCCTCTGAAAGCTCTCGCATTCCGGCGTTGATGGACGCGACCCCGCTCTTTCGCCCCAAATACTTCTGACGGACAAGATCGACCTGCCGTTCGTCGTCAGCCTCCAGGACGGCCGCGGCGGCCTCAGTTGCGTACTCGTTTAGTTTTTGGATGGCTTCGTCGACAATCATTTCCAAGACTCCGGAAGGTACTCTGAGGCCCCGCTGGTGGACCTAGTGGGCCTCCACTAGGTTCGCGGCAGTGTAAAGGCAAACAAAGCGCCGCCGCTGTGGGACTCGTCAACCCACAGCCGTCCCTTGTGCGCCTCTATCAGGCCCTTGGAGATGTAGAGACCCAAACCCGTTCCAGATGGGTTGCCGTGACGGTCGCCTCGAAAGAACTTGTGGAAGACCTTGTGCCTTTGTTCTTCCGGAATCCCCTTTCCTTCGTCCGAAACCTCGAAAGAGATCTCATGGTCGTTTTCGCTTAGCGTCACTTCCACCGTCCCGCTCAGCGTGTACTTGATCGCGTTTTCGAGAATGTTGGTCACGACCTGCTCGATCTTGTCCGGGTCTGCGAAGACTTCCGGGAACTCGGCCGGTGGCTCGTACAGCAACGTATGACGCTCGCTGAGCCCTCGAAACTTGTCAATCAGCTTGCCTGCAAGCTCATCGAGCCGGAACTTTTGGCGTCGAAGCTCGAGCTTTCCGCTTTCGATTCGGCTTATGTCGAGCAGTTCCCCGATCAACCGCGTAACCCGGTCGGCGTCGTCGTTGATGGTCTGGAGAAGCTGCTTCTTCATGTCGTCGTCGAAGCGGTCCCACCTGCTGAGAAGCGTCGCGGTGAAGCCTTTAACTGATGTGAGTGGTGATCGCAGCTCGTGGGACACGGCCGAAATCACATCGCTCTTTTGAGCGTCAATGAGTCTTCGACGCGTTATGTCTCGCGCGCTGATGACGGTCCCGATCAAAGTGCCGCCAGGGTCGCGTTGAAACGAGGACGTGAATCCGATCCATAGTTCCCCGTTTTTTGTGGTTACAAGAACCTCTCTCTCAGGCGCACGCTTCACTCCGCGCATTGAAGACAGGCCCGTCCGTGGAGCAATGCAGCAGCCCTCGCCCATTGCATCGCGGGGGGTGAGAAGCTCGTCGATCATCCGGCCCACAGCCTCGTCAGCCGTCCAGCCCAAGATGCGGGCCGCTGCACCGGTCCAGTTTTGAATAATGCCCGCGGTATCGAGGAGGACGACGGCATCGGGGATGTTTGACGCAAGACTGAGTTCGCTCAACTGCTCGCTCTCCGCTGGCGGACTGCTTCGAACAACAGGATGGAACACGCAACTGCGACGTTCAGGGACTCGGCCGATCCCGAAAGTGGGATGCCGACCTTGTCATGTGACGCGCTCAAGGCTTCGTCCGAAAGTCCCCATGCTTCGTTACCCATGATTAGTGCAGTGGGTGGAGTCAGGTCGACATCCCAATAGGCACGAGTGGCTTTGGCATCGGTCGCAATCGCGTTGTAGCCATACCTAGATAACTCTTGCATGACAAAGGGTAGCTCAAGATCGCGAGCGAACCTCAGGTTGAACAGGGCCCCCGCGCTGGACCGGACTACCTTCGGGTTATAAACATCGGCGCTCTCTTTCAGGATGAGCACGCCACCAACTCCGGCCGCCCAGCATGATCGGAGAATTGTTCCGGTGTTGCCCGGATCCCTCACTCCTGCAATGACAACAACCAGCGTCGGCTTCGCGGTCAAGACATCCTCGAGCGTTCGATCTATAAAGGGCGCAACCGCCAGCGCGCCTTGCGGGGAAGTGGTTCCCGTGAGGCGTTCCATGATCGCAGGCGAGACCTCGAATACGGAAGTCTTGGAGCGCGCCGCCAGGATTTCCAGATCCTTCAGTTTTCCTTCGACCGGGGGCCGGAAGGTAATCGAGTCCACCCTGACTCCGGACCGAAAAGCCTCGGCTATTCCGGAGGGGCCTTCAATGACGAACCGCTTTTGCTTCTCTCGCACCCCGCGTTTCGAGAGCTTCAAGATCGACTGGACTTGGGGGTTGCGGGAGCTGGTGATCAACTGCCGCTACTGGTGCACTACTAGGCGGCGTTGCTTTGCTTCGCTACCTCGACGAGTGACTTGAAGGCCTGAGGGTCAGTCACAGCAAGGTCGGCGAGTATTTTGCGGTCGACCTCGACCTCGGCCTTGCGAAGACCTTCGATGAGCCGGTTGTACGAGATGCCCTCCGCTCTTGCGGCAGCGTTGATACGTGCGATCCACAGCCTGCGGAACTGGCCCTTGCGATCCTTGCGATCCCTGTATGCGTAGGTGAGGGAGTGGAGCATCTGCTCCTTGGCCACGCGAAAGCGACGGCTCCTCGCTCCCCTGTAGCCCGATGCAGCCTCGAGCACCTTCTTGCGGTGCTTGCGCTTGGTTACTCCCCTTTTGACGCGTGCCATTGCAATTAACCTCCGAGCATTCTTTTGACTCTTTTCGTGTCCGCCTTCGAGACGGAGGCGTTGCGCTGCAGGCGCCTCTTCATCTTGCCCGGCTTGTTCTCGAGGTAGTGACGAACGTTGGCCTGGATCCGCACGATCTTGCCCGTGCCCGTCTTACGGAACCGCTTCGCGGCTCCACGATGAGTCTTCATCTTCGGCATCTTCGAGCTCCTGTTAGGTAACGGGCTGTTCGAGCTTTGGTTTGCGGTCCTTCACTTTGTTGGGGCCGAAAACCATCACCATGCTTCTTCCGTCCAGCTTCGGCATCGCCTCCACCGAACCCACTTCCTCCAGCTCACTGGCTAGATCGTTCAACAGCTTGAACGCCAGCTGCGTGTGAGCCATCTCCCGGCCTTTGAAACGCAGGGTCACCTTAACCTTGGAACCCTGCTTCAGAAACCGAGCGATTTGGTTCTTCTTCGTCTCGAAATCGTGCTTCGAGATCTTCAGCGAAAAGCGCATTCCCTTGACTTCCGACTGATGCTGCCTCTTGCGGGAGTCTTTCGCCTTTACGTCTTGTTCGTACTTGAACTTGCCGTAGTCCATGATCTTGCAGACCGGAGGCGTCGCTTGGGGCGCCACTTCAACCAGATCGAAGTCCATGGACTGGGCTTCGCTGATGGCCTTCTCGGTGGGCATGATCCCAAGCTGCTCACCGCCGGGACCAATAACCCTTACTTCCGGGACACGGATGCGGTCGTTCAACCGCGGCTCCGTGGCGATTAGGCACCACTTCCTTGGCTATTAGCTATTTGCATAGTCCTCCATAACGCGAAAAAGCGGCGAAGCAAAAACGAAGCCCTCGCCGCTACTATCAAGCGAACCTGTAACGCCAAGTGGCGAACAGGTGAGAAGCATTCAGCCTTCTTCTTGAACTTCAGTACCAGTTTAACCGTGCTTTGCCATTCTTACATCGGCCGCACGTTTGCGGCCTGCTTGCCCTTGTCCCCCTCCACCACGTCGAACTCGACGGTCTGCCCTTCAGTCAGGCTCTTGTACCCGTCGCCGGTGATGGCGCTGTAGTGAACAAATACGTCCTCACCGTCAGATCCCGCTATGAATCCGTACCCTTTTTCGTTGCTGAACCACTTGACCGTGCCTTGTGCCACCTTTTGTGCCCCTTTGCTTGCTTGATTCGGCGTTCACGGTAGCACTTAGGGGCCTAGCGATACAAGGTAGAGGAGGCGCCCAAGCCTGCCTGGGGGCGCGCTCGGGTCAGTCGACGATTTTGGTGATCGGCAGTTCCAGAATGTCGGAAGCACCGCGCTGTTTTAGCGTTGGGATGAGTAGGTTGATCTCGTTCTTCTTGACGACCGTCTCGATGGCGAAAAACCCCTCCTCGGCCAGCTTCGAGATAGTCGGTGCTTTCAACGAGGGAAGGACCGAACTTACCGATTCCAGGTCCTGTTCGGACACGTTCATTTTGACCAGAACCTTGCCGTGGGCGTCAACGGCTCCCATCAAAAGCAGCCGTATGTCTTCCAGGGCCTGGCGTTTTTCTGGATCGTTGTAAGACGCTGGGTTCGCAATGAGCAGAGCCGGCGACTCGAGCAAGGTGTGGATGATCCGCATGCCGTGACGCTTCAGCGTGCTGCCGGTCTCCGTAACATCGACGATCGCATCGACGATCTCGGGGACCTTGGCCTCCGTGGCTCCGTATGAAACGAAGATTCGGACCGGAATGCTGAGCTCGTCGAAGAGTCGCCTGGTCAGGTTCGGGTATTCGGTGGAGATACGGGTTCCTGCCGGCAGGTCCGCCGCCGAACCGGCGATCGAGGATTCAGCAACGGCGAGAACGATCTTTACGAACCCTCCAACGTATCCCTTCGTATATGGAAGCTCGGCCACGACCTCGACCTTGGCCCCCGTCTCCTCGACCCAGTCGAGCCCTGTAAGCCCGAAGTCGAAGAACCCCTCCTGCACATAGCCCGGGATCTCCTGCGGACGCATGAGCGAGAACCGCTCGATTCGGGGATCGTCGACCTGGCCGTGATACTCCCTGTCATTCGCCCTGCGCAGCCGGATGTCTGCGGCTTCGAATAAGGCGAACGTTTGAGCTTCCAGGCTGCCCTTCGGGATGACCAGCTTTAGCATCGAGAGATAGTAACCGCCAAGTAGGTGGGTATGATCGCTGCGTGGCAGGAAAGAAGACCAAGTGGTTTTTCGTCATCCTCGCGATCGTTCTGGTGATCGGGGGCCTTTATGGAATCTCCATATGGCTTGCCGGTGACTTCTTCAATTTCGGGGGCGGCAGCTTCTACGCTGGAGAGTTCGACGAAGAGGTAATTGAAGAAGGCGACTCAACCGACAAGATCGCCCTCATTAACGTGGTCGGCGAGATCTTTTCAGACCCGGAGGGATACTTTCCCGGAGCGTCCGACACTCTTATCAATGGTCAGCTCGAGCAGGCTTACGACGATCCCGACGTAAAGGCCGTGATCATCAACCTCGAGACTCCCGGAGGCGGCGTCGTTGCGAGCGACCTCATTTATCAAAGGGTCGTGAAGCTGCGGGAGCAGGGCAAACCTGTAGTCGCCCTGATGGGCGACATCGCGGCATCGGGTGGTTACTACATCGCAGCGGGGGCCGACCGCATCGTTGCGCACCCATCCACCTGGACTGGGAGTATCGGCGTGATTGCCATGCTCCCGAACTTCGAGGTGGCAATCAACAAGATCGGAGTAGGGGTGACCGTACTGAAGAGCGGCGCGATGAAGGATGCTGGCTCTCCATTTCGTGCGATGACTCCTGAGGAGCAAGCTTTGTTCCAGACCCTCATCGACGAGGCATATGCTGAGTTCGTCAATGCGATAGCCGACGGGCGGAGCATTCCCAGGGAACAGGTCGTAACGCTCGCAGATGGTCGCATCTATTCAGGAACTCAGGCCAAGCAAGCGGGCCTTGTCGACGAGCTCGGCAGCCAGGACGACGCATTCCGAATTGCGAAGGAACTCGGCGAAGCCAAAGAGGCGTCGCTCGTGCGCTACTCACAGGTCCTCGGGTTCTCAGACCTGCTAACGGTGAGCAGTCAGCGAATCAAGAGCTCCCAGATCAAGCAGGAGCTAGGAATCCCGAGAAGGCCGGGGGCCGCCTACCTCTGGATCCCTTAGCCCAGGGACTAACGAGTCTCGGCCAGGGCGGGCCCGCTGGAGTGTGAGGAGAGCCTGAAGGGGGCCGTGATTACTAGCTCTACGTTTCCGTCTTCGGGTTTGCCCATTGCCTTGGTACTGCCGGTGACACTCACCTCGGACCAGTCGAATCCCAGCTGATAGTCATTTCCTGATAGCTCTCTCGAGATGGAAGCAAGTCTCAGCACCGGGTCGACGCCGCCGGGTTGAGGCGGAGCCGCGTGGTCGATCATCGTGCCGAAGATCGAGATCGTTCCATCCAGGTTGTCCACCACTTCGATAAGACGGCTCTGCTGCACCCAGTCGACGTGTGAGGCCGTCCCAATATCCCAGAAGCCACGGCGTCCAGGCATCCGCCGCGCTCTGACGATGTTGTTGTGGGTGTGTCCGTTGATCCAGGCAATGACGTTTGGGAAACGATGAATCAACGGCTCAATCTCTTGCTCATCTCTCCTGGGGGTGTCGCTTCCACTCGGGTCGGCGGGATCCGGGTTTATGAAGATCGGATCCATCGAACGCAGGCCGTGGTGTGAGAACAGGATCACGACCTTGTCGGTGTTGCCTGTTCTCACCTCGCCGCCCGCAGCGTCGAAGTGGACTGAGGAGACCTCCTTCAGTCTCTCCTCGAGCCAGGTGAACTGAACGGCCCCAATGCTTCCCCGGTCATGTCCGCCCGGGTTCACTGTGTCAAGACCGATGAAGCGGAATCCCGGCCGGGAGTCGTCGACCCAGTACGCGACTCCGCTCCTGCGGTTGAACTCGGTGAAGCCGTGTCCGGGAGGGCCCGTTGTGCTCTTGAACATCTCCTCGACGTACTCACGCCGCGTCGCGATTCGACGTGCCGGATCCGGGGCAACCGGACGCATCGGGGCAGATGCGATCGCCGCGGGATTGTTCATGAACGTTTCGAAGGCATCGCAGGGATTCACTCCGGGGGGAAGCCCCATGGGCTTCAGGCTGCCTACCGCGATCTGTTCCCAGTCGATCCCGCGGGGAAAGTTTCCCTGCACCAGACCGTCGTGGTTTCCGTAGGTCTGGAGCCAGGGAAGCCCGATGCCCGTGCCAACTACGGGCTGAACCATGTCTTGGAGCAGTCCCGGGTAGTCGGGAAAGCCCCACTGCTGCTTGTACTTGTCGGGAACGCCGGGATCGGGATGCCAGAACTCGACATCCCCCCAGGTCGCGGACTGGACGCCCTCGTATTCGGCGCTGCCTGATGAGGTCGCGACCGGCTTTCCGCCGTCCATCATGTCAATGAACCAGCGGAGCTCATTGAACTGCTGGTTGTCGAAGTTGTCGCCGGTGCAGATGCAGAACTCGAAGGGCGCACCGGTCACCGGCCCCGCTCCGACCGCCCTGATCTGGCGAATCATCGACTCCAGCACGAAAAGGGCCAGGGCTTCCTGAGGGCGAAAGGCCGCATCGAAAATTAGACCTTCGCAACCTTCTCGATCGTTATGCCTGTCGAGAAACTCCACTCTTGCAGGCGACTCCGAGTCCAGGATGTGGATGTCGGTCATGTGTACGAACGTGAGCATCGGATGCCCTGTTCCCGTGTTTGCCCTCTTACCCAGCTCCTCACGGAGATGCCGCGGCTCGCCCGGCCCCTCGATCAAACGGTAATAGGTGCCCACCGTGCCCTGATTCAACGCAGCTCCCTTGACGATCGTGCGCGCAAGAGTTGTCAGGTCGGCAGGAGTCGGGGAGCCTGCGGCAAGAAGTGTTCGATTAAACGGAAGCGCCGCTCCGAGTGCGGCAATGCCTCCCGCTTTAAGCAGCTGTCTTCGGGTTAGCTTCAGCCGATCACCTTGTAGAGGTTCGCCATCTCGACCGCGTCCAGGGCAGCTTCATACCCCTTGTTCCCATAGGCACCACCGGCTCGATCCAGGGCCTGCTCGGCATTGTTGGTCGTCAAGACCCCGAACGTTATCGGAATGCCGCTGTCCATCGACGCCCTCAGAATGCCCTCCTGCGCTGCTTTGCAGACATACGTGAAGTGCTCGGTCTCGCCTTGAATTACCGCGCCAATTGCCACGAGCGCGTCGTATTTCCCCGATGCAGCCAGGACGGCGGCAGTGCCGGGCAACTCAATTGCGCCGGGAACCCACACAACGGTGGTCGAGCGTCTGGCTACTCCGACTTCACCCAGGCCTTTGAGGGCCCCTTCGACGAGCGCCTCCGTGACTTCGATATTGAAACGGCTTGCGATGATCCCTATGCGAAGGCCTTTGCCCTTTCGCTCTCCTTCGAGAATCTTCACCAGTCGCTAACTGCAGGCGCAGTGCTCATTCGAGCCCTTCAAGGATGTGCCCCAGGCGGTCTCTCTTGGTCCTGAGGTAAGCAAGGTTTTGCTCTGTGGGGCTTGTCTGCAGCGGAACCCTTTCGACAATGGAGAGCCCGTACCCCTCGATGCCCGCGTACTTCTGCGGACTGTTGGTCATGAGTCTGATCGATGTCAGCCCGAGGTCGACGAGGACCTGGGCTCCGATTCCGTAGTCCCGTTGGTCGGGAGCAAAGCCCAGCTCGACGTTGGCGTCGACGGTGTCCCGCCCCTTCTCCTGAAGGTTGTAAGCCCGGATCTTATGAATGATTCCGATGCCCCGGCCCTCGTGGGCCATTATGTAAAGAAGAACGCCGCGCCCTTCCTCTTCGATCTTTTGCAGCGCTTGATGAAGCTGGGGGCCACAGTCGCATCGGGCCGACCCAAAGACATCTCCGGTCAGACATTGGGAATGAACGCGGACGAGTACGTTCTCCTCTCCCTGAACCTCTGCCTTCACAAACGCGACGTACTCCTGTCCGTCGACGAGCGATTGATAGGCGTAACAGGTGAAGTCTCCGTACTGAGTAGGCATCCGAGCCGCGGCCACGCGCTTCACCAGATGCTCACGCGTTCTGCGGTAAGCGATCAGGTCTTTAATTGTGAGGATTTTCAGGTCGTGCTTTGCCGCGATCTCCTTCAAATGATCGAGGCGCGCCATTGTTCCGTCGGGAGCCATGATCTCGCCGAGAACGCCAACCGGCTGCATACCGGCAAGTTCGGAGAGGTCCGCCGCTGCCTCGGTATGGCCGGCCCTTCGGAGAACACCCCCGGGAGACGCGCGCAACGGGAAGACATGGCCCGGCCTTGCCAGATCTCCCGGCAGCGTGGCTTTATCGGCGAGGGCCTGGATCGTCGCCGACCGGTCGTACGCGCTGGAGCCGGTATGCCCGGGAATCTTGAGATCGATCGAGATTGAAAAGGCCGTTTGGTGCGGAGCCGTGTTCTCCGAGACCATCATTGGAATCTGCAAGTCCTCGAGCCGTTCCTTGCTGACGGCAACGCAGATAAGTCCCCTTCCGTGGGTTGCCATGAAGTTGATCGCGTCCGGGGTGATCTTCTCTGCCGGAAGGATGAAGTCGCCTTCGTTCTCCCGTGACTCATCGTCAACGACGATGATCATCTTGCCGTCTTTCAGGTCTTCGAGCGCTTCTTCTACGCTGCTGAACGGGGTGTCCTGCACTTAATGCCTTTCGGTAGCGATGATGCTTTCAACGTACTTCGCGAGAACGTCCGTCTCAAGATTGACACGGATGCCCACATCGAGCTTCCCTAAAGTAGTCGTCTCGAGCGTGATCGGCACGAGGGAGACGCTGAATGACGACGGAGTCACTGACACAACCGTCAGACTGACCCCGTCCACGCTTATGGAGCCCTTTTCGGCGATGTACCTCATGAGATGGGCGGGGGCGGTGATCGAGACCTCATTGGAGCCATCGAGGACGACTACGGACTCGACCTCTGCGACTCCGTCCACGTGTCCCTGAACGAAATGTCCTCCCATGCGTGCCCCCGCAAGCAGGGAGCGCTCCAAATTGACCCCATCGCCCGGCTGCAGCAGCCCAAGTGTGCTTCGCGACAGAGTCTCTTCGGAAACATCCGCAGTGAACCTGTCCCCCTCCGATGTCACCACGCTAAGGCATACACCGGCGACACAAATCGATTCACCAGTTGTCAGATCTGCATATCTGGACCTGATTGAGATCGAGCTGGAGTCGCACGCATCAACGATGCCCACCTGCTCAACCAGCCCTGTGAACATCAGGAGTCTCCCCGCTTGGGTTCAGCGTCGATCCGAATATCCTCTCCCAGCCTGCGGACACCGAGTGTTCTGAGACGAACCTTTTCCTGGATCGACTCCGCCCTCCACCCCTTCATTGGCGGAGCGTCACCATCGCCAAGCAGACAGGCAGACACGTAGAAAACGTACAGATCGATGGCGCCCAGAGCCTGAAATGCGCCCGCCAGTACCGGCCCACCCTCGAGCAACATGGACACGACTCCCTCATCCGCCAGCATCCTCAGGGATCGAGCCAGATCGATGTGTGTCCCCGCCGGTGGAACCCGAATGACTGTTGATCCCTTGGCAGTGAGCTCTTCGACCCGCCCTTCGGGTGCATCCGTTGAAGTAACGATGATCGTCGGAGAACCCTCGCTGAGAATTTTGGACGTAGTCGGTGTCCTCGCCGAAGAGTCGAAGACGATTCGTTTGGGCTTGGCAGGCCTGGTCAATCCCCTGACTGTCAAGGAGGGGTCATCCTCCAGAACCGTGCCAATTCCTACGGCAATTGCGTCGGATGCCGCGCGCAAGCGATGCGCATCCAGCCGGGACTCCTCACCACTGATCCATTGCGACGTTCCGTCGGCTGCAGAAGTCCTGCCGTCCAGTGAAACTGCAGTCTTGTACGTCACAAACGGCCTCCCGAGCCTGCGCTGTGTGATGTAAGCGCGGTAGAGACCTTTTGTGAGATCCGTTGACTCCAACAGGTCCACCTCGACTCCGGCATTTCGCAGGGCTTCGATTCCTGCACCGTTCACCTTTGGGTCTGGATCAGAGACGCCCGCCACGACTCTTCCAATCCGTGACGAGATGATCTTGTCGATGCATGGAGGCGTGCGGCCGTGGTGACTGCACGGCTCGAGCGTCACGTAAAGAGTCGATCCAAGAGCGACGTCACCAGCCGCGTCGATGGCCACCACCTCAGCATGGGGAGTTCCCGGCCCACGATGCCACCCCTGCCCCACGATCTGCCCGTCCTTGACCAGCAACGCGCCGACTCTTGGGTTCGGACTGGTCGACTGCCGCGGGCGCATGGCAAGTCTTGCTGCCTGCCTCATGAATTTCGTATCTGGTTCGGACCGCATGCCTGAAGCGATCAGTCTGCTCCGCGCCTGTCGATCGAGTAAGAGCTTTCCGGGTTCTTCTTTGCCAGGCCCTTCATCTCGTTTGCAATCTCAGCGGCTTCGATAGCGGACCCGATCCTTCTGTTGTCGGTGGCCACCCCGATCGATATCGTCATGATCGGAAACTCACGCAGCTTGTCGCTTCGGTCCTTAACACTGATAAAGCCCGCCTCGAGGTCGGCTTCGTCGTAAAGAGACCGGGCCGACGCGTCGAAACGGCCGGTTATCTCCTTGGCAATCGTTTCCGCCGATTGGGGATCCGTGACCACTGCGAAGTCGTCGCCGCCGATATGACCGATAAAGCTGACAACATCCGTTTGCAGAATTGACTCCTGGATGACCCTCGCGGTGAGCTTGATCGCCTCGTCTCCTCTTAGAAAACCATAGTGGTCGTTGTAAGCCTTGAAATGATCCAGGTCGATATGCAGCAGAGCGAAGGGCCGGCCTTCAACCACCCGCCGATCCACTTCCGCCTGAATCCTCAAGTTTCCCGACAGCCCGGTTAGTGGGTTTCGGTCTGTCATTTCTCTGGATCTTCTTAGTGTGGACTTCACACGCGCGATTAGCTCCATCGGGTCGAACGGTTTGATGATGTAGTCGTCGGCGCCGGCAGTCAGCCCCGCAATCTTGTCGGTCGAAAGAGTCCGCGCCGTCAGCATGATCACACTCATATTGTTGGTACGCGGATCGTCTCTCAGCCGCCTGCAGACCTCCATGCCGTCGACCTTCGGCATCATCACGTCGAGTAGGGCCAGGTCGGGCCGGTGAGCGACCGCTTTGTCGATTGCGTCCTGTCCGTCGACTGCCGAAACGATCTCGAACCCCTCGAGCTCGAGGTTCACCTCGATAAACCTGAGGATGTCGGGGTCGTCGTCGGCGACGAGAATTCTGTCTGTCATCTATTCCTTCAGGGTTGGCGGGCTACCGAACCCAATATCTCACGCGCAGCCGTCCGCGGATCACTGCTCTTGAAGATGGCATTCCCTGCCACAAGCACGTTCGCCCCAGCGTGAACCGCTGTTGGCGCAGTCTGCTTGTCGATTCCCCCGTCGACCTCGAGATCGAGGGTTGGATTGATTTCCTCGACCATTTTGCGAATCGAGTCAAGCTTGGGCATCACCTCAAGCAGAAACGCCTGGCCCCCGAATCCCGGATTCACCGTCATCACGACTATCAGATCGATTAATGCAAGCAGTGATGAATCGGCAGACAACTCCGTTTTGGGATTTATAGCCACACCCGCAGATGCACCGAGTGACTGAATGCGCTCTGCGAGATTTGCCGGCCTTTCTACTACTTCTTGGTGAAAGACGATTCTGTTTGCACCCGCCTTTATGAATGGCTCGGCGAAGTTCTCCGGCTTCTCCACCATGAGGTGAACCTCGATCGGAAGGCCAGTCACCGGGCGAAGGCTCTCCACGACTTGAGGACCCATCGACAGGTTGGGGACGAAGTGGCCGTCCATGACGTCCACGTGGATGCGGCCGCACAGGTCTTCGACTTCCTTGAGATGTTCGCCGAGCCGGGAGAAGTCTGCCGCGAGTATCGAGGGGGCGAGCTCAAGACTCCTCATTGGAGCACCTCCCCCGTCGTGGGCCGGTAGCCTCGAATGTATTCGGATGGGCTCATTCTCCGGCCCCCTTCCGGCTGAAGCTCTTCCAGGAGTATTCGGTCACCACCTGTATCGACGACGAGTACTTCAGGTGTGATGACATCGATGGTGCCGGGGGTCTCCGTAGAAACATCGTTGGAAACTTCAACCTGCCACACCTTGAGTCTTGTGCCCGACGACGTCATTGTCCACGCACCGGGGGCCGGGTTGAACGCTCTAACCCTGTTTCGAATCATTACGGCATCGTCACTCCAGCGAATACGTGCGTCTTCAGATTTGATCTTGGGTGCCAGTGATACCCCGGCCTGGACCTGAGGATGTGGATCGACGCTATCGCTCTCAATGCGGTCCAGAACCTGAACGAGGAGGACCGCCCCCTTGTCTGCAAGGCGCGCCCCCAGCGTTCCGGCATCGTCCTCCTCGAGGATGGGCTCTTCCATTTGCGCATAGATGGGACCAGTGTCGAGCCCCTCGTCCATTTGCATGACGGTCACTCCGGTCAATGTCATTCCCTCGATCAGGGCGTATTGGACGGGAGCCGCTCCCCGAAGTCGGGGAAGAAGAGAGTAGTGAACGTTCAGGCAGCCGCGGTGAGGGATTTGCAAGATCGCAGGAGGAAGGATCCGTCCGTAGGCCACAACGACGAATGCGTCGGCATTCAGGGCGGAGAGAGATTCCGCCGTGGCGTCGTCTTTCAGCGAAGCTGGCTGCAGCACGGCGATGCCTGCTTCGGTGGCGTATCTCTTGACCGGGGTTCTAGCGACCTCCAAGCCCCTGCCTTTCGGGCGATCGGGGGCCGTCACAACGGCGATCACCTCATGTGCGGATTGCATGAGCTCGTCTAGCGAACGGACCGCTACATCTGGAGTTCCGAAGAAAACGATTCTCAAACTAGCCTACATAGCGGGCGCAGGACGGGCGGCGCCTCCCATGGACTGCTCGATCAACAAACTCTTGGCTTCCTTCTGATGCTCTGTCGTCAGGCGATCGATAAAGAGAACACCGTCGATGTGGTCTGTCTCATGCTGGAGGATCCTTGCAACCATGTCCTCCTCCTCGACCTCGATAGGCCGTCCTTCCTCGTCCAGCCCCTCCGCCGTGACCCATTCGGCCCGGACAACTGGAAAAGCAAGGCCGGGGAGCGACAGACATGATTCGAGATCCTCGACCTCTCCGCGACGTGCCGTGATGCGCGGGTTGATCAGGGCTCCTTTCGACTCCTGGTAGTCCCAGACGATCACTCTGCGCGATACACCGATCTGCGGTGCCGCGAGTCCGACGCCAATTCCAGTGGCTCGCATCGAATCACGCATGTCGGATATCAGCTTTCTGATGCTGTCGTCGACATGATTCACCTCGGCGGCGGGCGTTCTTAGAACCGGGTCGCCGAACTGTCGTATTGGAAACACGGCCATCTCTCACCAATCCCTGGGATCGACTTCAACTGAAATTCGGTGGCTGCTGCTTCTTACGATGGTACCCAACCCGTCCAATAGTGATTTCAGGTCGCGTGTCTTTAGGAGAATCTCTGCCCCTCGTTCGGAGTCGGCCGGTCCAATTACGTCAACATCGGGTAAGGACCGCAGCTCCTCGGAGACGGGCTGGCTGGCTACAGCTGCCGTCATTACTCGGATGAGGTGGGTGTGGGGCGGCGCCCCGACGGCCCTGCGAGCTTCCAGCTCATGGCGTGCAAAGAACTTGTAATCCCCCCGGACCAAGGCCTGCGGCACGTGATGCTCCGGAGTAGCCGTCTCGAGCAGGAATCTGCCCCTGCCGTCCGTCCCCGTGGCCATCGACCCGAGCCGCCACAACGACGCAAAAGCTTCCTCGACGGCCCTGCCCTGGGGGCGAGTGAGGTACAGGTCGATGTCGAGGGCCACTGCAACCGCAAAGGAAGGGTGTTCGATGTCGGCCAGCATCGCTTCGGTTCCGATGACAATGTCGGCCTTCAATGCTTCGGTGAGGCCGCCTGAGGAAGACTCGAGGCCTGCGCGGTCGGCCCTGGCGATATGCGCGTTCGGGATGACCCTGCTTACGAACCGCATGGTTTGCTCGACTCCGGGTCCTGCCCTGGTCGACTCACTTCGAGGCAGAACGATGAGACTCTTTCCTCCCTTTCTATTCCCTTCGATCAATGCCGCGATTGACCTGCGTGGCATTCCCGTTTTGGACGGCGCAACCGTCTCGACTATGGGCCACGACTCTCGCACGCGTTCACGGGGAGGCTCCATCAGTTGCAGAGAGGTTTCGACCTGCGCCATCGAACGCAGAGAAGGAGTAGGCGACACTAGATAAAAGGGGCCGCCACAAAAACGCGATCGCATTTCAGCCACGACTCTTGCGTCGTAGTAAGGCGCTCGCTGTTCCTTGAAGGAGGGGTCTTCTTCGAGGTGAAGGATGATTGTTGGTGAAGGAAGCGGCGGCACAAAAAGCGAGGCCCTGCCCCCGAGGACCACTCTGCGCTCGCCGGCAGCAATCTTCCAAAGCTCGGCAGATCTTTGCGCCGGGTCGATACCGCTGTGCACGACCGCTGCCTCATCGCCAAAGTGAGCAGCGAGCGCGCTGACAACTCGGGAACCGTCCCTGACCTCTGGCACCGCGACGATTGCGGACCTTCCATCCGCCAGAGCGCTCTGGACCAGCTCGACGTACCGATCGAGAGGATCCTCGCTACCGGGCCTGACCAGAAACCCGGACCCCTCTTTCTTCGGGTAATTTGCCGGCGGCTTGAGCTTTACAGGCCGGCCCAACCTTGCAGGTGTCAGAAGCGATAAGAACTCCGCCAAAGGCCGCACATATCTACGCGCAAGCCCCTTCATCGCATCCAGAAGAGCGCTGTCGAAGACGGGCCCCCTCCCGCTGGCCGCAAAAATCGGGAGAGCCTTCGACTCGTCCCTGTCCCCCACGCCGACCACCCAGCCCCTGACTCTTCTGTTCTTGAGGGGAACGCGGACGATCGAGCCCAGCGTCAGGGCGCCTGCAAGCTTGTCGGGGACCTCATAGGACAAAGGGCGGTCCAGACTCCAAATTGGGACGTCGACGATTACCTCAGCCTGGAGCGTCACCCCGGTGCTTCAGTTGTGGCCTTATGGCCTACAGCGATGCCGCGAGCTTTTCGATGTCCTCCGCTTTGTCGGTCCGCTCCCAGGTGAAGTTTTCCTTGTCCGGCCTGCCGAAGTGACCGTATGCGCTGGTCGCTTTGTAGATGGGGCGCTTGAGGTCGAGGTTCTTGATAATCGCCGCAGGTCTGAAATCGAAGTACTCGGAGACAAACGACTCCAGCTTGTTGGGGTCGACCTTGGCCGTTCCCTTGTCGTCGATGTTGATGGAGACGGGATGAGACACACCGATCGCGTAAGCGATTCGCACTTCACATCTGTCGACGACCCCCGATGCAACGAGGTTCTTCGCAACGTAGCGAGCAAAGTATGCGGCCGACCTGTCGACCTTGGTGGGGTCCTTACCGGAGAAGCAGCCCCCTCCCTGGCTGCACATGCCGCCGTATGAGTCGACGATAATCTTGCGGCCCGTGAGCCCCGTGTCGGCCTGCGGGCCACCGATTTCGAACCGGCCGGTCGGGTTGACGAGGAAGCGGATGTCGTCAGACCAGAGTGCCTCCGGAACCATCGGCTTGACCACGTACTCGAGAAGGTCGGGCTTCAGGAGCGTGTCGATATCAACCTCGGGCTGGTGCTGCGAGGAGATAAGGATGGTGTCGATGCCAACGGGCTTGAGTCCTTCATAAATGATCGAAACCTGAGTTTTGCCGTCGGGACCCAGGTAAGGCATTCGGCCGCTCTTTCGCTCCTCTGCCAGCCGGTGGGCCAGCAGATGCGCCAGCCATATCGGCGTTGGCATGAGCTCGGTATCGAGGTCGCCCTCTTTGGTTGCGAATCCGAACATCATTCCCTGGTCGCCGGCTCCCACGCGGTCAAGGTCGTCCGAAACCTCTCCCGTTCGCTCCTCGAATGCATGTACCACGCCCTGGGCGATGTCAGGGGACTGAGGCTGAATGGATACCTGCACACCACAGGTGTCCCCATCGAATCCAAACCTGCCGTTCGTGTATCCAACCTCATTGACGGTACGGCGAACGATCTTGGGGATTTCGATGTAAGTCGTTGTGGTTATTTCACCGGCGACGATGGCAAGGCCGGTTGTGACGAGGGTTTCACAAGCGACCCTTCCTTCCGGGTCGTCGTCGAGGATCTCGTCGAGGATTGCGTCGCTGATCCGATCGGCCAGCTTGTCGGGATGACCTTCGGTGACCGATTCAGATGTGAAGAGATAGCGCCTGGCCATGGAGTGCTCCTTTTGGGAAATTCAAGAGTGGAAAGGACGATTATAGGCGCCGCGCAGGGGGCCGGGTCAGGCTTATTTCAGCAGGGGCCTGACCAAATCCATGACCTTGCGGGCCATCATCCGCTTACTCATGCGCGGCAGCGTCACGGGATCTCCTCCGGCGCCGACGACAAGGGCCTCGTTTTCTTCACTCTCGAAACCAGTTCCCTCGCGTCCCACGTAGTTCGCAACAATCAAGTCCGCGTTCTTCGAACTCAGCTTGGCCCTCGCGTACTCCTCGAGGTTGGAGGTCTCGGCTGCAAAACCCACAACAATCTGGCCGGCGCGTTTGGCTTTGCCGACCGCCTCGAGAATGTCGTCCGTGGGTTCCAGTTTGATTTCAGGCGTCCCTTCCGATTTCTTCAACTTCTCGGCCGAGGAAGCCTCCGGCCTAAAGTCCGATACCGCTGCGTTCATGATGATCACGTCCGAGTCCGCCGCATATGCCTCCACCGCGTTCTTCATCTCGGATGCGGTCGTGACCGAGACAACCTCGGCCGCGGCAGGGGGCACCAAAGAAGTGGGCGCGGTAACGAGAGTCACCTTCGCTCCTCGCCGCAACCCTTCGTAAGCAAGGGCGTAGCCCATCTTTCCCGAGGAGCGGTTACCGATGAACCGCACTGCGTCGATTGGCTCCCTCGTCCCACCGGCCGTCACCAGAACCCGAACTCCTGAAAAGTCCTCGGTCCGCGACAGCTCGTCCGCGACCACTTCCAGGATTTCAGAAGGGTCGGCCAGCCTCCCCGGGCCGACGTCCGGCCCTGCCAGCGCTCCGGTGTTGGGCCCAACGAAGCGGACACCCCTGCCCGTGAGGATCTCGATGTTGCGCACGGTGGCTTCGTCTTCCCACATCTCCGTATGCATCGCGGGGGCCATGACGATCGGACACCGGGCCGAAAGAAGAAGCGCCGTCATCAAATCGTCTGATATTCCCTGGGCGTACTTTGCAATGACCTTTGCGGTCGCCGGCGCGATCACGACGATATCGGAGGTCCGACCAAGGTCAGTGTGAGGAATCTCGGTGGGCGCCGTGGCCGGGAACAGCTCGGTCCTGACCGGGTTTGAAGTAAGGGTTGAAAAGGTGATGGCTCCGACGAAGTTCAAAGCAGAAGGAGTCATCACCACACGGACGTCGGCGCCGGCCTGAGTTAGTCCCCGCGCGACTTCGACAACCTTGTAAGCGGCTATCCCCCCGCAGACTCCGAGGGCAATTTGTTTACCGGCGACGCCGGAAAGGTTCAACCGAGGCCCTTCGGCTTTACTTGACTCGGTCTTCGACCTCAGGTGGACGGTCGAAACCGAACTTGCCCTCTGCGATCTCTTCGAGGGCGATCGACAGTGCTTTGGCGTTCTCGCCCAGCCTGGAGATCTGTGGGGGCACGAAATCTCGGATGCCCTCGCCCAGCTGTGAGTAGTACGAGTTGATCTGACGAGCCCGCTTAGCCGCCAGAATCACGAGGGTGTAGCGACTGTCCACCTTCTCGCTAAGGCCCTCGATCTTGGGGTAAATCACGTTTTCTCCTTTATCTTGTCCATCAAAAGTAACACCTCTTGGACCGCCACCGGCAGATCTACGTTGACGACCACACCATCGAACTGGTGCTTCTGCCTGATTTCGTCGTAGGCGTCGGCAATTCTTCGGGAGACCTCCTCTGACGGTTCGGTGCCTCTTTCGGAGAGCCTGCGATGAAGGATCTCTATCGAAGGCGCTTCGATAAATATGAGTCCGGCTTCGGGCATTCTGCCCTTGACCTGGGCAGCACCCTGGACGTCGATCTCCAGAATCACGTCGTTGCCTTCTGCCAAATGCTCATCGATCTGCTGCTTGGGAGTGCCATAAAAGTTCCCGTGAACCTCCGCCCACTCGAGGAACTCCCCTCTGTCCCGCATGCTCTTGAACTCACGCTCGGATATGAAGTGGTAGTCGACTCCACTCCTTTCCATGCTCCGGGCGGGCCTGGTGGTGGCCGAAACTGCAAGCTTTATTTCCGGACGGCGCGCGAGGACTTCCTTGACGATTGTGCCTTTGCCGGCCCCCGAGGGTCCGGAGATGATGTAGAGCGTCCTGTCTATCTCTCGCTGAATTCTTTTAACAGGGCTTCACGCTGCTTGAGGCCAAGACCTCGTAACCTGCGTGACTCCGAGATATCCAGCCGTTGCATGATCTTTCTAGCTCTCACTTTTCCGACGCCCGGGACTGACTCCAACACCGAGCTCACTTTCATTTTCCCAACAACTTCGTCAGAGACCCGTCCAAGCAGATCGGCAAACTGCGTCCTTCCTGCTTTGAGGGCCTCTTTTATCTCTGCTCGCTGGCGCCTCGCCTCCGCGGCCTTTGCCAAGGCCTGAGTTCTTTGTTCTGGGCTAAGAGGTGGAGGAAGCGGCAAGTCTTCTCCTTGTTGGCCCGGCCGGAAACGGGCGGATTATAGGCCTGGCGCGGTTCTGGGCCAAGCTACAGGAAATGACTGCCCGGTGACTGAGGGGTTCCGCCCTCGCGGCAAAGGGGGCAGTTTTCAGGCTCCCATGACTCGGCGTCGAGCTTCGCCAGGCACTCGGTACGTGCACCGAGGTCGGCGCCTCCCGATCGGTCGAGGAGAAGTCCGACGCCAACCAGCTGCTCGTGCGGAACCAGATCGATTACCTCCTTTACGGAGCCACCTGTAGTTATGACGTCCTCTACTACCAGGACGCGTTCACCCGGCTTTATCTCGAAGCCGCGGCGCAGTGTCATCTCCCCATCTTTTCTCTCCGCAAAGATCGAGCGAGCTCCCAGCGCCAATGCAACGTATGAACCGAGGACAATCGCCCCGACTGCCGGCGCAAGCACGACGTCAATTGTCGACCCGTCGAACTTCGATGCGATTTCTGCTCCGAGAGTTCGAGCTACCTCCGGCCTCTCCAGCGCGCGAAACTTCTCCGCGTACAGATCCGAGTGCCTTCCCGACGAGAGTACGAAATGCCCGTTCGTTATGGCTCCCACCCTCTCGAGAAGATCAAGAACCTCCTGCTGCTTCAGCCCCCCACCGCCTCGAGTACTTTGCCCAGCGCAGCCACGGGTTTGGGGGCCTGGGTGATTGGCCGTCCTACGACCAGATAGTTGGCCCCAGCTTTGGAGGCCTGGGAGGCGGTCATGGTTCTGGCCTGGTCGTCTCCCCCTTCCACGTCTCTTATTCCCGGTACTACAAGGATCGGTTCGTCTCCAAAGGTTTGACGCAGAACCTCGATCTCGAACGGGGAGCAGACCAAAGCCCCGGCCCCCGCCAAGAGCGCGACTTCCGCAAGCCGCAGGACCTGCGAGGACGTGTCCCTGCCCTGCCCAACATTCTCGAGATCTGCGGACGAGATGCTCGTGAGGACGGTTACCGCGGCCACAATCGGGGACGAATCGGCCTCCGACGCAGCTCTCGTCGCGGCCTCGATCATCTGCTTCCCGCCCGACGCATGGAGTGTGAACATCCATACCCCGAGCTTAGTGAGCTGCGCGGCGGCCCCACCGACCTGGTGCGGGATGTCGTGGAGCTTGGCATCGTAAAAGACGCGGCCGTAGGGCTGGATCGCCTTTACAGATTCTGGGCCATGGGCGCTCCAGGACGTGAGGCCAACCTTTAATGCCGCGACCTGGGGGCCGAGGTCCTTAGCCAACCGCGACGAAACTTCGATGTCCGGATCGTCGAGTGCGACGATGATGCCTGCGGTCATCCTTCGATCTTCACCTGGCCTCGAATCGCAGCCACGCTTCGGAAACCGCGAGTTCTCAAGAAGCTCTCGATCCCCCTGGAGATTTCCCCTCCCACCGCAGGGTTGATGAAGTTGGCAGTGCCGACGGCAACCGCGGTCGCGCCGGCGAGGATGAACTCGATCGCGTCTTTGGCATCCATGATGCCGCCCATTCCAATTATCGGAACGTGCGGAAAGGCCCGATGGACATCGAACACGGCCCTCACCGCGATCGGCTTGATAGCCGGCCCCGACAGTCCACCCACAACTCCGGCAAGTTTGGGCTGGTGGGTGTCGATGTCGATGGCCATTCCCATCACCGTGTTTATCAGCGAGATGCCGCGTGCACCCGCGTCGAGCGCTGCCTCTGCTATCGATGGGATGCTGGTCACATTGGGTGAGAGTTTGGCAAAGACTGGTTTGTCGACCATCCGCGTTACTGCCGAAATCACAGAGGCTGTTGCTTTCGCGTCGTGGGCAAACATGTTGTTTCGGTCTTCGAGGTTGGGACAGGAGATGTTCACCTCAACGGCCACCACGGCGGGAGCCCGCCTCAGTTTCTCAGCAACGAGCATGAACTCCTGAACGGTGTTCCCGGCGATGCTCGCAATAACGGGGACCTTGGTCGACACCAGCCAGGGAAGGTCCACCGCAAGAAAATGGTCCACTCCCTTGTTCTGAAGGCCGATTGCGTTGAGCATTCCCGACGGGGTTTCCGCCATTCTTGGCGTTGGCTTGCCCGGCCACGGGTCAATCGTCATGGACTTGACCACAACGGCGCCAAGCTCCTTGAGATCCATGAACTCCGCAGCCTCCCTGCCCGAGGCAAAGCATCCTGAAGCTGTGACAACTGGGTTCTTGAGCTTGAATCCTCCGAGGTCGACGGAAAGGTCGACTTTTTGCTCGCTCATCAGTTGCCTTCGGGCACGGACACTCGTGGCGAGTTCGGCACGAAGGCGTCCCATGCCACTCTCGCTCCGTTGAAAACAGGACCGTCGACGCACGTTCTTTGATATGTCACGGATGTACCGTCTTTGTTCCAAATCGGCTGAACGCAGGTCATGCAGATTCCAACTCCGCATCCCATCAGCTCTTCCATAGCAACTTGAACAGGGATCCCGTGTTGGAGGCCAATCCTCGTCACTGCAGCCAGCATCGCGTGAGGACCGCACGCATAGATCACTTCGGTCCCGCATCGTTTGATCATGTCGGGTAGCAGTTCAGTGACAAGCCCGTGATGGCCCTCAGACCCGTCGTCGGTGGCAAAAGCAGTCATCGAGCCGAGACGCTTCGCGTCGATGGGACTTACCAACCTCGATGCAGTCGCCGCACCCCAAAGCACGTCGACCTGCTTGCCGGATGCCCTCAGCTCATCTCCAAGAAAGAACAACGGAACCGCCCCCACCCCTCCCCCGACCAGTAGGCAGGAATGCTGCTTCTTCGGGATCGCGAACGGTTTTCCCGCGGGCCCTATTACATCGATGGTGTCGTGTGGGCGGAGCGAGGCAAGCTCCGCCGTTCCGGCCCCCCGGATGTCGAACACCACTTCGATTGTGGTTGCCCAGTCACCGCGCCTGTTTACCCGGTAGATGGAAAACGGCCTTCGAAGAATGAAGCTGCGTCCCGCTGGTGGCCGCAGGCCGAGGAACTGCCCCGGTTTCGCGGCCTCTGCAATCTCGGGCGAAACGATGGAGATCAGGTGATACTCCTCGCTTAGCTTCTTATAGCTAAGGACTTCGCAAGTCTGCTGAATCAATGCAGGTACTCCTGCAGACACTTCACTTCGAGTCCTCCGCGCCGTGCCGACTCGATTCCCTGCACCGTAGCCTGGATACCGGCAAGCGTTGTGATACACGGAATCCCTTTAGCGACGGCTGCGGTGCGGATGTAGTAGCCGTCCGAACGAGCACCCCTTCCGAACGGCGTATTGATAACGAGGTCGATCTCGCCGGCCGCAATCTGATCGACGACGCTCGGCGACCCGGATGAATGCTTCCTGACCTGCCTTACAGCAACTCCTGCCCTTTCCAGGACATCCGCGGTTCCCTCAGTTGCGAGAATCTCGAAGCCAAGATCGGACAGGCGTTTGGCAGGAAAGACAATCGCTCTTTTGTCACGGTCTGCCACAGATACGAAAACCGCTCCCTTGTCCGGAAGCGCCCAGCCTCCCGCCGCCTGGGACTTTGAGAATGCAGCTCCCAGATCTGTGTCGATGCCCATGACTTCCCCGGTCGATTTCATTTCCGGGCCGAGGATGGTGTCGACACCCGGAAAGCGAGCGAACGGAAGAACCGCTTCCTTCACGCCGACGTGATCCAGCTGGTCTATTCCCCACCACGGCCCTTCTGCCGGCCTGGCTGGAAGGATTTCGATGTCCTCCAGCTTCTCTCCGAGCATCACCCTTACCGCGAGTTTCGCAAGGGGGATTCCGGTGACCTTGCCGACGAATGGGACGGTTCTGGAGGCTCGAGGGTTGACCTCGATGCAGTACACGTCCTCGTCCTTGACCGCAAACTGAACGTTGATCAGGCCTATGACCCCCAGGGAACGGGCTAGGAGCTCGGTTGCTTCGGCAATCTTGCGCGACTTGGACTTGCCGATGGAGAACGGAGGAAGCACGCAGGCCGAGTCGCCTGAATGGATACCAGCCTCCTCGATGTGCTCCATGATCCCGCCGATGTAAACGTCGGTACCGTCACACACCGCGTCTACATCGACTTCGATAGCGCCTTCGAGAAACCTGTCGATCAAAACGGGATGGGCTGGAGATACCTCTACTGCAGAGCGAATGTATCTGCTCAACATCTCATCGTTATAGACAATCTCCATCGCCCTTCCACCCAGGACGTAAGAGGGCCTCACAAGCACGGGATATCCCACCCTGTGGGCCACGGCGACAGCTTCCTCAGCGGATGAGGCTGTCGCGCCGGGGGCCTGGAGAATCTCGAGCTTCTCCAGGAGCTGTGTGAATCGGCTCCGATCCTCCGCGGCGTCGATCGAATCCGGCGAGGTGCCGATTATTGGAACGCCGGCCTGCTCCAGGGACACTGCCAGCTTGAGTGGGGTTTGTCCCCCAAGGGCGACTATGACGCCGTCCGGCTGTTCCCTGTCGATGACGTTCATAACATCCTCGAAAGTGAGGGGCTCGAAGTAAAGGCGGGTAGAGATGTCGTAGTCGGTGGAGACCGTCTCGGGGTTGCAGTTGATCATGATCGCGTCGTGCCCCGCCTCCCTGACTGCCATTGCGGCGTGGACACAGCAGTAATCGAACTCGATTCCCTGTCCAATGCGGTTAGGCCCCGAACCAAGGATCACGATTCGCCGTTTGTCTGAAGTAAACCCCTCGTCCTCGTCTTCGTATGTTGAGTAGAAGTACGGCGTAAAGGCTTCGAACTCCGCTGCACATGTGTCTACTGTTTTGTAGGTTGGAAGAAGGCCGGAGTCCTTTCTGATCTTTCTGATCGACGCTTCGTCTCTGCCGGAGAGCACTGCGATCTGGGCGTCCGAGAATCCGAACCTCTTGGCCCTTCGCATCAACGGCCTGTCCAGCGGCCCCGTTCTCAGCTCGTCTCGCATTTCGACTATTAATGCAATTTGGGAGATGAACCACGGATCCATGCCCGAGGCGCTGCTGATCTCCTCTACGCCAAAGCCACTCTCGAGGGCTTCGCCAACGATTAGGAGCCTGTCCTCGGTTGGGGTTCGCAGCTGCTCCATCAGATCGCCTGGCCTTGATCTGTCACGCGTTGGCCACCCGTCGCTTTCGAGCCCCGTGAGGCCGATCTCCAGCGACCGCATGGCTTTCTGCAGCGCCTCTGGGAAGGTGCGGCCGATGGCCATCACCTCTCCGACCGACTTCATTGTCGTTCCCAGCACACGGTCTGCGTCGGGAAATTTCTCGAACGTCCACCGGGGAGCCTTGACGACCACGTAGTCGATGGAGGGCTCGAACGATGCCGGTGTCTTACGGGTTATGTCGTTCGGGATTTCGTCCAGCGTGTAGCCGATCGCAAGCTTTGCTGCGATCTTGGCAATTGGGAAGCCGGTGGCTTTCGAGGCAAGGGCCGAGGACCGGCTGACCCGGGGGTTCATCTCGATCACTACGAGCCGGCCGTCTTTGGGGTTGACGGCGAATTGAATGTTCGATCCTCCGGTTTCGACTCCGATCTTCCTGATCACTTTTGCTGCAACGTCCCGCATCGTCTGGTACTCGGGATCGGTGAGAGTCTGAGCCGGAGCGACGGTTACCGAATCTCCGGTATGGACACCCATGGGATCGACGTTCTCTATAGAGCAAACGACGACGAAGTTGTCCTTGCGGTCGCGCATTACTTCGAGCTCAAACTCTTTCCAACCCTCGACCGACTCTTCGATCAAGACTTCGGCGATTGGAGACAGCTCCAGCCCCTCGGTGGCAATCCTGACAAGGTCCTGTTTGGTTCGTGCTATTCCCGAGCCGCCCCCGCCGAGCGTGAACGACGCGCGCACGACCACCGGGAGTCCGATCTCCTCTCCGACTCGCAGAGCTTCGTCAATCGAGTAGGCGAATCCGGAGCGTGGCAGGTCCACTCCGATGTCGAGCATTGCCTGACGAAACAGTCTTCGATCCTCTGCCATACGAATGGCCTTTATGTCCGCGCCGAGCAGCTCCACTCCGTACGCCTCCAGAATCCCTGACTCAGAAAGCTTTACGGCCGCGTTCAGGGCCGTTTGGCCACCGAGGGTAGGAAGGCACGCGTCGGGACGTTCCTTGGCGATGATGCGCTCGAGAACGTCCTGCGTAATGGGCTCGACGTAAGTCCGGTCCGTGAGCTCGGGGTCGGTCATGATCGTTGCCGGGTTGGAGTTGAGAAGGATCACCTTCAACCCCTCCTCCCTCAGCACCTTGCACGCCTGAGTTCCGGAATAGTCAAACTCACAAGCCTGCCCAATCACAATCGGCCCCGATCCGATGATCAGAACCGTGTTGATGTCAGCGCGTTTCGGCAACTTCTACTTGGCTCCTTTGCGGGTTTTCCCTTTGGCCGTCGCCTTCTTCTTCTCGCGGCCTTTCTTCTTCTCCTGCCTGTCTTTCTTCCAGCGCGTCTGCGGCCGGTCTCCTCTTCCCATGTGCTTCCTCTTTCCTTTGAGGGCTTAGCCCTTGGCTCGTTCCATCAAATCGTTGAACTCCGAAAACAGGTACCTCGCGTCGTGGGGGCCGGGCCCTGACTCCGGATGGTATTGGACGGAGAACGCCGGAACCTCCGTAAGTCTGAGACCCTCGACCGTGTAGTCGTTCAGGTTCACATGCGTCAGCTGGGCCGGCCCCAGGCGAGTTTCGGCAGTGTGGCCCGGGGAGATCGGCCGTCCTGGAGCATCTGGTGCCTCGAACCCGAACGGCTCCGGATTTACCGCGAATCCGTGATTCTGAGTGGTGATTTCAATTGCTCCGTCTGCGACACGAACGACCGGGTGATTGATGCCTCTGTGCCCAAACGGGAGCTTGAATGTCTTCAGCCCCGCGGCGATGGCCAGAAGCTGATGCCCCAGACATATTCCAAAGACGGGCACCTGTCCGAGGAGCTTGGCAGTCGCGTCAATGCCGTATCCAACTGCCTCTGGGTCCCCGGGGCCGTTCGAGAGGAAAACTCCGTCGGGAGCGGTCTCGAGAATCGCTTCCGCTGGAGTCGTTGCGGGGTAGACGGTCACCCTGCAGCCGTGGGCGCTTAGAAGACGAAGGATGTTGTGTTTGATGCCGAAGTCGTAGGCCGCCACGTGAAAACGGGCCTGGTCGGTGGAGGGCCACTCGTAAGGCGCGTTCGTAGTTACGTCGAGCACGTGGTCGGCCCCCTGCATCTGTTGGGTCGCTCGCGCCTTGGCGATCAGCGCCTCTTGTTCTTGTCCCGCCGATGAGATGACGCCCCGCATTGCACCCTTGTCTCTGATGTGGCGAGTAAGCCTTCGCGTGTCGATCTCGGTGATCCCGGCGATCCCTTCCTCGGCAAGGTAGTCGGATATGCCAAGCCTTCCTCTCCAGGAGGACCAGCGGGCCGGGATGTCCCGAGTAACAAACCCGGAAACCCGAATTTTCGAGCTCTCGACGTCTTCTTCGTTCACTCCGTAGTTGCCGATGTGGGGATAGGTCATCACGACTATCTGCCCGTCGTATGAAGGATCGGTCAGCACCTCTTGGTATCCACTCATCGAAGTGTTGAAGACGACCTCGCCACTTGCGTCGAGCGGGGCCCCGAACGCCTCACCTCGAAAGACCGCTCCGTCTTCCAGCACAAGAAGGGCTTCTTTCAAGAGACCACCTCTTCCAACACCTTGCCGGATTCGAACGTGACCGCTCCTTTGTAGATGGTCGCAATGATCCTTCCGGTAAGGGTCCTGCCTGCCCATGGGGTGTTTCGAGACATTGAGCGCATCTGTTCTGGCTCGACCGTCCACTCGGCGGTGGGGTCGAACACCACGAGGTTCGCCGCGCTCCCGGCTGCAATCGGACCCCCCTGCTCCGGCGAGTCGATAATTCGCGCCGGAGCAACCGACATCAACTCGACCAGCTTTCTCAGCGGAATCACGCCCGGCTTCACGAGCTCTGTGATTGCAACCGCAAGCGCCGTCTCCAGGCCGAGCATTCCCGAGGGAGCAAGCTCGAACTCGGCCTCCTTCTCTTCTGGTGAATGCGGCGCGTGATCGGTTGCAATTGCGTCGATGGTTCCATCGGCAAGACCGGCCTTGACCGCCTCAACGTCTGCTTGAGATCTCAGGGGGGGGTTCACCTTGAACACCGGATCGAACGACAGCAGCTCGGAATCGGTCAGGCCTATGTGGTGAGGGGCCGCTTCTGCGGTCACTCGAACTCCCGCTTTTTTTGCCGCCCGTATCAGCTCGACCGATCCTGCCGTGGACACGTGCAACGCGTGGAACCTGACTCCGGTGAGCCTAGCAAGGGCAAGGTCACGAGACAGCGCTACCTCCTCCGCCTCAGCAGGAATGCCTTTGAGGCCCAAAAGATCCGAAAACTCGCCTTCGTTCATCTGCCCACCCTCCGAGAGGGATGCGTCTTCGCAGTGTTCGGCGCAAACACCGTCGAAGCCACGGATATATTCCATAGCCCTTCTGAGCAGGCGTGAGTCTGCGACACCCTTGCCGTCGTCGGTGAACATCCGCACTCGCGCGCTCGACCGAACCATCTCTGCAATTGGGCTCATGTGCTTGCCTTCGAGGTCCTTGGTCAGCGACCCTGCCGGAATCACATCCGTCAGCCCGACCATTCGTCCGCGGGATGCCACCTTCTCGGCCACGGAGGCGTTGTCGCAAACGGGATCGGTGTTTGGCATGGCAACTATGCAGGTGAACCCTCCGGCGGCTGCTGCTCGCGAACCCGTTTCGATCGTCTCTTCGTCTTCCCTGCCGGGCTCTCTCAGATGGACGTGCAGATCGACAAATCCAGGCGCAACTACCGCCCCGTCGGCGTCGATAACCGTGGCTCCTTTTGCGGACAAATCGATCCCAACCTCGGCGATCCGACCATCTTCAACAAGGATGTCGGCCGTCGTCTCAGTATTGGAGGCCGGATCCACAACGAGCCCTCCCTTGACCAGAAGCTTCATGAGCCCTCCTCCGAACCCTCGCCGAGCATCAGATAGAGCAAAGACATGCGCACTGCGATCCCGTTGGTGACCTGGTCGGTGATGATCGATCTGGACAGGTCGGCCAGGTCCGAGCCGATCTCGACTCCCCGGTTGATTGGACCGGGATGCATGATCAGAGCCTCTGGCTTCAGTTGCTCAGCCCTTCTGCGGTCCATCCCCCACACCGACGCGTACTCTCTAATGGTTGGAAACAGTTGCTCGTTTTGCCGTTCTTTTTGCACCCTCAGCAGATAAACGACGTCGAGCTTGGGAAGGACCTCGTCGAGCGACCATGAAACATCGGCTCCCCAACTCTCGGCGGAAGCGGGGATAAGGGTGGGCGGGCCAACAACGGTGACCTGGGCCCCCATCTTAGTGAATGCCTTTATGTTCGAGCGAGCCACCCGTGAGTGCAGGACATCCCCAACGATTGCAATCCTGAGACCCTCGAAGCTGGGGAAGCGCTCTCTAATGGAGTAAAGGTCCAAAAGCGCCTGGGTTGGATGCTCGTGAGCTCCGTCTCCCGCATTGATCACACTGGCTGCCACCCATTTCGAAAGTCTTTGAGGGGCACCGGATGAAGAGTGCCGAATGACGATCGCGTCCATTCCCATGGCTTGCAGCGTGAGAGCAGTGTCCTTGAAAGACTCTCCCTTGGATACTGAGGTCCGGGAGTCTGCGGTGAAATTGATGACATCTGCCGACAACCTCTTTGCTGCTATCTCGAAAGAGATACGAGTTCGCGTCGAAGGCTCGAAGAACAAGTTGCAAACCGTTCGCCCCCTGAGCGTGGGGACTTTCTTGATCCTCCTGGTGCCCACTTCTCTGAAGGACTCGGCGATCCTCAGGACTTCTTCGATTTGCGCGACGGAAAGCTGATCAATCGACAGTAGATGTTTGATCATTGGGACACCCCTATGAGAACGGCATCACTGCCGTCTGTCTCCTCGAGCAATACTTTTACGTCCTCTTCTGAAGAGGTGGGAAGGTTCTTGCCGACGAAGTCGGGCCGGATCGGCAGCTCGCGATGGCCTCGATCGACCAACACCGCCAGCTGAACGGCCTTTGGACGCCCGAAATCGACCAGAGCGTCGATGGCAGCCCTGACGGTTCTTCCCGTGTAGAGAACGTCGTCGACAAGGACAACTGTCATGTTTGTGATGTCGAAGCCGAACGACGTCGTCTCGACCTCCTGTGGCCGCCTGATCCCCACGTCGTCCCGGTAGAACGAGACGTCCAGAGCGCCGACAAGGGCCGGCTTGCCCTCGATTCTCTCGATCTCTCTTCCGAGTCGCTCCGCGAGGGGAACTCCCCTTTTGTGAATTCCCACCAGGGCGAGGCCTTCCGACCCCTTGTTTCGTTCGAGAATTTCGTGAGCAATCCGCTTGAGGGCCCTGGCGATATCGGGGGCCTCGAGAACAGCTTTGGCGGTATCGCTATGTTGGTTCAAGACAGATCGCAAGCAAAGAAAAAGCCGCACCTTCGGGGTGCGGCAACGTTCAATCCCATGTGAAGCTCTCCTTTCTGGCCTCTCTGGACCAGGAATTAAAGGTTGAGGGGAAGCGGTTTCACTGTAACAGCCCTGCTATTCACCCGCAAGAAATTACGCGGGATTTGAATCAAACGGCTCGATCTTTCCCGCTCTGTCGATCGATCTCAGCGAGAACCCCGTTGATGAACCTGCCAGAGTCATCCGTCGAGTAGATGCCGGCAAGCTCCACCGCCTCGTTCATAGCGACTGCCGGGGGAATGTCGGAACAAAATAAAAGCTCGAATATCGAGATGCGAAGGAGGTTCAAGTCGATCGGGGGCATTCGGTCAAGGGCCCAGTCCTTTGCATTCTCGGTGATGATTTCGTCAATTCTCTCCTTGTTCTCTTCCACCCCGCTTACCAGCAAGGCTGCGTACTCGTAAGCGGGGTTACCCGCGTACCTGGCAAGAATATCGGTGGAAGGAATTCCCGAAATTTCACTTTCGTAGAGGACGTCCAGCGCGAGCTTGCGAGACCCCCGCCGCTTTGCCACTACCGGACCCGCGTTACGTAGCTGCCCGTCCTTGTGTCGATCCTGATGGTTTCTCCGGTTGTTACGAAGATCGGGACCTGAACCGTAGCGCCTGTTTCGACCGTCGCGGGCTTTGTTCCTGCGGTGCTCCGGTCTCCTTGGAGGCCGGGCTCGGTCTGGGTGACCACCAGATCGACGGTAACCGGGAGATCGATCCCAATCGGGCTCGATTGATACATGGGGATCTGGACGGACATACCTTCTTTGATAAAACCTGCCGCCTCTGCCACAAAGTCTCGGTCGATGTGAATCTGCTCGTACGTCTCGTTGTCCATGAAGACAAAACCTGAGTCGTCTGCGTACAGGTACTGCATCGATCTCTTATCGAGGTGGGCCAGCTCCAGCTTCTCGTCGGCCCGGAAGGTGCGGTCGATCACCGCCCCCGTCTTGACGTTTTTCAACTTCGTGCGCACCATCGCGCCGCCCTTACCGGGTTTGTGGTGCTGGTAATGAACGATGGTGAACAAGTCGCCGTTCAGATCTAGCGTCATTCCTGGCCGCATGTCGTTGGTCGAGATCACGTCGATTTCCGGTTAGAGCTGGATGAGGTCTTTGGGCGCGGAGCTGAGTACATCTGCTCCATTCTGCGTGACAAGAACCAGGTCCTCGATCCGGACACCGCCCCAGCCCTCGAAGTAGGCACCGGGTTCGATCGTGACGACGTTGCCGGCGATAAGGACGTCCTCAGATCCACGAGTAAGGCGAGGCGACTCGTGCACCTCGAGGCCTACGGCATGCCCGAGTCCGTGCGCGAAGGCATCGCCGAAGCCTGCCTCTTCAAGGACACCTCTGGCAGCCGCGTCGACATCGTGACCGCCGGCCCCCGGCTTCACTGCGGCTATTCCCGCCTCGTTCGAGGCAAGCACCGCTTCGTACACCTGGTGATGTCTGTCGTCCACAGGACCCACAGCGACAGTTCTCGTTAGGTCAGAGCAGTAGCCCTTGAAGAGGCAACCGAAGTCCAATAGAAGAAAGTGCCCCTTCTCGACCTCGCGGTTGGTTGGGTCGGCGTGCGGCAGCGCGCTTCGCTCTGCAGCAGCCACAATCGAATCGAAGGAAACCGCTTCGGCTCCGTTGCGCCGGATGTACATCTCGAGATCAAGGGCCAAATCGCGTTCTGTCTTTCCAACCTCGACTTTTCCGACGATCCACTCGAAGGCAGCGTCCGCCATCTTTGCGGCTTCCCTGATCAATTCGATCTCTTCCGGCTGCTTGACCTGCCTCAGTTCTTCGACAACATCCTTGACGGGCACGAGCTCGACCTCGGGTAGGTAACCCTTCAAATCATTCAGGCCATCGACCGAAACGATGCCCGACTCAAATGCCGCCCTGGTTATCCCAGCATCGCTTGCCGATCTCTGGAGTAGCTCCGGCCGGTCGGCGGACGTCTCGAAGATGCGAACCTCTGCACCCTTTACCTCGTTGGCAGCCTGGATCGTGTAACGGCCGTCGGTTATTAGGAAAGCTCCCTGCGGTCCGGCAATAACGGTTCCTTCAGAACCCGTAAAGCCGCAAAGGTATTCAACGTTCGGAATGCGAGACCGCTCGATAGAGGTGAATCCCCCAACGATCATGCCGTCCGCCTCTTGTTCCGCGAGCTTTTTCGAAAGCCATTCGAGCCTTGCCTGGTAATCCATGTGGTTAACCCTTTCCTTCAGCCAGCTCACACGCGGCCGCGACGGCCACCGTATACCCGCGTGCACCAAGGCCGGCCACAACCGCCGTTGCTACGGGAGAGACGACGGACCTTCTTCGCCACTCCTCACGCGAGTAAATGTTGGACAAGTGAACCTCGACCACTGGAACGTCGAGGGCCGAAACTGCTTCCGCAACAGCATACGAGTGATGCGTAAAGGCGGCGGGGTTAAGTACAACGGCATCCGCAGACTGCCGCGCTTCGTGAAGCCAGTCGATGAAGGTTCCTTCGTCGTTGGTTTGCCTGAAGTCGACCTCGGCCCCCGCCTCCCTGGCAACGTCCCGGCACAGCTGCTCGATTTCCTTGAGGGTCGTGGTTCCATAAACCTCCGGCTCCCGATCGCCTAGAAGGTTGAGGTTGGGTCCGTTGATCACAAATATCTTTGTCATTGCAGGTCACCCATCATGCGAGACCTTCGCATAAGCCGCAAGCACAGCGTCCTGGGGTACGCCTATCTTGACGAAAGGACGCTGCAAACCTTCCAGCAACACCCACGCCTGGTCGTCACGAAATTTCTTGTCCCTGGTGAGAAGGGGTATGACCGTTTCGGGGGTAACGTTCGTCGAAACCGGAAGCCCTGCTCCCGAAATGATCTGCCGGTGAAGATTCACTTCCTCGTCGCTCAACAGACCCATGCCCAGGGACATCTCCGCGGCAAACGTCATTCCTATCGAGATGGCCTCACCGTGCATTAGCTCCTCGAAACCGGTTGCCAGTTCCAGTGCATGACCAAGGGTGTGTCCGTAGTTGAGATGCCGGCGAACAGATTTATCGAACGTGTCGATCGCCACTATCTCGGCCTTTATACGAACGCAAGCGGACACCATCGCCTCCGGATCCTTTTGGAACGCGTTCAAAGCGTCGTCGCGGAGAAGACTGAGCAAAGCGGAGTCGAAACACAGCCCGTACTTGATCACCTCAGCAAGACCCGAGCGCAGGTGGTCTTCAGAAAGCGAACGAGTTGTTGCCACGTCGCAAATCACCAGGCACGGCTGGTGAAAAGTACCTGTCATATTCTTGCCCGCAAGGTTCACTGCTGTCTTGCCGCCGATCGCTGCATCCACCTGTCCCAGAAGAGTGGTCGGCACGTGGCAGACCTTCACTCCCCGCTGGTAAACGGAAGCAACGAATCCCGCAAGGTCGGTAGTGGCCCCTCCCCCAAAACCAACAACCAGATCCGACCTTCTGAGAGGCCATTGGGCGAGCATCTCGAGAACCTTCTCAACCGAGGCCAGCGACTTGACTTGCTCTCCACCCGGCACGGCAATCCTGCGCACCTCGGCGATCTCGCCCATCACGTTCTCGAGCGCGTCTCTTGCCGGCTCCGGTACTCCGGCGTCCTCGACAATCGCGATCCTGTTTATAGGGCCGGAAGGAAGAATCTCCGGAATTGCGTCAAGGATGTCGGTACCAACCACGACCTGATATGAGTCGGCGCCCAGCTCAACTCGATGAGCCTTCATAGGGCGAGCCCTTCGGTGATCGACTCGGCGACCTGTTGTGGTGGGCCGTTCGCATCCACCGTCAGATCGGCAAGCTCCTCATAACGCCCCGACCTTTCCTGAATGAGCTTCGTGAGCTTTTGTTCGACTTCGCCACCTCCGAGCAAGGGTCGTCCTTCCCCGGAGCCAAGGCGAGCCGCAGCGCTGGTTGCATCTATACGCAGGTAAACGATCGCTCCGCTCCTGGCGAGGGCGGACATCGCCGAAGCTGATTCAACGGCGCCGCCTCCACAGGCTATGACCGCCCCCTTTCGCAAAGCAGACTCTTTGACGACCTCTTCTTCGATTCGCCTGAATTCTTTCTCCCCCCTGCTCTGGAATATCTGTGCGATCGACATCCCAGCCGCCGCTTCAACGGCACGATCGGTATCGATGAACGGTCTATGGCTCATTCGGGCGAGCAGGGCCCCAACTTCGCTCTTGCCCGCACCCATGGGCCCGATGAGAGCGACGGTACCGGCCGGAGCTATCTTCACCCGCGATGGGTGCGCCGCAAAAAGGTCGAAAGCGCCGCCTTCATGTCCCCGACCGTGTCCCCGCCGAACTTGTCGGCTGCTGCATCAGCCAGGACCCATGCCATCATCGCTTCCCCTACGACCGCGGCGGCTGGCACAGAGCAGACGTCGGTCCTCTCCCTGAAAGCCTCGGCCGGTTTTCCGGTCCGAGTGTCTACGGTCTTCAGAGGTTGCTTCAACGTGGACAGGGGCTTCATCGAAGCCCGCACGCGAACCGATCCGCCGATGGTCACGCCTCCTTCGAGACCCCCGGCATGATCGGTCTTCCTAACGAACCGGCCGTCCTCGAGATAGATCTCGTCATGCGCTTGAGTTCCGCGCTGTCTGGCGACCTTCAGGCCGTCACCAATCGCGACCGCCTTGATCCCTGGAATGGACATGAAGGCTCCCCCGAGCACGCCATCGAGTTTGCGGTCGTAGTGAACGTATGAACCGAGGCCGGAAGGGACGCCGTAAGCGATCACCTCGAACACTCCTCCAAGCGAATCGCCCTCCTCGAAGCACTTTTCGATCTCGGCGATCATCGCCCCCTCAACCGCTGGATCGAAACACCGGACAGGGCTCGAGTCGACGGCATCCAAATCGTCCGGGGAGGGTCTGCGATCCGAGTCCGACGCGACCGGGCCGATGGCCACCACGTGAGAGACAACCTGAACCCCGAGCTCCCCAAGCAGTGTCTTGGCCGTAGCCCCCGCTGCAGTTCTGGCCGCGGTTTCTCGAGCACTTGCCCGTTCGAGCACGTTGCGTGCGTCGTCGAAGTCGTACTTCAACATCCCTGCAAGGTCGGCGTGTCCAGGCCGCGGCTCGGTGAGCGGGTTTCCAGCAGGCTTACCTTCCGCGGACATGACCCGTTCCCATTTTGCCCACTCTGAATTGCGAATCAACATGGACACCGGGCTCCCCAGAGTTCTGCCGAACCGCACCCCACTCAGAATCTCGAGCTCGTCGGCCTCGATCTTCATGCGAGGCCCCCTGCCAAACCCGAGCCGCCGACGAGCAAGCTCCCGCCCTATGAACTCCCTAGAAAGCGCCAATCCCGAAGGAAGCCCCTCAACAATCAAAGAAAGCGCAGGCCCATGCGACTCCCCAGCAGTAAGAAACCTCACCCCCGCATGGTAAATCCCCCGCCCCCAACCCACTTCCAGCGCCAAGCCGAGAGAACTCAGGCAGGGCGGCGGTGACTTGTTCTGTAGCGCTTGTGGAGCCGCTCATGGCGAGGAACGTAGGGCGGCGGAGTCAGACCGGACAGGCGACTTTGCGCGTACCTAAGCGTTGTAGAGATCGGCGGCCCGAGCGCAAGACCGCCAGGGTGTCGCCAGGCCGGGCTGGGCTTCGCCGCCCGACCCAATTTCCCTTGGGCAGGCAGGCGAAATTGAGCTAGGGAGGGCCGACGGGCCGCCGTCATGGCTGAGTAAGCGAAGCCCCTACTTAATTACCTCTTCGCCCTCGCAGAGGGTGAACTTGTTGTCTCCGTGCAGCAGCGTCGCGCAGTCCCCCGATACGGAAACGAGCTTGTAGTTCTGGGCGAACGTCTCGCCGACCGCGACCGTGTAGACCGTGCTCCCGACCTTGATCTGAGCTTTCTTAGTGCCGTCGTCGGTGAACACATCGATCAGACTGACCCGCTGTCCGCCCGTTGGCGCGGCTCCCCCCGCAGCACCGTTCCCTGCGGCGGGCGTGTTCCCACCGGTTGTGGTCCCAGTTGTACCTCCACCGGTTGCACCTGATGTCGTAGAACCGCTTCCGGCCCCCGCAGCTACGGGCACGACGACAAGGGGACGGAATGGATCCTTCGATTCAAAGACCTCGAAGGTCTCTGCTGGAGGCTGCTCCGCGGCCGCTGCCGGGCTGGGACTGGGGTTCACGGCCTGCCTCTTCGGGGCAGGCACGCGTGGCTCTTCAGCAGGCTGGGGAAACAGGAATGGTCTGGCGACAAACCAGAAGAAGAGTCCGAGAAGCAAAAGCCCGCCCACGACGAGCGCGGCAACTACCGCCGGGTTCAGGCCTTGTCTCTCTTCGACTACTGCTTCTTCGGTTGCCACCAAAAGCTCCTTGTCTAAGTTCCCGCTGCGGCCGTTGTTGCCGGCGCGGCTGAAATCGACGAGACGAACATCTTCATGGTGAGGCTGGTAATCAGCTCCGGCGAACCTCCAGCTGAGGCACCTTCCGTCGCAGGAAGCGGGGTCAGACTCAGGGTGTCGATCTTCAGAGCGCGTGAAAGGGTCTCGAGCCTTACGAGGAAGTCCTGGACCTGGAAGTACCCTCCACTGACGTTCAGCGCGATCGTGATCTCGCTCACGTTCGGCTGCGGCCCGGCGATGGGGGGCGCGGGGTTGACCGAAGTCCAATCGATGCCCGAAGCATCGGCCTGCTCCTGAACCATCAAGAGAAACTGAGCAAGCTGTGGATCGTTCGGCATCGCGCTATCCAGGACCTGCGCCTCCTGACGAAGGCGGGGCGCATCCTTCTGCAGCGCCTGTAGCCGCCTTAGCTCGAGCGTGAGCCTGCTCACCTTGGTCTCAGCAGCGTCCGCAGATTCCGACGCCTCTTTGATCCGCTCGCTCTGCGGGCTGAACACGAAGAAGAAGTACAGAACCGCGGTGACTATCACCACCAGCACGAATATCAAGAAATTTCGTCTCATCGCGCGGCCGCCGGCTGGTATCTCCCGCTGGCCGAGTCGCTCGACAGTTCAGCGGTACTCGAATAGTTGACGACGTCGCGCTCACCGATGAGGGCCGTCGATGCAGAGGGAACCCAGATCGTCTGAAGACTGGGGAGCTCCTGGAGCCTCGTGATCCATTTGGCAACGCCCGGAAAGTCGAACGTGACTGCTGTGAAGTTGAGAGTTCCAAGCGATGCGGCTTGAGCTCCTGCCGGCGCTGGGGCCGCTCCCGCAGCGGGGGCAGTCGGAGGTGCTGACGTCCCGGCCATCGACAGAAGCCAGCTGTCGCCGGGAATGATCATCGAGAGCTCGACCATCAAACGCGACCAAGCAACGTCGCCGGCCATGGCAGCAGCGAGTGTTGCCTTCTTGTCCTTCACTGTTTTGTCTAGCTCGCTGAACTCGGCAAGGGCGTCTACTTTGGTTTGCAATGACCTCGCCTCTGCTTCCGCGACTGCCTTGCGATCCTCCTGGTCGTGAAGCTGGCCTTGCCTGAAGACCCAGATGGCTCCAAGGATCAAAAGCAGGACGAGGAAACCCGCGCCCAGTCCGAACGTCTGGCGCTGGACGCGCCTTCTGACTGCAATCTCTGGGGGAAGGAGGTTTATTCGTCTTACTGCCATGCGGCCCCCAGGGCAACGCCAACGGAAGCTCCCATAAGGGGCTCGGCCTCACCAATTTGTTCATCGGTCAAACCAAACTTCTGGACGGTGATGCGCTGAAGCGCTCTCCCCTGCTCTACCGGGAGGCCTCGCAGTCCTGCGGACAGACGGGCGCCCAAGTTGACTAGCTTCGATCCCCCTCCGCTGAGCACGAGTCTCGAGATCTGGATGGACTCGGGCTGGGCCAGAAAGTAATCGATGGAGCCGCGAACTTCATCCACGAACGCTCCCGCCCGATTTTCGAGGATTTGGATTGCAAGATCGTCTCCCTGGGCCCCCGGGACTTCTGCAGCGGGACCAGGTGGGCGAAGGCCGAGGCGCTGCTTGATTGCCTCCGCCTCCTCAAAGGGAATTCCCATTCCGGCAGAGAGTGCGTCGGTCAGAGCGTGTCCTCCGGTGGCCAGCACGCGCGCAAAGCGAGGGATTCCCCCCTCGTGAACGACGACGTTCGTGACTCCCGCACCGATGTCGATGATGGCCTCTCCGACGCCGGCCCTTCGCTCCATGGAATCGGCCGTTTCTCCCAGGGATCGAATGAGCCCCATAGGAATGAAGTCAATTGAATCGAGCCTCAGCCCCGCTCGCTCGATCGTCTCGACGAACGTGCTGATCATTTCCTTGTGGCCGGCCACCAGATATATCTGCATTACTCTCTCGTTGTTGTCGCCGACGAACTCATCGACGATTTGAAAGTCGACCACCGCGTCTTCAACTGGAAATGGGATGTACTCCTGAGCCTGAAACTGGAGCGCGTTTCGAAGTTCGTCCTCGGTCATTGCGGGAAACTGAATTGGCCGAGCCACGACCCGGCCGTTTGATATTCCAAGGCTGACCGTCTTCTTCTTGATAGCTCCCCGCTTCCAAAGCTCGCTGAGCGCCTGCGCCACGGTCGCCGAGTCCGCGATCTCACCTTCTCGGACGGCCCCCGGAGGCAGGGCAACCTGGCCGAAATTTTGGAGGGAGTAAGGAACCCGGCCGAACGAGAGGTGAGCAGCCCTTACGCCGCTCGTTCCGATATCAAGTCCAACTGAGTCCTTGGCCCGAGCCATTACGGTCCCCCCACTGAGCGGTCGTTGAGATATGTCTCGATGTCCGACTCCCTGATTCGGTAGTTCTTGCCGACCTTCAAGGCCTTTAGTTGCTCGGACTTGATGAGCCTGTAAACCGTCATGTTCGAGACGCGCATCAGTGAGGCCACTTCCGCCACAGTCAGCAGAACGTCACCATTGACCCGGACGGGACGAATCCCAGCCTCCATGCTCAACTTCGCGCTCCCGTTCTCAGCTCCGCCCGGTGACGATGCGCCACAGGGGTTTACGGAAGCTAACAAGAGTCACACAGGCAGTCAACTACCCCACATGCACCTGGGGTCTCAGTAGTGCGCTCCCGTTGCTTCACGTACCTAATGTGCCAATACTGGCCCAAAGTTAACAGAAGTCAACATTAGTAACGGGGATTTCGCGGAGTGTTTTAGAAGCCGGCGGTCGCCAGCCAGATGTCCAGCAGACGTGGGCCCCAAAGGGCGCCGACGACGGCGCCAAGCGCCATGAAGGGCCCGAACGGGATCGCGTCCTTGCGGCCCCGGGTCCCGGACGCCATAAGGATCAAGGAGACAACTCCCCCAGCAAGGACGGCCACAAAGGCCGCAACGGCCACGTTTCCCAGCGAGCCCCAGGCTAAATTCAGCCCAATGTAAGCGCCAAGCTTTACGTCCCCTCCCCCCATTCCCCTCGGAACGGCCAGAGCGAGTAAAAACAACGGCCCCCCGTACGCCGCGGCCCCAATAGCCGCATCAAGAAGCCTGGAAGGCTCCCCAGTGACAAGTGAGGCAACGAGGAGGCAGGCAACGGCGATTATCGATGCGGGGCCGAGAACCTTGTTTGGCAGTCGTCGATGCTCGAGATCGATGAAGGTAAGGATTGTGAGCGTAGTGGCCATGGCCAGAAGGGCCGCGAGGTATGGGGTCAGGCCGATCGTGATCGCGGTCAAAGCCCAGAGACCACCGCACAGGGCCTCAACGAGCGGATAGCGCAGCGAGATCCGCACGCCGCAAGCGGAGCAGCGGCCTCGTAACGCGAGGTAAGAAGCGAGCGGAACGTTTTCCCACCACTTGAGATTCTTGCCGCAGCCGGGACATCTTGACGGAGGCCTGGCCAGCGGTTCCCCTCGAGGGAGCCTGTGTATTACGACATTGGCAAAGCTTCCGAATACAGCGCCGCAGATGAAAGTCGCTGCTGCGATCGCCACCGACTCGAGGGGCACGGCGGGAATTACTTGCCCAGAAGCTGCTTCAGGGTTTCAGAATCCGAGGCCCGTTCCATGGCCGTCTCGAACGAGATCTTGCGGCTCCGGTACAGATCGGCCAGCGCCTGATCCATCGTCTGCATCCCATGGCGCCCCCCTGCCTGGAGCGCGGAGTTGATCTGGTGACTCTTGCCTTCCCTGATGAGGTTACGGATGGCGGGGGTAGCAAACATAATCTCCACCGCCGGCACGCGGCCCCCTCCTTGCGTCAATGGAAGCAGGTACTGCACGACTACTCCCTGGAGGCTTCCGGCCAGCTGCACTCGCACCTGCTCCTGTTGTTGGGGCGGAAAGACGTCAATAACTCGGTCGACGGTCTGTGCCGCGTCCTGGGTGTGCAGGGTCGCAAACACCAGGTGGCCGGTCTCCGCCGCGGTCAGTGCAGTTGAGATGGTTTCGAGATCTCGCATCTCTCCCACCAGGATCACGTCGGGGTCCTGTCTCAGGGCACGTCGCAACGCCTCTGAAAACGAATGGGTGTCGGTGCCTACCTCTCTTTGATTCACGACCGACATCTTGTGGTCGTGCACAAACTCGATGGGGTCCTCGATCGTGACAATGTGCGTATCTCTGTTTTGATTGATCATGCCGATCATGGTTGCAAGGGTTGTCGTTTTTCCCTGGCCCGTCGGCCCAGTCACTAAGACAAGACCTCGGTTCATCTCCGTAAAGTCGGCGATTTGGGACGGAAGCCCTAGCTCCTGAATGCTTTTGATCTCGGCAGGGATGAGCCTGAAGGCCCCCCCAACCGAGTCGCGCTGGTAAAAGACGTTGGCCCTGAACCTGGCTTTCCCTGGGAGCGAGAATGAAAAGTCCAGCTCCAGCTCCTCTTCGAATGTGTCGATCTGGCGCTGGCTGAGAATTGAATAAAGCATCGACCTCAGCTCCGTGGTCTCAAGGGGTCCACTCTCCTGAAGTCGGACAAGACGCCCATGGACGCGAACCACCGGAGGAATTCCAGGCGTCAGGTGCAGGTCACTCCCCTTGCGGCTGACCACCTCCTCGAGAAGAGAAATCATGCGCGCGTCGGGGACGTGGGCGGGCTGGGCGGGTTCGGTGCTCATGTTGTGTTCCAGAGCGGGCATTGTACGGGGTGGGGGGCCGTTGGGAACAATCAGATGATGACTCTTTGAATTTCCTCCAGAGAGGTATGTCCCAGACGGACTTTGTGCATACCGTCTCCGCGCAGATCGATCATCCCCTGCTGAATAGCAAGCCGGCGGATCTCGTCACTCGACTTTCTTTCCACCGTTAGCATTTCGAGGTCTTCCGACATAGGCATTACCTCGTGGACCGCCATCCGGCCTCTGTACCCGGTCTTGCTGCACTTGGGACAGCCTTTTGGACGAAACAGCGTAGGAATCTCCTCGTCTTCGCCAATATGGAATTTGTTTTCCTTCAGAGCCTCACGCGTTGGCGTATATGCGTCCTTACATTTCTCACACAACCGGCGGGCAAGTCTTTGGGCAAGGACGGCATCGACAGCCGATGCAACCAGAAAGGGCTCGATTCCCATTTCAATCAGACGGCTGACGGCGCCGGGTGCATCGTTGGTGTGCAGCGTCGAAAGAACGAGGTGGCCGGTAAGAGCGGCCTCGACCGCAATCTGGGCCGTCTCCTTGTCCCTGATCTCACCGATCAGGACGGTGTCCGGGTCCGCACGCAAGATCGATCTCAGAGCAGACGAGAACGTTAGGCCGGCCTTCGGGTTCGTCTGGATCTGGTTGATCCCGGCGAGTCTGTATTCAACCGGGTCTTCTACCGTGATGATGTTCCTATCCTCCTGATTAAGGATGTTGAGGGTGGCGTAAAGCGTCGTGGATTTTCCGGAGCCAGTTGGACCTGTGACGAGGATCATTCCGTAGGGCTTGGTGTACGCGCCCTCGTAGAGCCTGAAGTTGTGCTGCGAAAACCCGAGGTCCTCCAGCTTCAGCAAAACGCTCGACTTATCCAGAATCCTGAGAACGATTTTTTCTCCGTAAACAGTCGGCAGCGTTGCCACTCGCAGGTCGATCGACTTTCCCTGGACGGACAGGCTGATGCGGCCGTCCTGAGGGATCCGCCGCTCTGCGATGTCGATGTCGGCCATGATCTTGAGTCGCGAGACGACCCCGGCCTGGATGTTACGCGGAAAGCGACCGAGCTCGTGGAGAACTCCATCGATCCTTTGACGCACCCGCAGGTCCCGCTCCTGCGGCTCGAAGTGGATGTCGGAAGCCCTGTCATTTACGGACTGGGTGATGACCTGGTTCACCAGGCGGACGACCGGTGCGTCTCCCCCATCCTCTGCGCTCCCACCGATCTCCTCATCGTCCAGGAGAAAGTCCCCGCCACCATCGCCCATCGCTTCGACAGATGTGTCCAGGCGCTGCATCCGCCCTATGGCCGCCAGGATGTCCTGGCCCGTGGCAACTACTGGCTTGATCTCTTTACCGGTCATCGTGCGGATGTCGTCTATGGCAAAGACGTTGTTGGGGTCGTCCATTGCCACAACGAGCTTGCCGTTGTCGAAGCCGATAGGAAGCGCCTTGTAGCGCCGCGCCTGACTCTCAGGAATCAAGGTGGTGGCGGTCGGATCGATGGTGATTTCCGCGAGTTCAACGAATTCAAAGCCTGTGGCTCTCGCCAGAACGGCAAAGACCTGGGCCTCGGTGATGAATCCCTTGTCGATCAGAACCCTGCCGAGGGACTTGCCTGTGGACCTGGCCTCCTCTTCGGCCTCGCCAAGGTGGTCGCCCGAGATGAGTCCCTCGTCTAGAAGGAGGTCGCCGAATCCTCGGTTTGCTTGTTCGTTCACCTGACCGTCCCCGTCACCTAACGACTATAACTCCAGCGCAGACACGCTCCTACGCCTTTACGGGCTGAATATTCGATCTGCTGCCTTCACAAAATCGGCAACGAGCCTGTTGCTTTCCTCGAGGGAATGAAGGGTCCCGTTCTCAAACCCCAAAACGACCCGCCCTGCGGGCCAGTCGGTGTCGTTGTCGTCGGCTTTCAGGGGTGGCGGTGGAGGCGGAGCAAGGTGAACCCCCGAACCCAGGGCCCAATTCCAGCCGGGGGCTCTGTTCTTTTTCTTTCCTCGAAAGAGGCGGCTGA
The DNA here is from genome assembly GCA_035536315.1 of Actinomycetota bacterium. GTDB lineage: Bacteria > Actinomycetota > CADDZG01 > JAHWKV01 > JAHWKV01 > DATLOJ01. The sequence continues at coordinate 34,039 of DATLOJ010000157.1, read as the reverse complement.
AGAAACCCATATTTAGCCGGGACTCAGAACCTGCTGATTTTCCCTTGTCTTCACAACCAACAACAGCAGCTCGAGCAGGACCCCTTTGACGCTCTCGAGGTCGCGCGCGTCCACCGGGACGATGGGTACTGAGTCCGCAAGAGCCAACTCGGCCCGGGCAATCGCCGCACCAGCTTCGTCGTCGTCATGCTTGTTGACGGCGACGACAAAAGGAACATCCCCGTACCCCAGAAAGGCGTTCAATATTTTCCGCGCATCCTCAAAGGATTCCTTGTCCACCGGGTCCAGCAGCAGGATGAACCCAAGCATGCCCTCGGACAAGATCTCCCACATAAAATCGAACCTCTCCTGGCCGGGGGTTCCGAATAGATAAAGGACCAGCGACTCATCGATAGTGATTCTTCCGAAGTCCATCGCCACCGTGGTTCTTCCCTTTTTCTCGGCGCTGTGATCCGTGACATTGCGCTCGGTAGAGATGACCGCGATCTCGGATACGGTTCGAATGAAGGTCGTCTTCCCGGCTGCGAACGGACCGGTAACGACCACCTTGACGGTGGCCAAAGGCTTACAGGTCCCTCACGCCTGCAATCAGGCGCTGCAGTACCTCCTTGGAAATTGATGCTTCCGCATGAGCTGCTTCGGCTCCCTCGTCGGATTCCTGTACGGGCTCGGCCGCGCGCGTTGGCTTCCCGTTCGGGGCGGCTACCCGCCGTTCCGAACGGCGTTCGTCGGGCTTCACGGGGGCCGGATCTTTCTCCTCTTTGGACGGCTCCTCTTCAGCGGGGGCGTAATCGCCGATGACCTTGACCAGACCCGCGGTCACAAGTCCGTACAGAACCTTGCACGTGTCGAACTCGGACCGGCCGGCTGCGAGCGAGATATCCCTGACCGAGCGTGAGCCGTCGACGATTACGAGCAGCTTCCACTCATCCGGTTTGATGTTGATGTCGGAAGACTCGTCGGGGGGGTCTGCGGCCATCACGACGACAGCCTCCACAGCTGGAATCTTTCGGCGAATGACCTCCCACTCTTCCAGCCTCCTCGAGGATTCCATAAGCAGGTTGTCCACCGAAACGGCCATTCCAATGTCCTGCTCGAGCTCCTCTCCGGGCTCGACGTTGAAGCTACCAACGTCCCACTGCAGGAGGGAATAGATCGCCTCCTCGGCCTGCTCCCTGAGATGGGCGTTCAGAGTTTCGTCGTTCAGCAACTTCTTCTCGATGAGAAGCTCGTGCAAGGCTCCCCCGCTGCGCTTTTGTTCGTCGAGGACCTTGAGAAGCTGATTCTGTGAGAGAACCTTTGCACCGACGAGCCGCTGGCCGAGCAAGTCGTGCGTCAGGGATGAGTCGGCAAATTGAACGGTTCCGTTGGTGAAATAGATTACGCCGTCGCCGCTATCCCGGTTAACGTGAAGCGCGCCGGTCACCCTGTTTTGAGCCACCAGACGCAAGACGTCCGGGAGGGCAAAAACGTCGAGCGATCCTGAGAGCGCGGTCATCTAGTGGGCCTCCGCAGAAGTAGGTCGACGCATAATTCGCTTAAGGTCCACTTGTTGGCCTCAACTCTCCTGGTAGTCGTCCCAGGTGACGCCGGCGGGCAGATCTGCCGGCTTCGACGAAGCCTCCGCTCTGGGCTCGGGCACGACCGGGGACGCCTCGACCGCAGCGGGCTGTGGCGCCGGCGAGACGGGGGCGGCGTTTGTCTGCACGGCACGCACCTCCCCTTCCATGAGGATGTTGCCTACTACGGATGCCGTCGTTTGCATCTCGTAAATCACCAAACCGATCTTGGCCTTCTTCTGAGTGATTGCACACAAGACCGCCGGCCCCGCCGCCATCAGGAAGACGTACCCATTTGAACCCTCGACAAATACTTGCTTCAGACGCCCGCGGCCCAAAGTTTCGGCAGCCCGGTCGCCCAGGGAAAGCATGGCTGCGGCCATCGCCCCCAAGCGATCCTCATGGATGTGGCTGGGTAGGGCCGATGCCATTGGCAGGCCGTCAGAGCTAATAACGGCTGCGGCATCCACGTCTGGGCACTGTCTCAGGAACTCTTCGAGCGTTAGCGCCAATCCGTCGGCTCTTGTTATCGACATGGTTGCTACCTCCTACGAATCTGGTCAGGCCTTCGGGCGTGACGATTGCGCCGCTCCAAGTCTAGGACGAGGCGACCGGTTTGTTTCATTTTCGGCAGGGCAGTGGACATGCTTGAGCGCCTGCGCCCGCCCGGGCCTCAACCACTCCTGGCCAGGTGGGAAACCGCCGCGGCCGACATCAATTCCAGGGGAGGGCGGACAGCGGTCCATATTTCAAATGAGAGGGCGGCCTGATGGAGCAACATTCCCAGCCCGTTATGAGCCTCGTAACCCAGCCTGCGTGCTTCTTCGAGAAGCGGGGTCACCGCCCGCTGGTAGACGAGGTCAACTACCACGGCCCCCTTCTTCAGACCTGCCATCTCCAGGTGGAGTGACTCGCCTCCGGCGCCCACTGGAGTCGCGTTTATCACCAAATCTGCAGTCGCGAGGTCGTCTCTCGAGACTCCCGTCTGACCCTTGACCGACGGCAAATCGAGCGACTCCGTCACCGTCCGGGCTCCGACGCTGGTCCTCGAAACCAGCGCAACCCCAGAAGTCCCGGCCCCCGCGAGCGAAACCGCAGCAGAGCGCGCTGCTCCCCCGGTTCCGAGGATCAGGACACTTTTGTCGCGCGGGCTCCAACCCAGGTCCCCTTCGATGAATTGAATGAGACCGCGGCCGTCCGTGTTGTCAGCACCGATCGAGTCGCCGTCCATGACTAGGGTGTTGACCGCCTTCGCCTGGGCGGCCTCCGCAGACATCGTCGTCGCAGCCCCCGCCGCATGGGTTTTGTGCGGCGTCGTGACGTTGAGCCCCCGGACCCCCGCACGGGCGAGACCCTCGATAGCAGAAAGGACCTGCCCGGGTAACACGGGGAAGGGTACGTAAATCCAGTTCAACTCGAGAGCGCGGAACGCGGCGTTGTGAATCACCGGCGAAAGGCTCGCAGCCACCTGGCTCTCGCCGCCCACGATCCCGGCAACCCTGGTTTCGCCGGTCGTTTGAACCGTTTCGTTCAGCAGTTATCGGGTGCTCTCTGCTTGGCCGCCTCGAACTCGCTGTAGTCGGCGGTGAACACATGATGGACGCAGTCGGGAGCAAGAACGTAATAGAGGAGGTTCGTCGACTCAGGCTCTATAGCTGCCTTGATAGATGCAAGTCGCGGACTTGCTATGGGAGTGGGAGGCAGCCCCGTCCTGGTGCGGCTGTTGTAGGGAGAGTCGATCTCGAGATCAGATCGAGTGAGGGGCTCGCCTCCGTACTTCTTGACCGCATACTGAATGGTTGCGTCGATTCCGAGTGGAATTCCACGCTCGAGCCTGTTGTGTATGACCGAGGAGATCTTTCCTCGTTCTTCGTTCGCTTTGGCCTCCTCTTCGATCATCGAGGCGATGATCACGTACTCGTAGGGGGTCCTGTCGAGGCCATCCTTTCCCAAGCCCGCCTCGGCTGCCCGCTCCTCGAACTCCTCGACCATCCGTGTGACCAGACCAGTTGGCGTTTCCTCTTCAGAGACAAAATAAGTGGCTGGGTAAAGAAACCCCTCCAGGTTCACCGAGTCGGGCGGCAGCGGAGAGGGCCTGACGGTTTGGGGCGTTGCTGCCGCGAGGAAGTCGGGGGCCGGAATGTGAGTCTTCTCTCCGACCACGCCCGCGATCTGCTCGAGATTCAAACCCTCGGGGATTGTTAGGCGAATGAATTTCTCCTGCGGCCCCTTTCTAAGAACCTCCAGCAACTCCGAGAAAGGCATACCCGTCCGAAGGGTGTACTTGCCGGCTTTGAGATCTGTATTCGCCCCCGTGATACGCACGAAGACCCGAAAGGCGAGCCCGGATTCGACGACGCCCTTGTCTTCGAGCTCTTGTGCGATCGCTCCTCCAGAGTCTCCAGGGTTGACGGTTATCTGAACGGGCCGTCCGGATGGTGTGCCTTTGTCGTAGATCCATCCGTATCCAACAGCCGCCGAGCCGGCCAGCAGCAGCAGAACAACACCAAGAGTCAAGAGCTTTCTCATTGCTTCTTCCTCGAGTCCAGATACGACTGCAGCAGCATTGCTGCAGCCACACCATCAAGCTTCCCCCTTTGGCGTCGCGAGTTAATCCCCCCGCGGCTCATTGCGCGCGAAACCTGTTTCGAGCTCAATCGCTCGTCCAGCATGTGGACCGGAATACCCAAACTTTCGAAAACGGCCGACGCGAAGGCTCTGGCGGATTCGGCTTCGGCCCCCTCCTTGCCGTCCAGTCTCACCGGCAGGCCCACGACAACCACCTCCGCGTTGATTCTTTCTGCCGCACCCCTTATGCGATCCATTGCCGTGGCGTCGTTGGGGATCACTTCCAAGGGGACGGCAACAGTCCCCTCCGGGTCTGAGATCGCAATCCCTATTCGCTTGGCCCCAGGATCGATGGCCATAACCGCGCCCATCAAATCGGTGGAAGCGACCCGAGGGCCTCACGCGCCCTGGCCGCGGCAACGCCGATAGCTTCGTCGATCGCGATTGCCTTGGGGCCTCCAGCTACGGCCAGGCGTTCGTTTCCGCCGCCGCCGCCTCCAATAACGAGTCCCGCGTTGCTAACGAGCTCCCGCGATGAGAGTCCTCTCTTTACCAGGTCATCAGAAACGGCTGCCACTACGTTCGCCTTGCCATCATGAAGGCCGCCTATGATCACAGCTCCCGATCCGATTCCCTCTCGCACCGCGAGGGCAAACTTTCGAAGGCGATCCTGGGTGAGAGCGTCCCGTCGCAGCACATAAAGGGCTGCTCCCTGCAACCTCTCGAGCTCTTCGGAACCGATGATCCGAGCCACCTCTTGCTTGAGACCCGCCTCCTCCTGCTGCGCGACTCCGCGTTCGAGATCCGCCAATGTGGCCAGCACTTTCTGAAGTTTTTCCAGCACCCTGTCCGGATTGGTCTTGAGGAGCTCTGCGACTCTCGAGAGAAGAGCCGCCTGACTCTTGAGGTAGTTCAGGCCCCCCATTCCCGTTACGGCCTCGACACGTCTTGTCCCCGCCGCGACCGATCCTTCATGGATGAGCTTGATCACACCCACCTGGCCGCTGCGAGAGACATGAGTTCCACCGCAGAGCTCCTTCGAATAGTCGCCAACCTCGACGACCCTCACATGCTCTCCGTACTTTTCTCCGAAGAGCGCCATCGCCCCCAGCTCAACCGCGTAGTCGTAAGTCGTCCAGAAGGCGTGAACTGGATCATCAGTGATGACGCGCGAGTTCATCTCTTCCTCTAACTGCTCGATCTGATCGGCAGCGACCGCTTCCAGATGAGAGAAGTCGAATCGCAACCGTCCCGGCTCTACGAGCGACCCCTGCTGTCTCACGTGATCTCCCAAAAGATCCCTCAGAGCCCAATGCAGCAAGTGCGTTGCCGTGTGTGCTTCGCGCACCTGCGCCCGGAGCTTGGCGTCGACCTGGCCTGATGCAATCTGACCGCGCTCTACCGACCCAGACACGACCCTTCCGCGGTGAATGATCAGGCCGGGAACGCCCCATTGCGTGTCTTCCACCAAAAATCTTCCCGTCGGGGTCCGAATCTCCCCACGATCTCCCACCTGGCCCCCGGCCTCCGCATAGAAGGCCGTCCTGTCCAGAACGAGCTCGCCCTCCGCTCCCTCCTCGAGGGCTGTTACCGCGGATGAACCGCTCAGGACCGCTGCGACCGTCCCTTCGCTGATCAGGGTCTCGTGACCAACGAAATCGGTCGAGCCGAGTTCTTGGACTATCGTCTGCAACTCCCCGCGCTCTCCCGGCGCGGGCTTTCCACGAGCGGCCCTGGCCCGTTCCTTCTGCTCGCGCATCAACGCGTCGAAGTCGTCGCGACTGACTGTAAGGCCCTCGTCTGCAGCGATCTCAGCCGCCAGGTCAAACGGGAAGCCGTAAGTGTCGTGGAGACGAAAGATTGAATCGCCTGAGAGCGAGCTCGAGCCTTTGTCCTTGGCTTGTGCAATCTCCTGATCCAGCAGCCCCATTCCATAGCGAAGAGTCACAGCGAACCTGTTCTCCTCCTTCTCGATGACTCTTTGAATCAATTGCCGGTTCGACTCGAGATCGGGGTATGCGGGCGCATACGTTGCGATTGTGATGTCGACAAGATCGGGAATGATGGACTTTTCCACGCCGAGGAGTCGGGCGTACCTGACGGCCCTTCTGATCAGCCTTCTGAGTACATACCCACGGCCGACATTCCCGGGCACGACGCCGTCGGAGATCAAAAAGGTCATCGACCTGGAGTGCTCGGCAAGTACTCGGAGAGCGACGTCGTGTTTATCGTCCCTCCCGTACACTCTCCCGCTCAGCCCCTGAGCTGCATGCATGAGCGAGGCGAGAGTGTCGATCTCGAACACGCTCGTGACGTTCTGGAGGACAAGAGCCATGCGTTCCAGACCCATACCCGTGTCGACGTTTCGGTTCGGAAGCTCCCCGGTGATCTGGAGGTCGTCGTCGATGAGGTACTGCATGAAGACAAGGTTCCAGCACTCGAGATAACGCTCGTCGTCGATCTCGCCCCCGATGAACTCCTCGCCAAAGCCAGGCCCCAGGTCGTAGAGAAGCTCGGAGCATGGTCCCGCCGGCCCGGCAACGCCCATATCCCAGAAATTGCCGTGCTCGCGCGAGCGGCGAATGATCCTGTCTCGGGGTACGCCGACTTCATCCGCCCAAATGTCGGCAGCTTCGTCGTCGGTCTCGAAAACGGTGAACCTCAACCGCTCCCCATCAAGCCCCAACGACTCCGTCATGAACTCCCAGGCCCAGACACAAGCTTCCTTCTTGAAGTAGTCGCCAAAAGACCAGTTGCCGAGCATCTCGAAGAAGGTCAGAGTCCGGCGGTTGCGTCCAACCTGATCGATATCCACTTCACGAAAGCACTTCTGACTTGACGCGGCGCGGTCAAAAGGAGGGGGCCTCTCGCCAGAGAGGTAAGGCTTGAAAGGCACCATCCCCGCAATGGTCAGGAGCAGGCCTGGGTCGTCGGGGACAAGGGACGCGGAAGAAACGACCTCGTGTTGCCTTTCGGCGAAGAAGTCGAGATACGTCTTGCGAAGAAGGGCGCTATCCATCACAGAACCTTACCGCTACTTTTTCGTTGGACTCCTTCGAGACCGCAGGTCGTCGAGCCGCTGTTTGATCGCCATCTCAGCGCCGTGATCGGTGGGCGCGTAGTAAATGCGATGGTCCGCATCTTCGGGTCTGTAGCTCTGATCCACCCATGCATCCGGAAAGTCATGGGGGTACAGATAAGGCTTCCCTCTGCCCATCTTGGCGGGCTGATGCGGGTGCGACCCTCTCAGATGAACCGGTACCTCCAGGGCGGCTGCAGCCTTGACGTCGTCTGCAGCTCTTCCTATCGCAAGAGTTGACGCGTTCGACTTGGGTGCCGAGGCCACATAGGTCACAGCTTGCGCCAGGTTCAGGTGAGCCTCGGGAAGGCCTACAAACTCGAGCGCGTGGAACGCCGCGACGCTCACGACCAGAGCCATCGGATCGGCATTGCCAACATCCTCCGAGGCGAAAATGACGATCCGGCGAGCAATGAAGCGCGGATCTTCGCCGGCCTCCAGCATCACCGCGAGCCAGTACAGCGCGGCGTCAGGATCCGACCCCCGCATGCTCTTGATGAAAGCCGAGATGACGTCGTAATGGGCGTCGCCCTTCTTGTCGTAGACGACGCGCCTGCGCTGCAGCGTCTCCTCCGCAGTGGCGAGGGTTACGACGGAAGAGCCGGAGGCGGTTGCTGCAGCAACACAAACCTCCAAAGCATTAAGGGCCGAGCGCGCGTCCCCTCCGCTCGTTTGAACGATGTGGCCGACGGCGTCCTCCTCGAGTTTTATTCCGCTCTTCCCAAGTCCTCGCTCCTCATCCTCGATTGTCCTCATGACGATCGACCTGATGTCCTCAGGCGTTAGCTTCTCGAGACGAAAAAGCATGCTTCTCGACAGCAAAGGAGAATTCACTTCGAAGAACGGGTTCTCAGTGGTCGCTCCGATCAGAACAACCCAGCGATTTTCCACGGCAGGGAGCAACGCATCCTGCTGTCCCTTGTTGAATCGGTGTATCTCGTCTATGAACAACAAGGTCCTTCTGCCAGTTGCCGCAAGTGCGTCTTTGGCGTCGGCGATGTTCTTTCTTACCTCTGCAACTGTGGCGTTCACTGCTGATAGCTCCGCGTAACGCGACTTGGTCGCCTTCGCGACTATGTGAGCAAGAGTCGTCTTGCCCGATCCAGGCGGCCCCCACAGAATCACTGAGGTCATCTTGTCGGCCTCAATCAAAGAGCGCAGCGGGCTGCCCGGTCCTACCATGTGACGCTGACCGACAAAGTCGTCGAGGGTCTGCGGGCGCATCCGTGCTGCGAGCGGAGCGAATTCGTCGAAGTGCTCCTCCAGCGCGTTGGTAAAGAGGCTGTCTCCTTCTTTGCTACTCCTCATCTGGATGGACGACTTCCAAATGCAGGGCTTGAAGCTGCTCCTCGTCTACCTCGTACGGAGCTCCCGTAAGTGCATCCAGGTAGGAGCCGGTCTTGGGAAACGCGATCACATCCCGAATCGTTTCCTTACCGGCGAGCTTGGCGACGATCCGGTCGATGCCAGGAGCGATTCCACCGTGCGGAGGCACTCCGTACTTGAAGGCGTCCAGGAACCACCCGAACCGGCGGCTGATCGTGTCCTCGTCCAAGCCGATCAGGTCGAAGATTCGCTTCTGCAGCTCGCCGCTGTGGATTCGGATGCTCCCCCCACCTAGCTCCCAGCCGTTCACCATCAAGTCATACTGCTGTGCGCGCACCTTGCCGGGATCGGTGACAAGCAGGTCCTCGTCCTCGGGACGAGGAGCCGTGAAGGGATGGTGCACAGCATCCCAGCGCTCTTCTTGCTCGCTCCATTCCACCAGAGGAAAATCGAGGATCCACGCGAACTTCCAGTGGGCAGGATCCGTAGGCTCCGTCTCGGCTCGCAACCCCAGCTGATCGGCAACCGCAAGTCTTATTCCGCCCAAGGCCGGAGCCGCCACCGAAGGCTTGTCACAAACGATGAGCAACAAGTCGCCCTCGCCGGCTCCAGTGGCCTCGCGCACTCCCAGGATCTCTTCCTCCGTCAGGAACTTCTCCAGAGGCGATGCAATCCCTTCGCTCCTCAACGCAATCCAAGCAACACCCCCCGCGCCGAAGCTGCGGCCAATTGCAACAAGGCTCTCGATCTCTTTGCGCGAGCGCCCCGCCCCGCTGGGGACTGCGATGGCTTTGGCGACTCCACCTTTGTCCAGGGCGGACCGAAAGACCTGAACCTGGGTACCGGAGAAGACGTTCGACACGTCGGCGATCTCAACGCCGAACCTCAGGTCAGGCCTGTCCGAACCGAAGCGATCCATAGCGTCCTGGTATCGGATGCGCTCGAAGGGTTCGAGATCGACCCCAAGCGTCGTCTTCCACACGTGCTTGAACATCCTCTCGCCAACATCCAGCACGTCCTCCTGTGTGACGAACGACATCTCCATGTCGAGCTGAGTGAAATCTTGATGCCGGTCGGCCCGGGGGTCTTCGTCCCTGAAGCAGCGGGCTATTTGGTAGTAACGATCAACGCCGCCAATCATCAATAACTGCTTGAACAGCTGTGGCGACTGGGGCAGCGCCAAAAACTTTCCGGGATGCAGTCGTGTGGGGACCAGAAAATCGTGGGCACCCTCCGGTGTCGGCTTTGTGAGCAAGGGAGTCTCCACCTCGAGGAACCCCTCGGCATCGAAGAACTCCCTGATAGCCGAGATCGTTTGATGGCGCAGCCTCAGGACCCGGACCATCTCAGGCCGGCGCAGGTCGAGATAGCGGTACCGAAGCCGCGTTTCTTCGTTGACCCCGGCCCTGTCGTCGATCGCGAATGGCGGAGTCTCCGATGTGGAGAGGATTTCGATTTCAGCCACGTCAATCTCGACCTCACCCGTTTCCAGATTTGGGTTTACGGCATCTTTCAGCCTGGACTTCACTGCTCCCGAAACTCGCACGACGAATTCTGAGCGGAGCTTCTCCGCCATCGCGTAAGCATCCGGCTGCTTATCCGGGTGGATGACAAGCTGGATCAGTCCCTGTCTGTCCCGGAGGTCGATGAAGATGACTCCCCCATGATCTCGCCTCTTGTGGACCCAGCCTCTGAGTTCGATCGTCTTGCCGGAGTCGGAGGCCCGGACATCTCCGCAGTAGTGGGTACGCTTCACTGCGGCGCCAGTGCCGTCATCAAATGGTCCGCTCCCACTTCCACCTCTTCACCGGATGCCATGTCCTTGACCGTGAACCTCCCAACTGCAGCTTCCCTCTCCCCCATAACAATGACCTTCGTTGCCCCAGCCCGCGCTGCCGAACGAAATTGTGCCTTGACGCTTCTTTCCATGTGGTCGACGTCACTTGGTATGCCCTGCGACCGAAGCCGGGCCGCAAGCTTGAGGGCATCCCGGCGAAGTCCGGCCGTCGCGACAACGAATACGAGCTCTCTTACGGGCGCTGGCTCTCTGAGGTCGGCGGCCATAAGGAGCCTTTCGATGCCGAGTCCAAATCCGACTCCAGGAAGACTGACGCCTCCGATCAACTCCCCGAGGTAGTCGTACCGGCCCCCTGCACCAACCGAGCTTTGCGCTCCCAATCGTGGACTAACGAACTCAAAGGTTGTCCTCGAGTAGTAGTCCAACCCGCGTACGAGTGTCGGATCCAGCTCGAAGGGAACAGACAGAGAGTCGAGCATGGCTTTTAAATCCTCGAAGTGCGACCTGCATTCATCACAGATGAATTCCGTAATCAGCGGCGCATTTTCCATGAGCGCTCTGTCGCTTTCGACTTTGCAGTCAAAAGTGCGAAGTGGGTTGCGGTCGATTTTTCTTGCGCAGTCCTCGCACAGTTCAGAGCGATGGTTCTCGAGAAACGCGCGTAGTCTCGGAATGTAAGCCTCACGGCATTCGGGGTGGCCAATGGTGTTCAGCCTGAGAACTGCGTCGGGCACGCCGGCGGCAAGGATTGAGTCGGAGGCCAGTTTCACGACTTCCGCATCGATGGACGGACCCGACGGGCCCAGGGCCTCAACCCCCACCTGCCAGAACTGCCTGAAACGTCCCGACTGTGGCTTCTCGTGGCGGAACACAGGGACGTGGTAGTAGAGCTTCAAAGGAAGACTTCCTTTGTCCATCCCGTTCTCGAGCACCGCTCGCATCACAGGAGCAGTCATGTCCGGCCGAAGCGTGACAGAGCGGCCCCCCTTGTCCTCGAAGGTGTACATCTCCTTCGTGACAATGTCGCTTCCCTCGTCCAGACCCCTCTCGAACAGATCCGTGTGCTCATACACCGGGGTGTCTATCCGGTGGTATCCGTAGAGGCGGAATTCGGTCAGGGCTCTCTCGACCACGCGTTCAATCTGCCGGGAGTGCGGCGGAATGGTGTCGGTAGTCCCCTTGGGCCTTTGGATGCGGTTCATGTGTTCGAGTCTAGAAGAATGGTCACAGGCCCATCCGCGTCAATTGATATCTGCATGTGCGCACCAAACTCTCCGGTGGCGACGGTCAACCCTTGGGATTCGAGGCTCTCGACCATGTGATCGATGATCATCCGCGCATGCTCGGGCGGAGCCGCTTCTCCGAAATACGGTCTCCGGCCACGGCTAAGGTCCGCGATCAGCGTGAACTGAGAAACCACCATCACCCCCCCTCCGGCGTCGATCACCGACCTGTTCATCTTTCCTGTCGAGTCACTGAAGATGCGCAGATTCGCGAGCTTGGCCGCGAGAGAATCGGCCACCCCCTTGGTGTCGGGTCCGGCAACTCCAACCAGGGCCAGTAGTCCCGGCCCGATTGAACCCACGGTGGCACCATCGACCGCGACGCGACAGGCGGAAACTCGTTGAAGAAGGACCCGCAACTAACGCGGCCGTGGAGTTATGCGATACGCGTCGTAAACGCTGTCGACTCGTCTTACCGCCTTGAGTATCGACTGGAGTTGTGACGGGTTGGATATTTCAAAGGTGAACTGAAGAGCGGCAATCCCCCGGCCGACCTGGCTGCTTGCGGACGAGATGTTGACTCCGAGGTCCGACACGACGGTTGTTACGTCACGAAGCAACTTTGGTCGGTCCAAAGCTTCGATCTGTATCTGAACCGGAAACGAACCGGCAGTCAGAGCATCCCACTTCACCGGCAGAAGCCGGCGTTCATCCTCTTCGCCGATCGCCGCGATGTTCGGGCAGTCGTCCAGGTGCACCGATACCCCGCGCCCCCTCGTGACGAACCCTACGATTCGATCGCCCGGAACCGGCATGCAGCATCGCGCCAGCTTTACCCATACGTCGTCTACCCCCTCAACAACCACCCCCTGTACCGTTGCCGGTTTCGTGCGAACCCTCGGAGCAGCAAGCTCGGCTTCTTCTTCACCGGACTCTTCCCGAAGCAGGCGCTGGACCACTGTTTGCGCGGCAACTCTTCCTTCGCCGATGGCAAGAAGCAGTCCCTCCTTACCTGAAAGGTGCAACTCCTCGGCGACCGAGTTCATAGTCGATTCGTTCAGCAGTGGGATTCCCACCTTTCGGCAGGCCTTGGCCAAAGCATCCCTGCCTTCGGCCAGGGCCTCCTCCTTCCGCTCTTTCGTGAACCATTGTTTGATCTTGCTTTTAGCTCGGGGTGTGACAACGACATCAAGCCAGTCCCTGCTTGGTCCCGCTGGAGTGTTGGACGTAAGGACTTCGACGGTCTCGCCTGATGCGAGCTGGCGCGCCAAAGGAACGAGCCGTCCATCTACGCGGGCGCCGATGCACGCGTGACCAACCTCGGTATGAATCGAATAAGCGAAATCAATGGGAGTCGAATCTTGTGGAAGCTCGACTATGTCCCCCTGGGGTGTGAAAACAAAAACTTCATCGGAGTACAGGTCCATTCGGAGACCCGCGAGGAACTCAGAGTCGTCCTCTGTTTGCTGAAGATCCACCATCCTTCGCATCCACGCGCGGCCCCGGGGGTCTTCCTTGTACGACCAGTGAGCTGCAATTCCCAGCTCGGCCGTCAAGTGCATCTCCTTGGTTCGGATTTGCACCTCGAGGGGCTTGCCCTCCGGCCCGATGACTGTGGTGTGCAGCGACTGGTAGATATTGAACTTGGGAGTCGCTATGTAGTCCTTGAAGCGATCCGGCAAAGGGGTCCATAGCGAGTGGATCGCGCCCAGCGCGGCATAACAGTCCTTTTCACTATCCACAATGATTCGCACTCCGACGAGATCGAATATCTCGTCGAACTCTCTTCCCCTTCCGATCATCTTTTCGTAGATGGAGTAGAGGTGCTTCTGGCGACCGTTAACCTCCGCCTTCACCTTCACATCTCGAAGCCTCGAGGAAACGGCAGAGATAACCGCCGAGAGGTACTTCTCTCGTTCCTCCAATCGGAGCGCAACCATCTGCTCTATTTCGTCGTACCTCTTTGGGTAGAGGGTCTTGAACGCGAGGTCCTCGAGCTCGACTTTGATCTGCTGCATTCCCAGCCTGTGAGCAAGCGGGGCGTAAATCTCCAGAGTGTCGGTTGCGATCAACTCACGCCTTGCAGGCTCGAGGGCCTCGAGAGTTCGCATGTTGTGAAGCCTGTCGGCGAGCTTGACAACGATCACCCTTGGATCTCTTGCCATCGCAAGGATCATCTTTCTGAGGTTTCTCGCTCTCTCCTGCTCCTGGGACCTGAACGGAATCTTTTCGATTTTGGTCAGCCCATCGATGATTTCGGCGACCTCGTCGCCAAACGATCCCCTCAGACTTTCAATTGACAGTTCCGTGTCCTCGACTGAGTCGTGAAGGAACCCGGCTATCACCGTGGTCGGATCCATCTCAAGGTCGGCGATGATTTTGGCGACGGCAATGGGGTGATTGATGAACGGCTCCCCAGACTTCCGAAACTGTCCCTGGTGAACCTCCTCGGCGGTCGCGTAAGCAGCTGCGATCTGTCTGCCATCTGCCTTGACATGGTGGGCCCTTACCGTCTTGATGATCTCCTCGACTCGGGGCGGAACTGCCTGAAATGAAGGCTTTAACCGGGCAAGGACCCCCTTCCCACGTCTCGAGGGGGGTGTTGGACCACCCGTTCGGGCCCGCTCCGTTGGAGCCGTCGCTGGAGACGGCTGGATGTCTACGGGTTTGGTCGGCTCTGCCATGAAGTTCCTAGCGGAGAAGGTCATCCATTAAAGCACGCCTAGCATTGGCTACCGGTCTTATAGTTAAGGGTCGGTGTGGCAAAAGATCAGTTGAGAGAAAGACATTGAATGGTCTTGCCTGAACAGAGTCCTGTCAAAGTTCGAGTGCTGGTCGTGGACGATGTCCCGCAGTTCCGCGTTCTTGTGCGCGAGATCCTTGAACCACACCCCGACTTCGAGCTAGTTGGCGAGGCCGCCGGAGGACCGGAGGCTTTGGAGATGATCGGCACTTGCCAGCCGAACCTCGTACTGATGGATGTCGACATGCCGGGCCTGAGCGGAATAATGGCCACAAGGATTATTGCGGACCGCTATCCGGAAATGCGAGTCATCGCTTGGACAACCCACGAAGAACCAAAGTTCATTACCGAGATGATCGCTGCCGGCGCGTTTGGATATCTGCTCAAGGGGATCGCCGCGGATGATTTCGTCGAAGCACTTCAATGGGCAGCAAAGGGGCAGTCGGTTCTATCCAGAGACCTGACGTCGGCCGTCATGACGGAGCTGGGACGACTTTATCGGCATGCAGAACAGAGGGCCGAAGAGCTGCACACAAGCTATCTATCCACCGTTCAGTCGCTCGCCGCCGCCTTGGAGACCAAGGACGACCAGACGGGCAACCATGCGAAACGCGTTCAAGACTACGCAACGATTATCGCCAGATCCTTCCTTCCAGAGCTACTGGAAGAGGAATCCATAGTGTTCGGCTTTCTGCTACACGATGTTGGAAAGATCGGCATCCCAGAACAGATCCTGATGAAGCCGGGGCCTCTTGACGAGAGCGAGTGGGCAATCATGAAGCAGCATCCGGTCATGGGATCGAAGATTCTGGAACCTGCCAGGTTCCTGCACCCGCACGCGATCAACGTGGTCATGGCTCACCATGAGCGGTGGGACGGCGAAGGCTACCCGAACAGGCTCGCCGGGGAAGACGTCCCTGTCGGAGCCCGCGTCTTCGCAGTAGCCGATGCGTTCGATGCGATGACAAGCGACCGCCCATATCGCAAGGGACTGCCGGTGGAGGTTGCAATGGACGAGATCACTCGTCACTCGGGTTCGCAGTTCGACCCTGATGTGGTCAGCGCGTTCTTAGCCGCTGAAGCCCAAATTCTCCAGCGATTGAATCAGGATTCACGGAGATCGCCGGTCCAGTAGGTCTTTTGTTTCAGGGTGGGTCGCCGGCCTAACGGCGTTTTTTCTTCCTCTTGCTTCGACTCTGTTTCTTGCGCTGTGCCCGAACTACGTGGTCGCCGGTCGTCGGCCCCTTGGGCCTTGACGCTGCCGGTGCGGCAGCTGCTCCCTCTCCCTGGGCAGTCACGGGCGCTGGTGTTGCTTTCAGCGGCACCGTTTGGCTCTTCATTCGTGGCCGAAGCCCCGCGTATCGCGATTCCTTCTCTTTCCAGAACGAGAGAAGAGGAGTCGCCACGAACACCGAAGAGTAGGTGCTTGCCGCAACGCCGACGAACAACGCGAGTGAAAGGTCCTTCAAGGTCTCCGCTCCCAGCAGGAAGCTGCTGACAAACAGGAGGCTGCCGACCGGCAGAAGGACGGTTAGCGAAGTGTTTATCGAACGCATGAAGACCTGGTTGGTCGACGCGTTGGATATCTCCGCGAATGACTTCTTCGCATAGGCCGGCAATGCCTGGTTCTCTCGGATCTTGTCAAAGACGACCACCGTGTCGTAAAGGGAGTAACCAAGAATCGTCAGAGTCGCGATTACCGTGGCCGGAGTCACCTCGAAGCCGACGATCGCGTATACCCCCGCCGTCAGAAGCAGATCGTGCAGAAGGGCCATGATGCCGGCAAGAGCCATTTTCGGCTCGAGCCGCCAGGACATGTAGAGGATGACCAGAAGGATGAAGATGGCCAGGCCGCGAAGCGCTTTCGTCGTGATCTGCTGCCCCCACTTCTGCCCGACGGACTCCGTGTCGACCTGGTTCTCGTCGACCTTGTTCGCGGATGCGACCGCAGCAATGGTCTTGTCGAGCTCGGCACCTTCCAGCTCTTCCGACTGGATCTGAAACTCGGAGCGGCCCTTGAAGTCTCCGACTACCTGCACAACGGGGTTCTCGACGCCCGCGATGCTAAGGGCCTCTCTCATCTCCGGAATCGAAACGGATGTATCGCGCGGAGAGCGCAGGAGGGTCCCTCCTTTGAAATCGATCCCATAGGTCAAACCCCTGAGTCCTGGTATTAGGGCCAGGACGGAGATCGAAACGAGGACTCCTGAGATCAACATCCAAAGCTTGCGCTTCCCGATGAAGTCGATGTTGAACTCGCTGCGGTAGATCTTTGTAAGAACGCTCGTCTTTCCGTCGTCGGACTTCTTTCCTTCAAGGGCACGCCTCATTCCGATGAAGCGACCCTCGGCGAAGAATCGACTTCTTGCGAGTAGTGCCGCGAGAGGCCACGTGAGCGCGTATGTGACGGCCAGGTCCAAGAGCGTCGCCATCCCAAGAGCAAGGGCGAATCCTCTGACCGGCCCGACTGCCAGAAAGTACAGCACTACCGCAGCAAGGATCGTCACCGTGTTGGCGGTACGCATGGTGCGCCATGCGTGCTTGAAGCCCCTGTCTACGGAAGCCGGAAGGCTCCTACCCTCATGCACCTCCTCCTTCACTCGCTCGAAGAACACGATGTACGAGTCAGTGGCAACCCCTACGGAAACCATCAGACCGGCAATGCCGGCCAGCGTCAGGTTCCAGCCAATCCACGCTCCGAACAGGACGATCAATGAGTAGATGAGTGAAGAAAATGCCAGCAGACCCAGCCAGGTCTGAAGACCGAGAGTCCGGTAGTAAATGAGGACGTAGAGAAGAACAAGAGCCAGTCCCAGCGCCCCACCGAGCAGGCCGGCCCTCAGTGAATCGCTTCCAAGGGTGGGGCTCACCGTCCTGACCTCCGACCTTTCGAGCTTCACCGGCAAGGCACCCGTCGTCAAAACGAGTGCAAGGTCCTTCGCTTCCTTCTCGGTGAACCCTCCCGTAATCACGGTGTCGGTCAGGCCGTCGTTGCACTGGACTTCTTCACCCACCTGGGGTGAAGACTCGACCCTGTCATCGAGAATGATCGCGATCTGACGCTCGGGACCCTGAAGACATGCAAGCCTTCCGGTGAACTCCTTCCACTTGTCAGCGCCCGTCTTGTCGAACTCGACATCGACTCTCCAGCCGCCGCCGACCGCACCCGTGTCCACGATGGCGGAAGCCCTTTGCACGCCGGCCCCGGTCAGCTCCACCGGCCCAAGCCGGAACTGTGTCGACCCCTCGGCGTCCGGCAGGATCGCCTCGGCAGCCGGGTCTTCGCTCGGTACAACCGTCCCGGTAACAAAGGCGGGATCTCCCTCGGGGATCACTTGTTTGACCTGGCGGAACTGAAGCTGGGCCGTTCTCCCAATAAGGTCGAGAAGTCTGGCCCTGTCTGAAGTTCCGGGCACCTGAATCAGGACGTTGGTCGACCCTTCCCTGGATATGTCGGGCTCGGCCACTCCGAGTGCGTCGACCCGGGCGCGCAGGACTTCCACGGTTTTGTCCAGAACGTCATCCCTGGTTCCCGCGGGAGCGGTCAGGGTTAACGCCAGGCCCCCACGCAAATCCAGGCCGAGCTTGGGCTCGAGCTCGGTCACAAGAATCACACCTGAAAGCACGGCGACCGCCACAAGGACGATGACGATCGAGGTGATGTGACGACTGGTCTTCCTCACGATTTCAGACCTTAATAGCCGCTAGTTGAATCAGGATTCTGTAGCCGGGGGTAGTTCCTCCCCCTCGGGCTCATCCTCTTCGATTGCGGTGATCGTGCGGCTTATTGCCTGCTTCGAATATCGGGCAACCACCCCGTCGGCAATCTCCAGCCAAACTGTCGAGTCGTCCTGGCGTTGAATGAATCCGTAGAGGCCTCCCACGGTAACGACCTCGTCACCGACCTGCAGGCCAGAGACCAGTGACTGGTGCTGCTTCAGACGCCTTTGTTGGGGTCTTATGAGTAGTAGATAAAAGACACCAACCATGACGGCCAGTGTTATGAGGTTGGTCGCGTTCATTGAGTCTCCTTGATTGGTGGGCGGCCAAGCCTAACCACAACCTGGGTTAAGCGTTTTTGAGAGCGGGCTTGGCGAGCGTCTAAGTGGGCCTCAACGGCGCGCGCTGAACATCCAGAGAATGAGCGTCAGAATTATCGAAAGGACAATCGAAGTGCCGATGGGGACGAAAACGCGCCAGTTTCCACGGCCGAACGAAAGATCGCCGGGCATTGATTGGAGGCCGCTCTTACCGAGCAGAATCATCAGACCGCCGGCGATCAAGAGGCACAGGCCAAGAGCAACAAACACTCTGCCGAGAGAACCGATCAAAGCAGCCGCTCCACGTCCACCAGGCCAAGGTGCTCGAAGGCCGCCGCTGTGGCTACTCGCCCGCGAGGCGTCCTGGCTATGAGTCCTTTTCTAAGCAGGTAAGGCTCGTAGACATCTTCCACCGTATCCGGCTCCTCTCCCACAGACGCTGCCAATGTGCCAAGACCTACCGGCTTTCCCCGGAATTTCCTGACAAGGGTCGTAAGGATTGCGTTGTCGACCTTGTCCAGTCCGGCCATGTCCACCTCAAACAGCGTCAAGGCATCCGATGCAACATCAAGAGTGATCTTTCCCTTCGCTCGAACCTCTGAAAAGTCCCTCACCCGTCTGAGCAAGCGGTTTGCAACTCGGGGAGTCCCACGCGATCTCAAGGCGATTTCTCTTGCAGCGGGCTCCTCGAGGACTATCCCGAGAATAGACGCGGACCGAATAACAATCGCGACGAGCTCCTCCGGTTCATAGAAGTCGAGCCGTCCTACGAACCCAAATCTGTCGCGCAGCGGTGACGTAAGCAGGCCGGTTCGAGTCGTGGCTCCGATCAATGTGAAATCGGGAAGCTCCAGCCTTATGGACCGGGCCGCGGGTCCCTTCCCAATCACAAGGTCCAGCCTGAAATCTTCCATAGCGGGATAGAGCACCTCTTCCACCGGCCTCGAGAGCCTGTGAATCTCGTCGATAAACAGCACTTCATTGGGCTCCAAGTTGGTGAGAATCGCCGCGAGGTCTCCGGCCCGCTCCAGCGCGGGGCCGGAAGTGATCTTCAGGGCCGCGCCGAGCTCGTTGGCCACAATGTGGGCAAGGGTCGTTTTCCCAAGTCCGGGGCTGCCGGCGAGAAGCAGGTGGTCCGCAGACTCTCCACGAGCCCGCGCCGCGTCGAGAATGATCGAAAGATGCTCTTTGGTCGAGCTCTGCCCAACGAATTCATCGAGCCGCTTCGGCCGAAGACTGGACTCCGCTTCGATGTCTTCGCTTTCGGGCAGGGGGGCCAAAACCCTTTCCTCTCTCATACTTTGGCAAGCTCCTTCAAGGCGGACTTCACGATGTTCTCGACAGCTTCCGTCTCCTCGCAGGCCGCGAGCGCGTCTCTGACTTCGGCGGGGGTGTATCCGAGGCCGAGCAGTGCTTCACGGGCCTCCCCCACCGCGCTCGAAGAGGATGCGAGCTCTATCGACGGGCCCAGCTTTTCTTTGAGCTCCACGACAATTCGCTCTGCAACGCGCTTTCCGATCCCGGGCACTGATGTCAGCTGGGCATGGTCGCCGGTCGTCACGGCTCTCCTCAACGACTCGGGGGAAAGAACGGAGAGTATGGATAGGGCGAGCTTTGGTCCGACCCCATTCGTGCCTATCAAGGCTCTGAAGGTCTCGCGCTGCGAAGAGTCCGCAAAACCGTAGAGGGTCATGGAGTCTTCGCGCACAACCAGATGCACCGGCATCCGCACGGTCTGGCCGACAGTGACCGACGCAAGGAAGTTGCCGGGCAAATACACCCAATAGCCGACGCCGTTCACATCCACCTCGGCCCCCGTTGTTCCGACCGACATGATGGTTCCGGAAAGAGAGGTGATCATCTGACTTCCTCCAGAGCCATGTGCCGCCTAAGTGCAAGGTGGGTTATTGCAATAGCGATGGCATCGGCGGCATCTGGCGAAGCAGGTTTTGCCCCCGGAGCGATCCGTTCGACCATGTACCTCACCTGATCCTTTGACGCCGACCCGGTTCCCACGACTGCTTGCTTGACCTGAGCGGGGCTGTACACGGTCACCGGAGCACCGCATCGCGCGGCCGCAAGAAGCGCAATTCCGCTGGCCTGTATGGAGCCGATGGCGCTTAGAGCATTCTTGTTGAGAAAGACCCGCTCGACCGCGATTGCATGAGGGGCGTGCTCAGTCATGAGCACGGTAAGGCAGGTGAAGAGCCGGTCGAGTCTCGACTCCAGTGGGAGCTCGGCTGCCGTGGTGATCGCTCCGCAGTCAATCGAGCGCAGGGATGAGCCGTCCTGCCTGACGACGGCAAAACCCATGCGGGTTAGACCCGGGTCAATCCCTATAACCGTGGTTCCCACGCGTTCCCTCCTGCAAATCGAACAAGTGTTTGTCGATGATAGCCAGCGGCGGTGACGCATTGAGGGATTTGACACTCCCGCCGGGGGGGGCGGGGTTCAGGAGGTCAGGCCGGCAAGGACCTCGTCGGGAATGTCGAAGTTCGAGTAGACCTCTTGGACGTCGTCTGAATCCTCGAGCTCCTCGAGGAGCCGGAGCACCTTCGCGGCATCTTCCGCCGGAACCGCGACCGTCGTCGAGGGCTGCATAGTGAGCTGTGAATTCTCGATGGGAAGTCCTGCTGCCTCTATCGCGGATCTAAGCTTCGCCAGCGTCTCCGGGGAAGATGTGATCTCCCAGGAATCGCCCTCCCTGTTCAGATCCTCTGCGCCGCCTTCGGTTGCTATTGCAAGCAGGTCGTCTTCCGATGCCGCTTCGGCGGGAACCAGAACGACTCCCTTCTTGTGGAACACCCACGCGACCGAGCCGGGGTCGCCGAGAGAGCCGCCGTTCTTGGTAAATATCTTCCGAACTTCGGCGGCTGCCCGGTTTCTGTTGTCGGTCATCACCAGGGCCATGACCGCCACGCCTCCCGTGGCGTACCCCTCGTAAGTAAGGGTTTCGTACTTCACCCCTTCGAGCTCGCCGGTACCTCTCTTGACGGCTCTTTCGATGGTGTCGTTCGGAACGCTCACATCCCTTGCGCGGGAGATTGCGTCGCCCAGAGTTGGGTTGGACGCTGGGTTCCCCCCGCCCTCCCTGGCGGCGACTTCGATCATTCGAAGAGCCTTTGCAAACTGCTTACCCCGCCGAGAATCGACCAGGGCTTTCTTGTGTTTTGTGGTCGCCCACTTCGAATGGCCGGACATCAGGACGTCAGTTCGACGAACACACGACCTCGAGGAAGAAGCGGTGCACCCGCGTCTCACCGGCGATCTCTGGGTGGAACGTGGAGGCAAGAAGGTGGTCCTTTCGGACGAGGACGGGATCACCGCCGTACTCCGCCAGCACCTCGACCTGAGGAGGGACATCCGTTATGACCGGCGCCCTGATGAAGGCACCCTTCAGCGCGCCGTCGAAATGCGGGGAAGCGACCTCGGCCTCGAACGATTCCGTCTGTCTCCCATAAGCGTTGCGCGTCACCGATATGTCGAGCACACCCAGGGGGGCCTCTCCATCCGAAGATGCGCGGGCCAGGATGATGGCCCCCGCGCAGGTCCCAAAGACCGGCATCCCCGATTCGATCCTTTTCACGAGTGGCTCCCTGAGTGCCCAGCGGTCAATCAGCTTGATGATTGCCGTTGACTCGCCGCCCGGAATGACGAGGGCGTCTGAAGCATCGAGGTCGTGAATGTTTCTTACTTCTTGGCATCTGTATCCGCATGACCGCAGAAGTCCGACGTGCTCGGCAAAATCCCCTTGCAGCGCAAGAACGCCGATGAGCTTGTTCACCATCCGCGCGACGCCAATCTTTCCTCGGCGGGGATATCACGAAGGTCGAGCCCGCGCATGGGCTCGCCGAGTCCGCTCGATATCTTGGCAAGCACGTCCGGGTCGTTGAAGTACGTGGTGGCTTCGACCATTGCCCTGGCTCGGGGGGCCGGATCTTCGCTCTTGAAGATCCCTGATCCGACGAAGACTCCCTGGGCCCCCAGCTGCATGACCAGAGCAGCATCTGCGGGTGTCGCGATTCCTCCGGCACAAAACAAAACAACGGGCAGGCGTCCCTTTTCTGCTACTTCCCTAATAAGTTCGATAGGAGCCCCGATCTGCTTGGCGGCAGTCATCAGCTCTTCTGGAGGCACGGCGTGGAGGCGCCTTACTTCTCCCATGATCGAGCGCAGGTGCCTCACCGCTTCCACTATGTTGCCGGTGCCCGCCTCGCCCTTCGAGCGAATCATCGCAGCCCCCTCACCAATTCGGCGAAGGGCCTCGCCCATGTTGGTTGCGCCACAAACAAATGGAACCGTAAAACCCCATTTGTCGATGTGGAAGCTTTCATCTGCGGGTGTGAGAACCTCCGACTCATCGATGTAGTCGACGCCCAGAGATTGCAATATCTGAGCTTCGGCGAAGTGCCCGATGCGGGCCTTCGCCATGACGGGGATGGTCACTGCCTCCATGATCTCCGCGACCTTTTTCGGATCGGCCATTCGGGCGACCCCGCCGTCCCTTCGGATGTCGGCAGGCACACGCTCCAGAGCCATTACGGCAACCGCCCCGGCCTCTTCCGCGATGACCGCCTCTTCCGCGGTGGTGACGTCCATGATGACGCCGCCCTTTAGCATTTCGGCAAGCCCGCGCTTTACTCGAGCAGTTCCTGTTTCAGCCATAGCATTCCCCTTGGATTGAATTTGGTGAAAAGACATTTCGATTGTACTTGGCCTGAACACGGGCGCCCTGAGACAAAACAACTATTGGAGCCGTTGCCGTCGAACTCACAATCGAGCATGATCCGCCGGCCATGAATCGTTCCCGCGCACGCACCCTTCTTCTTATTGCGGTGGCGCTATGCGCTTGCACACAGCAACAACAGAACACTGAAAATCGTCCAAGCCCGCTCGCAGCGTCGCCTTCCGTAAGCGCACTGGCTTCAACAGCGCGATTCGAAGTCCAGGAGATCGCAAAGGGGCTGAACCTTCCTCTCGCGTTGCAGTTCGCACCGGACGGACGGATCTTCTTCGCCGAGGCGAAAGCCGGCGCTGTAAGAGTTATTGGCGCAGATGGGGTTCTTCTGGCAGAACCTGTCGCAGAGTTCGACGCATCAACGACCGGCGAGTTTGGAGTCGTCGGCCTGGCGCTCGATCCGCAGTTCGCCCAGAACCACCGCCTGTTCGTCTACTACACGGTACGAAAACCGGACGGAGGGGCGGAATCCAACAGGATTGTCTCTTTGGTGGAGTCGGGCGGCAAAGCAGAAGGCCAGACCACAGTCTTCGACGCGATTCCCGGGTCTCAGGACAAACACGTTGCCGGCCGCATGGCCTTTGGGCCGGACGGGATGCTCTACGTCGGAGTCGGCGACACCCAACGGCCGGAGCTCGCGCAGGACCCCTCATCACCGGTGGGCAAGATTCTTCGGTTGTCTCCAGACGGACAGGTTCCGCCGGACAACCCGTTCCCAGGATCCTCCGCGTACGCAGTCGGCTTTCGAAACCCTTTTGGGCTTGCCTTCGACGAGCTCACGGGGAAGCTGTTCGCGGTCGAAAACGGACCCGCTACCTTCGACGAGGTGAACTTGATCACGGCGGGTGGCAACTACGGACATCCCGACTCTTTCGGCCCGAGCGGGGGAAAGTTCATAGATCCCATTTGGGATTCGGGCAACGACTCTCACGGAATGAGCGGAATCGCCGTCGTCAGGAACTCCCCGCTCGAAGGCCTGAACAACCGGCTTTTGTTTTGCTCGTTCGATGATGGCGTTCTGCACACACTGCCGATTTCCGACGACGGCACTCTCGGAGTGGATGAGCCTTTGACGGAAGCGGGATGCAACCTTGACGTGGCAGTCGACCCAGATGGGATCGTTTACCTCGCCAGTGGCTCCTCGATCTTCAAGCTCAACCCTGTTTACCAGTGACCTAAAGCCGGTCGCTTCAGCCCAGCGTGACGGGCCTCTCCTGAGGAAGCAGATGTATCCAGGTGCTCCCCGGCAGCATGAGGATTGGGGCGCCCGAAGCGTCCGTTATCGTCGTTTTCGACTGAAGGTCGGGCCTCTTCCAAGTGCCGGTGTATGAAGCGCCCCCTCTGACGACTATCGCCTCTCCCTCGCCCACAACCGCGATCTCGGGCGAGGTGTTGCCCGCCGCGTCTTTGAGAGTGCCGGCAGTCACCTTGACCTTGAGGATCACGACGTTCACTGCGCGGAGCTGGTCACCCTTTACGTTCACATGCGGCGTGTCGCCGTGGGATCGCAGGTAGGAGCCGGTCGCAGCATCGAATGTGTACTTGCTGGTGGAGGACCCTGAGAAGGAGAACGACACCGTAGCCCCGGCCCCCGGATCGGCGGGCGGCGGCGGAGCAGGAGAACCAGGTTTCGACTGCGTGGGGTTGGGGGCCGGGGGCGTTGCACCCGGCTTTTGAAACTGCAGCCCGGTCTGCGGCCTGCCTCGCAGGTCGGCAAGGCCACGCAGGTCTTCCGTCGTGCTGAAAAGGTTGCTTGGAGCCTTCCTGCCCTTGTCACGGTAAAACGCGTCGCCGTGATCGCCGTGCCGCAGCCCGGTGATGCCTCGAGTTTCCGCGACTTTCTTCTTGACCTCCGCATTGGCGCCGGAGAAGGCGAGAAGTGCGGGCTGGTACTCCAGCATGATGTCCGGATCGACCAGCCGGGCGCTGCGAATGGGCCCTACGGGATCTGCATCGCTGCAGTGGTAGATCGCCAGGAAGCGAGTGATCCCACCCTCCGCGAGCTCTTCGTACACGATGTCTGCTCCCTCGAGGCCGGCCTGAGGCCGCGATGCCGTGGAGTTCTCCACCTTGACTCCGAGAGCCGGCCGGTCCAGATCGAAGTCCCGGGTGGTCTCGGCCCCCGTGAGCGGGCAGTAAACCGGGCCGGGCGGAGGTGTCGTCTTGGTCGCGCGGGGGTTGTCGGACGACTTCCCTGAGTTGCACCCCGCCGCAAACAGCACGAGAAACAGCAGGACGGCAAGACGGCGCATTGAGATCGAGGTTAGCACGGACCCCTGGTTCATTAGAGCTCCTCCAGCTCTCGGATTCGCTCCTCAATCGGAGGATGGGTGTTGAACAAGCGGTTCAGCCACGACGCCGCGCCGCCACCTTGCCGGTCGAGAGGAGATTCAATCCAAAGGTGAGCGGTTGCTCTGCTCGAGGTCCTGACCACCGTCGAATCCCCCTGAAGCTTCTTCAGGGCCGCAATCAATCCAGGAGGGTAACGAGTCAGTTTCACTCCGCTGGCGTCGGCGAGCGACTCGCGCTTCCGGGAAATCGCCAGCTTCATGAGCTGGGCGACTATGGGAGCGATGATCGCTACCACCAGCCCGATCAAGCCGATCATCAGACCGAGCTCACGCCGGCCGCGGCCCCCGATTCTCCAGAAGCCTCTAAGCATCCAATCGGAAAGAAGTGTGACAACGCCCGCAAGCACCACGGCAATTGTCGAGACGAGTATGTCCCGGTTCATGATGTGGGCCATCTCGTGTGCGATGACCCCCTCGAGCTCGACCCTGTTCATCTTTTCAATCAGACCGGTCGTGACCGCGATCGCGGCATGCTCGGGGTCCCTTCCCGTCGCAAATGCATTCGGCGCAGCATCGTCGACCACATACACCCTCGGAACAGGAATGCCTCCGGCAATGGAAAGGCCTTCGACGATGTTCACCAGACGGGCGTGTTCTGTCAGATTGGCGGGCCTCGCCTTGCTCATCTTCAATACGATCCGGTCCGAATACCAGTAACTCGTCCAGGCAATCGCCGTCGAGACCAAGACGGCCAGGACGAGGCCGAAAGGTCCGGCCCCCGATGCCTCTCCAAAGAGCCAGCCGGTACCGCTGACAACAATGATGAAACCGATGATCAGCAGGGCCGAGCGCCATTTGTTTGCGGCTATCTGCTCGTACATGAGACTTGAGATTCCAGTCGGGGGTACTTCAGTGCGCTACTAGAACTCGACTGCTACCGGCCCCCGTGATCCCTCGTCTATCTCGAAGTAATCCTTTTTCTTGAAACCAAAGATCCCCGCAACCAATACGTTCGGAAATATCTGAATCGTATTGTTGAACTTCAAAACAGTGTCGTTGTAAAACTGGCGGGCGAACGCAATCCGGCCCTCGGTGGCAGTCAGCTCCTCTTGGAGCGCCAGGAAGTTCTGGTTGGCTTTCAGATCAGGGTATGCCTCCGCTACCGCAAAGATCTGTCGTAGAGCTTGAGTCAGCATGTTCTCTGCCTGTGCTTGCTCGGGAACGCTTTTCGCTTCGATTCCCATAGCTCTTGCTTTGGTTACGTTTTCAAGAGTTTCGCGCTCGTGAGCCGCGTACCCCTTGACCGTATTAACCAGGTTTGGGATGAGGTCGTAGCGTCTCTTGAGCTGCACGTCGACCTGACTCCATGCGTTGTCGACTCGGTTCGAGATGACACGCATGCGGTTGTACGTGGCAATGACCCAGAGAACGACTGCGCCACCGACGACTGCCAGGATTAGACCAAGGCCAAGTTCCAACTTTTACTCCCCCTTCTCGAGGTGCTGTGCCGATGATAGTGCCCTGGAATACATAAGAGATATCCGGGCGCTCAAACCGGACCAGTCGAGCTGCTTGGATCGATGGATGCCCTCTTCGATCATCTCCTTGCGTTTCACGGGATCCAGCGCTTCCGCCAGGCGAACACGCAGCTGATCCGGGTCTCCCGGCGTGCAGTACAGCGCAGCCTCCCCGGCTGCCTCGCGGTAGCCCGGCAGGTCCGAGCAAACCACAGGAACCTCAGCGGCCATGGCCTCGGCCAGCACAATCCCAAACGACTCGCCTCCAAGGGATGGAGCGCAAAAGACATCTGCGGACCGGTAAATGGAAGGAAGGCGCTCGTCCGAGACACGGGTCATCGAAGTGATCCAGGGATCCCGGCGTGAAACGGTGGGACCAACCG
The DNA here is from genome assembly GCA_035536315.1 of Actinomycetota bacterium. Classification (GTDB taxonomy): domain Bacteria; phylum Actinomycetota; class CADDZG01; order JAHWKV01; family JAHWKV01; genus DATLOJ01. The sequence goes on along the minus strand of DATLOJ010000157.1, from coordinate 6,774 downwards.
TAACCAAACGCACATCCATCGTCTGGCGCAGGTCTTCCATTGCCTTCAGCAGAACCGGAAGGCCCTTGCGCGGCTCTCCCCGCCCCACGAACAAGACCAGGGGCCGTAAGTCTTCCAGCTCGCGCGCCCTCGGGGCCTCTCGAAATCGCCTGGTATCGAGCCCGTTGGGAATGATCGTGTAGTCGCTCGGAAAGTACTTGGCGGCAAAGTCTTTTGCGCTCTCGGAAACCGCGATGCGCCCCCTGAGCCTCGAAGCCGCTCTCCTGAGCACAGGGCCTGCAAGCCTGTACCCAATGCTCGAAGCACGGCTTGTATGGAAGGTCCCGACACATGGGACGGGCGATGCATTGAGTGCGAGTAGAGAGACGCTCGGTATCAAAGGTTCGTGAACGTGCACGAGGTCGTACCCCCCGTTTTCGATAACAGATCGCACCTTCCGCTTTGAGGACGGCGAGAATGAGATTCGAGCAGTAGACCCATTTGCTCGAACGCCGAAAGTTGAACCGGCGCGCACGATTCCGGTCTCCGGCCTGCTCGATGGGGCGATGATCGTCACATCGACACCGAGTGTCGTCAATGCAGCCGCCAAGCCAGAGATGTGACTTCGGACGCCGCCTGGATACGACCAGTCGTACGGGCAGACGAGCGCGACCTTCATCCGCGTCCGCGGGGCGAAAGGTGCGGTTCGTCAGAAGGCCAGTTGGTGGAAAACAAATGCCACTGCTCCGGATAACTGCAGATGATTTGCTCCAACCCTTTCGCAATAGCGTCGACAACAAGCGAGAGATCATCTGATTCGACGCCTGTGAACTCAATCTCCGCCGGACGGAATATCACTCTGAAACCTGCACCTTCCCGCACAATTGCCCCGACCAGCAGCGATGCTTTGGTTTGTGAAACAAGGATGGCCGGGCCAGCTGGGAAGGTGGTCTTCTCACCGAAGAATTCACCCCAAATCCCTCTTCTTCCAAGATCCCTGTCGGCGAGCAAAGCCACGCCTTCCTTGCTTTCGATCAACGTCCTCAGCTTTCCCCTTGCCTGAAGCCCGGGTTTTGCCGGAATGACCCCCATGCCCCTGTTCTGCCTGATTTCAGCGAACCACTCGAACAAGGCCCTCGGCTTCAGTACTTCCGCAACCGTTGTGAACGGCCAGCCCATTGTTCCGATCCAGGCGACGCCCAGGTCGTAGAAGCCGATGTGACCCGTCGCCAGGACGACGCCGCGATCAGCAGCGAATGCGTCGTTGATTGCTGCAAGGGACGCTTCATCGATCGCCACCATGGAGTGGAGTTCCGCTACTGAATACCTGCCCAGTCGAAAGGTTTCCAGCCAGTACTGCGCGTACGACACAAAACCCTCCTTCACCAGGGCTCGTATGTGCGGCCCCTCCCCGGTAACCCGCGCGTAGTTCCGGGCGACCACAGCCCGCTTTTTCCGAGCAATGCGGTGCGCAAGCAATCCCCCCGCCCTCGCAAGCGCGGACGCCACTCGGGGGGGAAGCGCCTCTGCGACGAATGCGCCCGCCCTGAAGGCGAAGTAAACGGCTGCCGGACCAAGTCCCTCGGCGAACGGGCTCGAGCGGCTCATCCCGCTCCAGCCGCTTGATTGCGCACATGGATGAATCGATGCGCCGCAGTAAACGCGCTCAGGATCGCCAGAATGATGATTGCGGGGAACAGCAGGTTCAAAATCAGTCCCGCCGCGACCAGCACAACGCGCTCCGTGCGCTCGGCAATTCCAACCTCGCAGCTGAAACCGAGACCTTCTGCCCGGGCCCTTATGTAGGAAGTCATGAATCCGAAGACCAGGGCCGCTCCGGCAGCAGCAGCGGCAACCTCGTTCGTTGCCCACGCCGCCGCCCACTCAGGCACGGCCGAGACGGAGGACGTAGCAAAGAACCACGCGACCGATCCAACCATCAGTGCATCTGAAAGGCGGTCGAGGGTGGAATCGAAGAATGCGCCGAACTTTGTGATCTTTCCCGATCCCCGCGCGACGGCTCCGTCGACAGCGTCCAGCAGCCCGCCCGCCGTGAGAATCAGTCCGGCAACCAGCTGGCTTCCCATCACTATGAAGACGCATGCGATGACCACCACTGCAAACCCGACGAAGGTAACCATGTTGGGCGTGATACCTGCCCCCGCCAGCCCGCGGCCGAGGGGAAGAGTCAATTTTTGAACCGCTCCTCTCAGCATCTTCGTCAGCACGCGCAGGCCCTTCTCGAGATCTCTTGAGTTTGTGTGTGCATTCTCCCGCGGTCCGACCCATGTGCTAATGTCCGCCGCCCAGAACGTGAACAACTACCCCCCGGAAAAGATCCGCAACGTCGTCCTTTTCGGCCAGCACGGGGCCGGTAAAACCACCCTGCTGGAGTCCCTTCTCCACGTCGCCAAAGCAACGACCCGAATGGGCTCCATATCCGAGGGGAACACCGTTTCCGACTTCGAACCGGAAGAGATCAAAAAGACTCTCTCGATCTCCCTTTCGATGGCTCCCGTCGAATGGAAGGGCCACAAGCTCAACATTCTGGACTCCCCCGGCTATGCGGATTTTCAAGGCGATGCAATGGCAGCCATCCGGGTCGCCGACCTCGGCGTAATGGTCGTCTCCGCGGTGGATGGCGTACAGGTTCAGCATGAAATTCTCTGGGATTACGCCGGCCGGCTGGGCATCCCCAGGATTGCATTCGTGAACAAGCTGGACAGAGAACGCGCGGATTTTCACAAGGTTCTCGAACAGCTGTCCGAGAGGCTTGGCGGTGGGTTCGCCCCGGTCGACCTTCCACTCGGTGAAGAACATGACTTTCACGGGATCGCCGACATCCTCGAGGAGAAGGCCTATCGGTATGACGAGACAGGCACCGTCAGTGAAGAGGAGATGGACGAGGCTCTGCTAACCGAGACCCACCAACTTCACACCAAAATCCTGGACTCGGTCGCGGAATCCGACGATGCTCTCCTCGAGAAGTATCTGGCCGGCGAAGAGCTGACTGAGAAGGAAGTCTCGACCGGCCTTCATCAAGGGCTGCTCAGCGGCTCAGTCTTTCCCGTACTCGTGGGCTCGTCCACGAAGCGAGTGGGCATTGACAGGCTGGCGGACGTAATCGTGGAAATGGGTCCGGCGCCGTTCGAACGTGGCCCCGCGGTCGGCACGAAGCCGAAGTCAGAAGAAGAAGTGCTACGCAACCAAACACCGGAAGATCCATTTTCGGCGTTTGTGTTCAAGACAATCTCGGACCCTTACGTGGGCAGGATTTCTCTATTCAGGGTGATCTCGGGGAGGCTCAGGCCGGACTCCACAATTCACAACGCTTCCAACGGGTCCGACGAGCGAGTCGCTCAACTGTTCACCCTGCGAGGCAAGGCGCAGGAAGCGCTTTCGGAGGTCCCCGCAGGTGACATCGCCGGCGTAGCCAAACTGGCCCATACACACACCGGCGACACGTTCGCGGACAAGGCCAATCCAATTGTGTACCCACCGCTCGAAGAGACCGACCGGTCGCTGGCCAAAGCCATCGCACCGAAGACCAAGGGCGACGAAGACAAGCTCATGACGGGCCTCAATCGAATCCAAGAAGAGGACAAGTCGCTATTCGTCGAAAGGAATCCGGAGACCCATCAGACACTTCTGTGGGGAACGGGTGAGACGCACCTCGAAGTGACCATCGAGCGTTTGAAGAGGAAGTTCGGCGTAGAGGTAGAAGAGCTCCCCTTGAGGATCCCTTACCGAGAGACGATTGCCGGCCCCGGCAAGGGAATCGGACGCCATGTGAAACAAAGTGGGGGACATGGACAGTACGGCGTTTGCAATCTCGAGATCGAACCCAAACCAAGAGGCGAGGGTTTCGAGTTCATAGACAAAATCTTCGGAGGAGCGATCCCCAGCCAGTTCATAGGATCTGTTCAGAAGGGGATAGACAAAGCAATGTCGGACGGCGTGTTTGCGGGCTACCCGGTCGTAGACGTCAAAGTCACCCTGGTCGACGGTAAGTACCACGCGGTCGACTCTTCCGACATGGCCTTCCAGATTGCCGGCTCACTCGGCTTTCGGGATGCCGCCGCAAACGCGGGGGTGGTTCTGTTGGAGCCGATCATGGACCTGACGGTTCTCGTTCCCGAGGGCCACCTCGGGGACGTTATGGGAGATCTCAACTCCAAACGCGGAAGGATTCAGGGAACCGATGCCGTTGGGGCAAGGCAGCTGATCAAGGCCAAGGTACCGATGTCCGAGATCGCGCGTTACGCGATCGACCTGCGTTCGATGACCGGGGGCCAGGGGACGTTCAGCAGCACTTACTCACATTACGAAGAGGTCCCAGCGCACCTGGCCGACCGGATAGTTGCCGAGGCGCAGGAAGCAAAGGCCTCTAAGTAAGGCCTTCCTTGCCAACAAGGCGCGCCAAAGACACGCTCAGTCTCTCCCTGGTTTTTGTAAGGTCCTCAGGGATCACTTTCGAGTCGGCCAGCACCGGCATGAAGTTAGTGTCACCCGCCCAGCGAGGGACCACGTGGAAGTGGATGTGATCTGGGACGCCGGCCCCGGCCACCGAACCCAGGTTTGCGCCGATATTGAAGCCTTCGGCCTTCATCTCGGCCTCGAGAGTTGCTGTGGCCACGGTGACCAGCCGCAACACGTCCGCCGATTCATCAGAGGTTAGTTCGGCAAGCGACGCCACGTGGCGGAGAGGAGCCACCAACAGGTGGCCTGAGTTGTACGGGTACTTGTTCATCATCACCACGCACAGGTCCGTCTTCATTACGACGAGCGATGCATTCTCATCTTCCGAGGTTGCCGCGTCGCACAGGAAGCAGCCGTCCTGAGGTGGTCCCCCTATGTATTCCATCCGTTCTCGAAAGAGCCGGTTCACACTCCGAGACCCACTACGACGGGTCCAGAGTCTTTTCGGAAACCTCGTCCGCTATTTCACTGAGGAAGTCGCCTATGGGAACACCTCTTCGCTCCTCGCGGGAACCCCTGCGCCTGACCGACAGAGACCGGGCTTCCATCTCGTTGTCACCGACGATCAACATGTATGGGATCTTTGCGTTGTTGGCCTTGCGGACACGGTTCCCAAGGGTTTCGTTCGATGAATCGACCTCGACCCTGACCCCCTCGTTCTCCAGGGCGGTCGCGACTTCCCCGGCGTACTCGCTGTGCCTTTCGGCGATCGGAATGACTGCTACCTGGATAGGCGCGAGCCAGGTTGGGAAGGCCCCCGCGTAGAGCTCGATGAGGTAGGCCATCATCCTCTCGTGGGTTCCGATCACACCTCTGTGAATCATCACCGGTCTGTGCGCCTGCCCATCCTCGCCCTTGTACTCGAGACCGAACCGGTCCGGAAGATGGAAGTCCAGTTGAACGGTTGAGATCGTTTCCTCGTGGCCGCGGAGGTCGGTTAGCTGGATATCGAGCTTGGGGCCGTAAAAGGCGGCCTCACCGGGGGCGTCGAAATAGTCAACGTTGAGACCGTCCATTACCTCGTGCAGGACGCGCTCGCCGAGCTCCCACATTTCGTCGTTGTCTACGTACTTTTCCTTGTCGCCGGGGTCACGAAGTGAAACGCGATATCTGTACTCCGTAATCCCGAGCACTTCGTACGTCCTCTCCACCATTCTGACGACCGAGGTAAATTCATCCTTTATTTGATCCGCAGTGCAAAAGATGTGGGCGTCGTTCAGATTCATCGCCCTGACTCTGCTCAAGCCACTGACGACACCAGACCTCTCGAATCGATACATCGTGCCGAACTCTGCCAACCGCAGGGGAAGCTCGCGATAGCTTCGGACTCGAGATTGGTAAATCACGATGTGGTGGGGGCAGTTCATTGGACGCAGGACGAGCTCCTCATGCTCCAGAGCTATGGGCGGAAACATCGTGTCCCGGTAGTGTTGCCAGTGCCCGGAAGTCTCGTACAGTTCTCTCTTTCCGAGATGCGGTGTATAGACGTGCTGGTAACCGGCCTTTCTTTCCTCTTCCACAACGTATTCCTCGAGCAGCCGTCTGACAGTGGAACCGTTGGGGAGCCATAGAGGCAAACCCGACCCGATCTCCTGGCTGGTCATGAACAGCTCCAGCTCCCGCCCGAGCTTGCGATGATCGCGACGATCGGCCTCTTCAAGGCGCTGGAGATATTCATCGAGGGCCTTCTTCGATTCAAAGGCGGTCCCGAAAATGCGCTGAAGCATCGGCCTGTTCTCATCACCTCGCCAGTACGCGCCTGAGCTGCGGAGTAGCTTGAAAGCACGGATGCTTCCCGTCGATGGAATGTGCGGCCCTCTGCAGAGGTCCACGAATTTACCGGTGTTTCGGTAGATCGACACCGTCCCGTCGATCACGCCCTGCTCCGAGGCGTCATCCCCAATTCCCTTGATCCATTCGAGCTTGAACTCCTGGCCCCCGAATATCTGGAGAGCCTCTTCCAAGGAAACCTCCTCGCGTTCGAAGGGCTGGTCTTCCTGGATGATCTCCTCCATCTTTTTCTGGATTGCTTCCAGGTCCTCCGGAGTGAATGGTTCGTCAACGCCGAAGTCGTAGTAGAAGCCCGGGGGGTTCTCGATGGCGGGACCGCCGGCATACCTGGCGTCCGGAAACAAACTCAGAACCGCTTGTGCAAGGACATGGGCCGTGGAATGGCGAAGGACTTCACGCCCCTCGGGATCGGTCTGCTTCAGAATCTCCGCGTCTTCAGGGGCGCCCGATAGATCGACGAGCGTTCCATCGGGGAGCCTGGCGCAGACGGCATCACTCTTCTTGGGCATCGCAAGACCTTATCAA
>DATLOJ010000156.1:0-4705 GCA_035536315.1 Actinomycetota bacterium | reverse complement strand
GGTCCGCTCGCTGGGGGCCGGGAAGTCGCTGGCTATACTCGTCTTCCCTGGGGCGCATAGCTCAGGGGGAGAGCGCTTCCCTGACACGGAAGAGGTCCGAGGTTCAAATCCTCGTGCGCCCACTTTGCATAAGTGCAGGTCAGAGGCCCTAACCGGGCGATCCGCGGCGAATCACAAACCCTGAAATCGCCTCTTGGGGCACATTTGGGGCACATTTCAACCACAACAGCTTGTGGTCGCGGTCCCGTCTTACGCGGTGAACGTACCTAAGAAGCCGCCTAGCGCCGGGCGCACTGTGCTAGCGTATGCGCAAGCGCCAACCGAGGAGAAGAGAATGAAGCATGTCGAAGGCCAATGGCACATGCGATTTGAGGAGTCTAAAGACGGAACCGGTTTCAGGGGATGGATTGCTGATCTTCCTGGGTGTCAAATTGAGATCCAGGGCGACTTTAACGAGGCGAAGCGAGCTTTGGAGGCAGCAAGGGACGCCTGGCTGGAGCAAGCGATTTCGGAAGGACGGCCGATTCCCAAGCCCACGCCTGACATCTCGGGAAACATCTTTATTAGGACATCACCAAGCCTGCACCAAGCGGTTCTTGAGGCGGCGGACCGCGAAGGAGTCTCGATGGCGAAATGGATTGGCGAGGTGCTAGCTAGGGAAGTTGGGTGGACCGGGGACCTGAAGGCCAGCCCGCCCGAGCGCAAGACCTACAGGGTGTCGTCAGCTTTTACGGCTGAGAGCGACGCCGATTGACGCGTGTCTACTTCTAGAAGTGCAGTCCGCCGAGTTCTATTGTTCGTGGCGATCGCCGTTCTACTGGCTCCGAAGCTCTACAACCTGCTAGTCATGGGTTATCCGTCCTTCGGATCCACGGCAGGGGACCGGGGTTTCTTCTACAACAACCTGCAGGGCTCTGTTATGGCTTTAGTTCTGGCGGCATTCTTGGTCGCCTTTATCACTCAACCGGAAAAGATGGCTCCCGCCTACTGGTTCGTTCCGGCTTACTTTGCCGGGGCAGGACTGTCATTGGTGATTACCGGGCTTCTAATTGGCGCTGATCGGATCCTGAGTCCGGGGGGTGCATCCGGACTGTTGGCCGTGGGCTTTGGCAACCTTTGCTTAGGGCTGCTGCTGTGGTTGGTTCGTCCCGTTGATTCAGAGACGGAGAGTCATGTACCGGATGGTATTGCCGGCGACGCAGGAATTGATCCAGCCTAAAAGCTCGTCAGGATGTGCGGCTTCCAAAACAGCTTTTCCCACCTGGGTGGAGTACCGCCAAGTCCACGCCAAATTCACGCCAAATTCACGCCAAATTCTGCACGTATAAGGGTGATAACCCGTGACAATGCATGATCGTCGAATGACGTCTCTACCTGCACGAACGCGCTAATTACGCACGTTTAAGCTTCTCGTCGCGCCGTCCTGACACGGAAGAGGTCCGAGGTTCAAATCCTCGTGCGCCCACTTTGCATAAGTGCAGGTCAGACGGCATGCCGCCGATTCGGAGTGAACTACAGACCCCGAAAATGGGCTCGTGGGACACATTTGGGACACACTTCAACCACAACACCTTGTGGTGACGGGCAAGTCTTATCCGGCGAAGTTCCCTAAGAACAAGCACTCCGCCGACACTTCTCCGCTCCGGCTTCGTTGTCTGACCGCTTGGTAGGCTTTCGACCATCGTCGATCAAAGTGGTGGAGATGCCATGACCAAGCGTTTACCGTATCCGCTTGTTATTCGGGCTCTGTCTCTGGTCTGGCTTGCCCTGGCTGTTTCCCACTTAATGGAGCAACGCCTTCGCCTTGCAGTGGCCTACATCGTTTCGGCAGCCTTCTTTGTATTTGTCTCGTACGCGGCCGACGGAAGAGTCCACCGTCGTTACATCATCGGCGTCCTAATGATGCTCATAGCTGCCGTGCTGTTATGGGCGGCCTGGGATTTACGTTCGATTTAGGTAAGCGCCGCGTTCCAAAGGAGAGATGAACATGGGAGCGGAGGAAGAAGGTTGGCCGGTTGATGAGCCCGTGTCGGCCGAGCGCAGCAAGACTCTAAGAGAAGCGGGCGTGAGTCCAGACGTCCTGTATCAGTTTCCGGTCGACGGGCCATGGAGCCTCAAACAACTAGACGAGCTTGCGCAGGGTGACCTCGATCTGCTGCTCGGGACAATTCGACAGATCCCGTTCGAGGACCCGTGGTCGAACGAACAGGTCGTAAAGCTGTCGAAAACAGACTTGAGAAGTGTCCCCGACCTGGTACGCGCTCACGCCACCGAGGGTCCGGTTACCCCTAGGGAGATTCTGACGATCGTCGAGGCCTAAAAGGCCCCATAGGGTGAAGCAATCAGATTTCGTCCCTTCCTCTTCAGGAACTCCCCCTAACCCCTACCTTCTCTGCTCGGACGTAGATTTGGGACTGGTTGGGAAACCCCCCGGATCACGGCCGAAAACCTTCACACCTTCTTCGCAACTTCTTCCCGGTAACTGACACAGTTGCCCCTAGCATCGTCATATGAAGCTGAGTGAGTCCGCCAAAGGATGGCTGGCCGCGATCATTGCCCTCTGCGTCATTGGAGCATGCGTCGGCGCGCTGATCCGGCTGGGTGCCACGGTGGGGAGCGCTGTTCTGAGCGGGGCATGGTGCCTAGAAAAGGGGTTGACCGATAAACAGGTTGCCGAATACGAGCGGAAAAACGAATTGCTTTTCGGAAGCCTTCCTTTCCCCTTCGGAGTGCAGGCTCAGAGCTTCGAACACCTCCCCTATGCGCGGAGCGCTGGCAATCGCGCTGCGACCCTAGGCGCGTCGACGCGAACCAGCGTGAATCTGCCGGTTGAACTAGATGAAGTAGGGGAGCGCGAGGTCGTCGAAAACTGGGTTCGTGACTTGGAGGGCCGCGGTTGGACTACTTCTGCCCTCTACACGCAGGGGCCTACGGAAGGCGACTTGAACTGGTCCGTGAACGCAAGCAAAGGACCGGCCCTCGTGTCGATGCATCCCTCAGGCAATCAACTGAGTCTCCGTGGAGACCACGAAGCGTCAGGCAAACATCCTTACCACGTCGAATGTGGCCCTCACTAAAGAAAAGAGAGAGGCCGTCAGTCCGATCCAAGGCACGACCCCAAAGCCCTCCATTTACTACTGCCCCCCTTATATGAGCGGGGGGGGGGCTAGTCGGGATTCTGAGGACACATTTGGGGCACATTTCAACCACAGCCCTTGTGGTCGCGGCTCCGTCTACGCGGCGAAGTTACCTAAGAACGGCCCCACTCACTGCCCTGGGGGGGCATCCCCGGGACCCGTACACTGTCGAGGACAATTAGTCCTAAACCGACGGGAGATAGAGCTATGAGCGATTCGGGGGAAGGTCTCTCGCTGGATACGCCGCTGTCCTGGTACGAACGTGAAGATTGGGAGCACATTGGCAAGGTGGCCGTTGATCCGGAGAAACGCGCGAGCACATACGAGGAGTGGCTAACCGAAGCCCAGAAGCTTTTCGACTGGTTCGTTGAGCGAGGTACTACACCGGAGAAAGCCAACATACGAGCCGAGGACATGATCGCTTGGTGCGCGCAGCATGACCGCGTAGTGGATGAAAACTCGCGGGCCATCTATATCGGGCGAGAGTGCGGGGCAATGGTTTCGGGCACCACATAAGTCACTAAATCAGTCGGTCTCCCATCCTGCGGCGACGGCGGGAAGGCCGGGACCTCCGACGAAAACTTTCCGATCGATAAGGTCGTCCGCGTGAGCCCGGACAAGAGGCGAAGACTCCGACGCGTCTCCCTTGTCACTGGCCGACGACCTTCCGATTTCCGATTCCTCTTGCCTCGTCCTTATGGCGATCAAGTGGCGGGAAGTACGATCTATCCGTGGAACGCGGTGGCCCTAGTAACCGCTGATCGGGGAGAATCTCCTCATGAAGCTTTCTGAGCGGCTCCTGAAGCTCGATCAAAAAGTGGGCTTTAGACCAACCAGCTACGAAGAGTCACAGTGGGAGCGGAATGCGAAGCTCTGGTGGGTAGCGCCGAGCTTCCTACTGCCGACTTCTGTGGCCTCGGCTGTGGTCGGTTCTGGCGTAATCGACTGGCGGTTGGCGATTCAGGTCTTGGGAACCTCCCTCGTTTTCTTCATGGCCGGGTTCTTCTACAACGAGCGGCTGAGACATCTGGGTAAGAAGAGTTCGATTCCTGTACTTCGCGATCCCGACCACAAAGGGGATCTCAAGGGGAGGGTTTGATGGGGGTGACACCTTCGAGCCCGCTCCGAGCTTTCAGCTCCATTGGAAGCAGGCTCGCGTAGATCAATTCGTTGACGGGCACACTTACCCCGGCCCCTGCCGCTAATCGCACCACTGCACCGTTCTGAGACTCGAGCTCAGATGGTCGCGCGGTCATGATGTCGCGCTGCATTGAGGCAGTCGCCTCGTAGGGCATCGTCTGCAGGAATTCCATCGTTCGCAGGGCTGCATCATCGGGCAGTGCAATGCCCAAAGAATGGGCGAGCGTGAGCACCTCGCTCATAGCGGCCGTCATCATCTGACGGGTTCGCTCTACGGCGAGCATTGCTCCGATTGGAGCCCTTGTAACCGCGCCGACTCCGCTCCAGGACACGATCATGAGGAACTTTCTCCACATAGCTGACTGGATGTCGGGGGGAATCAGGGCGGTCAAACCCGTACACCCATCGAATGCATCCCTAAGGGCCTC
>DATLOJ010000155.1:0-11190 GCA_035536315.1 Actinomycetota bacterium | reverse complement strand
CGCCGATGCTGCAGCCATCGCGACTGCGGCCCCCAGGCCCCCGTGCGAGAAATGCTCTTCGGCGACGACGATCCCTTTCGTTTCCGTTGCAGCGCGACGCACTGCGTCGTCGTCGAGCGGCTTGACCGTGTGCATGTCGATCACTCTTACCGAGGTGCCCTGATTCTCTAGCTCTGCGGCGGCGTCGAGCGCTTCGGCAACCATCAAACCGTTGGCGATTATGGTGAGGTCGGTTCCATCACGGACCGTTGAGGCGCGTCCCAGCTTCAGGTCTGCCCCTTCCTCGTAAACAACGGGAGCGTCTGGCCTTCCGGTTCTCATGTAAACGGGGCCTACGTGCTCGAACATCGCCCTGGTCAAAACCTTCGCAGAGGTCGCGTCTGCCGGCACAACTACTGTGAAGCCACCAAGCGAGCACGCAAGGGCGAAGTCCTCCACCGCCATCTGCGAGGGCCCGTCCTCGCCGGGTGAGATGCCTCCGTGACTTCCGACGAGTTTTGCATTGAGTCCGGGAAACGCGATCGACATGCGGATCTGGTCGAACGCGTTGCACATCAGAAAACAAGCGAAGCTTGCAATGACCGGGATCTTGCCGCTGGCCGCAAGGCCCGCGCCAATCCCGACAAGGTTCGATTCGGCAATTCCGGTGTTCCACGCGCGATCGGGGAACTTGTCGAAGAACTTCTTAGTCCTGGTCGACTCCGCAACGTCGCCATCCACAACGACAATGAGTGGGTTTTCGGCCCCCAGCTCCAGCAGAGCCTCTCCGAAAGCGTCACGTGTTGCGGGGCCCATCTTCCGCTCGGTCATTCCAGCCCTGCCTCGATGTCGACCAAAGCCTGTACCAGGTCATCGCGGGACAGCGGCTTTCCGTGGAAGTTGCCCTGCTCCTCCAGATACTTCACCCCGCGGCCTTTCTTGGTGTTGGCGATGATCGCCTGCGGGCTTCCGCTGATTCCTTTCGCCCATGCAAACGCCTTGGCCGCTTCCGAAAGTGAGTGACCATCTATCTCGATGACCTCCCACCCAAAGGAGGTGAGCTTTTCGGGCAGAGGGTCAAGAGGAAGGATCTCGTCGACTGCACCCGTTTGCTGAAACCGGTTGCTGTCGATGATCAGCGTGAGGTTGTCAAGGTTGTGGAAGCCGGCAAACATCAGGGCCTCCCAAACTTGCCCCTCCTGTGTTTCTCCATCGCCCTGCATGACGTACACGCGGAATGCTTTGCCGTCGAGCCGTGCGGCCAGCGCATGCCCGATGCCCTGAGAAAGTCCCTGCCCCAACGATCCGGTTGATGCCTCGACGCCGGGAACCCGTTTGTAGTTCGGATGGCCCTCGAGCGGGGATCCGAACTTTCGCAGGGAGGGGAGGTCGGCCACGTCGATGTAACCGGCCTCTGCCAGCAGGGCATAAAGGAGCGGCGCAGCATGGCCCTTGGACAAGATGAACCGATCACGATCCGGATCCTTGGGGTTCTTGGCGTCGTACTTCAGAACGTTTCCGAAGAAGAGGGTCGTCGCCACCTCTACTCCCGAAAGGGAGCTCGAGGGGTGGCCCGATGCTGCGGCAGTAGTGGCTTCGACAATATGACGGCGAATACGCCGCGCAGTTTTCTCGAGATCGTCGGTGGCCGTTGTCACGCGACTATTCCTATCATCTTTGTGCGTCTTCCCAGCCTCCGGGGGTTAGTTACAACGGTGTGCTACCATCGATTCGAGCCACTCAGATGGCTCTTTTTTTTCGACCGACTCCTAATCCACCAACTTCCCGGCCTGGGGGTTTTATATAGAGCCATGATCCGACTCGAAAACGTTAGCAAGGTCTACAAGGACTCTGTTGTCGCACTGAGGGATGTGTCGTGCGACATCCAGAAGAACGAGTTCGTCTTTCTCGTGGGGCCATCTGGCTCGGGAAAATCGACATTCATCAGATTACTGCTCAAAGAAGACGAGCCAAGCGAGGGCCGCATTTGGGTCGCCGGCAAAGATATAGCCCAGCTCGCTCGCTGGAAGGTTCCGCAGCTTCGGCGCCAGGTTGGCTGTGTGTTCCAGGACTTCAAGCTCCTTACTAACAAGACCGTCAGAGAGAACGTTGCCTTTGCTCTCGAGGTGATCGGGCGCCCAAAGCACGTCATTCAGGCCAGGGTGCCGGAGATGTTGGAGCTGGTGGGCCTGGCTCATAAGCTCGAATCTCGTCCAGACGAGCTTTCAGGTGGTGAGCAGCAAAGAGTCTCGATTGCAAGGGCGATGGTCAACAGGCCCCCAATTCTTCTTGCCGACGAGCCGACAGGAAACCTCGACCCTGCCACCTCGGGGGACATCATGAAATTGCTGCTGCGCATCAACGAGAGCGGGACCACAGTGATCATGGCAACGCACGATCACGCGATCGTGGATCAGTTCCGCAAGCGCGTTGTCGAACTCGAGAACGGCAAGATCGTCCGCGATCAGGCCAGGGGCGTTTACGGAATGGGCGGCCCTCAGCCAATAGGAGGAGGAACACCGTGAAACTTGCTTATTTCTTCGGCGAGGCATTCGCCAACCTTCGGCGCAACACACTCATGACGCTCGCCGCGATGTCTACCGTTGCGGTGAGTCTGTTTCTGCTCGGCTCCGTCATGCTGGGCGGGGCCATCATCACTCAGTCCACCGGGCGCTGGGAGGGCGAGGTGGAGCTGAACGTCTTCCTGAGGGATGAGATCACTCCCGAACAGTCGAAAGAGCTGGAAACCGCGATCTCCGCAATGCCCGAGGTGCAGCAGGTCATTTACGAGTCCAAGGAAGCAGCCTTCAAGGAATTCCAGGAGATGTTCAAGGAGTCTCCGGCATTGACTGAGAACGTCGACCCAACCGCGCTGCCCGCCTCTTACAGGATCAAGCTCCACAACCCGAATTCGGCCTCCGCAGTCGCAAGTAGGCTGATAGGCAGGCCTGGGGTGGAGGACGTCAACTACGGTGGCGAATCCATCAAGCGGCTCCTCAAGGTGACCGGACTATTGAAGACGGTTTCGCTTGTCTTTGTGGGACTTCTTCTTGCCGCAGCCACAGTGCTGATCGCAAACACGATCAAAATCGCCGTTTACGCCCGGCGAAACGAGATTGGAATCATGAAGCTCGTGGGCGCCAGCAACTGGTTCATTCGTGTGCCCTTCATCCTCGAGGGGATCGCCGAGGCCATTGCGGGAACGATGCTGGCGGGCCTTGTCATAGTCACCGCCAAACTTCTCCTCCTGGACAGGCTGCAGCAAAGCATCCCGTTCCTTCCCCTGACAGTGGGCTGGCCCACGGTCCTGCAGATCTTCGGGACCCTCCTGGCCGTTGGGACGCTCATTGGGGCAATCGGATCCGGGTTTGCGCTCCGCAAATTCCTCGAGGTCTAGCTCAAATCTGGCCTAAAACGCGAAACTTGAGTTAAAGTATGTGGCCGGCTGGGGGCCGAGTTAACTCTAGAGGGGACTGGCAGAACGCTTATTAGTCCCGAGGTGCCTGTGAGCTCGATTCGTAGCCTAAGAGTCTGGTCGGTCGTCCTGCTGGCCGCCTTCCTATTCCTATTCTCCTTTGGCGCCCCGCCCGCCGTGGCGCAGTCGAAGAAGGAGATTGACAAGCGCAAGGAAGTTCTGCGCGAAAAGATAAAGGCGGCCGAGAATCAGGCCAAGACCCTCTCGGGCCAGATCGCAGAAAGCGACAGGCGCAAAGCGGCTCTCGATAAAGAGATTTCAGGCCTGACGGCCGCGATCAGGCAGGCAGAGAACCGACTAGCCGCATCAGAGGCCGACCTTGGCGTTGCACGCAACGAGCTGCTCGCAACCGAGGCGAGCCTCAGCCAGACCGGTGGCAGGCTCGAAACCCTCAACAAGCGACTCGCTGAGCGCACGCGTTCCCATTACAAGTCCGGCCCGGCGCACAACCTTGGCATTCTCTTGTCTGCCGAAGACATCCGCGGTTTCATCACTCGCCTCAATTTCCTTCGAAGCGTCGTCCAGGAGGACCGGGGCCGGGTCCAAGCGTTGGAGAAGCTCAGCTCGCAGCTCTCGGTAAGCCGGGATCTGATCATCCAGCGAAAAGTAGACATCACGGCTCAGATGGAGGCGGTCGAGGCAGAGAAGTCGAACATCGCCAAGATGCGCGAGTCGCTGCGCGTATCGAAGACCAGTGTTGTCGAGGAGCTCGCCACACGGCAGAAGCTGCTGAGTCAGGTTCAGTCCGACAAGGCCTCCTACCTCAAGGAGATGGCCCAGCTCGAGCGCGAGTCTCGCAGCATCAGCTCACTGCTCAAATCTCGCCAGAAGGGCCAGGTTTTTCAGGCTGGGTCAGGCGGGAAGCTCGCATGGCCCACAACCGGCAGAGTCACGTCCTCGTACGGATACAGAACCCATCCGATCTTCAAGGACAGGCGGCTCCACGCGGGAATAGACATTGGAGCTCCGGCGGGGCAGAGCGTTATTGCGGCCGAAGCTGGAACGGTCGTCTTTGCTGCGGTACGAAGCGGGTACGGCTTGACCGTGGTCATTGACCACGGTAACGCTCTTGGAACGATGTATGCCCACCTGTCTGGCGTAAACGTCTCAACGGGAAGCAAGGTCGCGCGCGGAACTCGCGTCGGGTCGGTCGGCTGCTCGGGATATTGCACCGGCCCCCACCTCCATTTCGAAGCAAGGGTTAACGGCGAGCCGCGCGACCCCATGGGGTTCTTCTAGTGCTGGATCACTAAGTACCGATTTTCGTGACGCGGGCATAATTGAGCCGTGGACCGTCCCGCAGCGGTCGAAGCGCTGAGGCGCATAGTCGCCAACGTTGAATCGGTAATCGTCGGCAAGCATCATGTCGTCGAAACTTGCGCGCTTGCGCTCGCAGCGGAAGGGCATTTGCTGATCGAAGATGCGCCGGGGGTGGGCAAGACGATGCTCGCCAAGGCGCTCGCAAAGTCGATCGATGGAACCTTCAAAAGGGTCCAGGCAACTCCCGACCTGCTGCCCAGCGACATCACCGGTGTTGCGATCTATTACCAGGCTACCAACGAGTTCCAGTTCATCTCGGGCCCGATATTTGCAAACGTCGTCGTCGTCGACGAGATAAACCGAACGACGCCTCGAACTCAGGCGGCTCTATTGGAAGCCATGGAGGAGCGACAGGTCACCGCGGAGGGGATCACCAGAAAGCTTCCATCTCCATTTTTCGTGATGGCGACTCAGAACCCGCTCGAGTATCACGGCACGTATCCGCTTCCGGAGGGCCAGCTCGACCGATTTCTAATCGCAACGTCCCTCGGCTACACCGATGCAGCAGGGGAGGCCGAAATGGTTTTGGCACAGTTGATCGAACATCCAATCGACAAGATCTCGCCGGTTGTCAGCCTCAACGAAATCGACGAGATTCAGGCGCGCGTGAAGGAAACGCGCATCGAGAAGTTGATCATTCAGTATGCCGTTGCTATTGCGGCCTCTACTCGTTCTCATCCTCAGGTGTCGCTTGGTGCCGGGCCCCGAGGTTCACTTGGAATCACCCGAGTCGCTCAGTCCAGAGCCTTGCTTCAGGGCAGGGATTTCGTCTTGCCGGACGACATCAAGGTGGCGGCGGCATTGACCCTTCCCCACCGGCTCGTGCTCAAGTCGCAACTCAGGATGGGGCCGGGGAGCGGCAAGAGGATTGTTTCTGAAGTCTTGGACAAGGTCCCGGTGCCGGTCACGGGCGGGTGACCTTCCCGCGCCCGGGACGAAGGGCTGCATCGCTGACGGGTGGAAGCTTGCTGCTGTTTCTCGCAGCTGCAAACGCACAGGCCGGCTGGGTTTATGTGATCGCTTCAGCTCTTTTGGGGATCACGATCGCGGGGATTATCGCCCCGCCGTTCGTGTTGAGGCGCGTTTCAGTGTCACGCGAACTACCTCCCGCCGTCACGGTCGGAGACACCGTGCAGGTTCGGCTCGGCATTACCAACACGGGGCTGATTTCCAAGGGTCCTTTCTGGGGGAAGGACTCGCTTCTGGGAGATACGCCTTTTGTCGTGGACCGGGTTCCGGCAAAGCGCACTTCCACGATCGAGTACGAAGGAGTCGCTAATAGAAGAGGTGTCTACCGTGATGCGTCAATACGCCTCGAGACCGGCGCACCATTCGGTGCCGCTACGGCAAGACGGCTCGTGAAGGCAAAGACCAACCTGATTGTTCACCCCTCGTGGTCTCCGCTGTCATCGCTTCCGGTATTGGAGGCGGCGAGCACTCCCAACGAGGCATTCCACGAACGGCCCAAGAGAGGGGCGGGAATGGAATTCTTCGGCCTGCGGGAGTACCGGCCCGGCGACAGCCTTCGCCACGTTCACTGGAGATCGACTGCGCGGGGCGGACGAATCCTTGTAAGGGAGTTCGAGGAACACCCGGCATCGCGGCTGACGGTCATCATCGACGCTGCGCAGAAGGTGGGGGCCGAACCCAAGACGACCTTCGAGACGGCGGTCTCGGCGGCGGCTTCGATCGTGATGTACGCGCTCGACTCCGGACATCCCGTGCAGCTGTCCTGCGCGCACCCGCTGGGAACCCGGCGGTTGGTGGAACCGGGCAAGGTCGACGCGCTCGACTGGCTCGCCGAGCAGGAGGCCGTTGGGGGGCCGAACATTGCGGACACAACCCGTGGCGAGATGTTCGAGATCACTCGACGCTCGACAACCGTTCTCATTTCTCCCACAACGGTCGAGGCCGCGCGGGCTATTCCGGAAGCGGTTGCGATCGCGCAAGAACGATCATCACGTGTTCTTGTCGTTTTGATATCGGCACGGGATTTCGCCAAAGACGGCCGGGTGTTGAACGCGGCGGATGAAAGCCGCCTTGTCGAAGAGCTCGCGGGGAGCCGCGCCGTTGCGTACCTGGTCACGGGGGACAGAAGCCTTGTCGACTGCCTGAAGGAACCGGTGTACGCATGACCGTTTCGACTTTGGAGCGTGTGCGCGCCAAGATGGCCCCGGCCCCCATACGCGCGGAGGACTCGATCACTTTCAGGGTGGCGGTGGCTGCGGCCGTCATGTGCGGAATCGCGGCGGTGGTCGCGCAGGACATCGTGACCAATTCCACCGCAGTATCGGTGCTGATATTGACGCCGGTGGGATCGGTTCTCTCCTGGTATCGACGCGAGCATCGCAACATCGGCCTCAAGTTTGTCCTGGCCGCAACTGCGGTTTTGGCGCTGGGGGACTTCCTCAGGTCTTTATCTGGAATCACTTCCGTGGAGGAGGCCAGGGCTCCTCTGGCCCAGATATTTCTTTGGGTCCAAACCCTTCACTCCTTCGACCTTCCCCGACGCAGAGACCTGCACTTTTCTCTTGCCACATCCATAACGCTGGTTGCTCTGGGTGGATCGCTGGCGATCGATTCGAGCTTCTTGATCTACTTCATTCCGTGGGGACTGGTTGCCCTAATCGCGCTCCAGCTTTCGTACGCCTCGGAGGTAAGTGACAAGCTTCCCAAGCCGGCCGCTGAAACGCGATCGCGATCTGTATTTCCCGCAGGCATGACCATGACTGCCATCATTCTTGTTGTCGTCGTGCTGGCGGGCTCGGTTGCGTTCATGTTTGCGCCGCGCAGTAACAACTCCAGGTTCACCTCCGTGCCTTTTCGCATTCCGAACTTTCTTCCGCTTCCTTCAGGGGCCGGAATAGTGAACCCCGGCCTTCCGAACCAAAGCGGGCCGGGAGACGAGCCGGTCAACCCGCAAGGCGGCGCCTACTTCGGATTCGGAAACTTCATGGACCTTCGGGCCAGGGGGAAGCTTTCAGACGATCTTGTCATGAGGGTTAGGGCAACAAGGTCGGCTTTCTGGCGCGGCGCGGTGTTCGACACCTACGACAAGAGCTCGTGGACCGATTCGACCGAGCGGATGAGGCCGCTGATCGGGCCGCCTGTTCATCTGAGTGCGGAGCCAACGTCCGCGGAGACGGTTCCGCTGGTGCAGACTTTTTACGTCGTGGCGCAGCAACCGAACATCATCTTCGCTGCTTACAACCCGGTGGAGGTTTGGTTTCCGACGACGCGTATTGAAGTGTCGGACCATCTTGGGTTGCGCTCGCCGGTGCTGCTCGAGCCGGAATCCGTCTATAGCGTTGTTTCGCGCGTGCCCATCTATACAAGGGAATCCCTGTCGCAAGCGACGGTGGCTCCCGGCGGCGAGGGGGCACTTCCCGAAGGAAGGGTTCGCATCGGCGGACAGCTTTTGCGAGAAGAGTTTCATCGCCGTTACACGCAGCTGCCTCAGGGCCTTCCCAAGCGCGTGAAGGACCTCGCGTTGGAGATCACCGGTGCTGAAGAGACCGTTCTGGGTAAGGCGCTTGCCATCGAACGCTGGCTTGCCCAGAACACCGAGTACGAGATTGACATTCCAGCGCAGCCGAAAGGAACAGATGCCGTCGACCAATTTCTCTTCGAGGATCGGCGAGGCTATTGCGAGCAAATCGCATCTTCAATGGCTCTTATGTTGCGAGCGGCCGGCGTTCCGACACGACTGGCTACCGGCTATGCACCGGGAGACCGCAACGTTTTGTCCGGGTTCTTCGATGTGAGGCAGAGTGACGCGCACTCCTGGGTGGAGGTCTTCTTTCCCGGCGTGGGCTGGGTCGAGTTCGATCCCACCCACGAAGTTCCGGCGGCGTCGTCAAATGCAGAGTCATCTCCAGGACTCGAGCTGCTGAAGACCATTACCGCCGCAATTGGGCGCGCGGTTCCCGATGGCATGGGGGCGGCAGCAGGAAGAGGCTTGCAGGCTGCTCTCCGGGCCGTCGCATCAAACGGAGAAGTTGCGGCTGTCATCTTGCTGGCGGTGGCTGCCGCCATCGGTGGGGCCGCACTCATGCGTCCGAGAATCACCGCATTCCTGAGGCGAAGGAGGCTGAGGATGTTCGACCGCGCCCCGCCCGGCGAAGCGCTGGCAGGCGCATTTGGTGTTGTGGAAGCCGCAGGGCGGGACGCCGGCATGCCTCGGGCCCCGTCTGCGACGCCAAGGGAGTACGCAGCCTCACTGAGGCGGCTGTTGTCGGAGTCGGAGGCCGACCTCTCCGTAGTGGTGAGCACTCTCGAGTCGCACCTTTACGCGGGGTCCGTTGCAACCAAAGAGCAAGCTGCCCGGGCGCGAAGCGCGGCCGAGCGGGTGTCGGAGAGCCTTCTGAAGTCCTCGACTAATCTGTAGAGCACCAAAATGTTTACTAATAAGTCGGGCAAAGTCTTTGCGTTCTTTTCTGCCGTCGGCCTTCTTGCCGCGGCGTTTCTATTCGGCTTCGCCGCGGGCCGCTCCGCTCCGATGCCGGGCTCCCGCGACTACGCGCTCATCCAGGAGGCCGAGGACGCGATACGAACCTACGGCCTGCATGAGGCCGACCGAAAAGCGCTTGTACAGGGCGCCGTCAGAGGAATGCTCCAATCCATTGACGATCCCTACGCCGCATATCTCGACCCCGTCGCATTCCAGCAGGCAGACGACGTTCTGTCGGGACACTTCTCGGGCATCGGTCTTCTTCTCAAGCAAGACGGCAAACTCGTCAATGTGATCAGCGTCTTGGAGAACACTCCCGCTCACCGCGCAGGAATACTGCAAGCAGACGTCCTGACCCACATCAACTCGAGGCCTCTCGACAACCTTTCCCTCGACCAGGTTGTTTCGAGACTTCGGGGGCCGGGTGGATCGCAGGTGAAGATCCGACTCGAGAGAGAGGGCCAAGGACCCTTGGAGATCGGCCTGGTGAGGGAACCGTTCGATCTTCCGTCTGTCACATCGAAGATGGTGCCGAAACAAAAGATGGGCATGGTCGAGCTGATCTCATTCACGAGGGGAGTTGGAGGAACGGTTCGTGAAGCCGTGCGTACTTTGACTGCCGAGGGGGCTCAAGGTTTCATCCTGGACCTTCGCGGCAACCCCGGCGGCGATTTCTACGAGGCGGTCGAGGTTGCATCGGTCTTCCTGGATGGGGGACTCGTTGTTACCTCTCAGGCCCGCTTCGGGCCCAAGATTCCGTACGAGGCCAGGGGCAAGCCGGAATCCAACCTGCCTCTGGTGGTCCTTGTCGACGAAGGCTCTGCGAGCGCATCGGAGATCGTCGCCGGTGCGATCCAGGATCGCGGCCGCGGTGTGATCGTCGGTACGGAGACATATGGCAAGGGAGTCATCCAGCAGACGTATCGCCTTTCCGACGGTTCCGCAGTGAAGCTGACGATCGCGTCGTACTTCACCCCATCCGGGCGTTCGATCGGCGAGAACGGAGTGATCCCCGACGTCAATGTAGCCGGCAGGCAGAGCCAGATCGCGCGGGCTCAAGAGGTGCTTAAGGGAATACTGGTTCAAGCCCCAAGCGCGGTCGGCTAAGGCCTTCGATGTCTTCGAAGAAGAAGGGCAAGTCATCGTCCGACGCTGCAGCTACCAACCCGAACGCGCGGCGGAGTTACGAAATCATCGAGACGTTCGAGGCCGGAATGGTCCTGACCGGCAGCGAGGTGAAGTCGCTCAGGCAGGGCAGGGCATCGCTAAGAGAGGCGTACGCGGTTGTGCGCGACGGCGAGATCTTTCTGCAGGGGATGCACATCCCGCAGTACGCGCAGGCCGGATACAGCCAGCACGAGCCAACGAGGCCCAGGAAGCTGTTGCTGAAGAAGGAAGAGATTCGGCGGCTCTCTGCGAAGACCGCCGAGAAGGGTCTGACGCTTGTCCCACTCAAGTGCTATTTCACCCACGGGCTGGCAAAGCTTGAGCTTGGCCTCGGGCGAGGCAAGAAGCTGTTCGACAAGAGGCAGGATCTAAAGACCCGCGATCACGCCCGGCAGGTCGATCGCGCGCTGGCGGACAAGCGGCGACGCTAAGGCCTCTCCCACGCACCTCAGGTACACTTGATCTGCTTATCCCCATATGGGGGCGATCGGTTTCGAGGCCGGTGGTCTTGTCTGGTGGAAGCGGGCCGAGGTCCAGGATCCTCGTTAAAAAGTCTGGAACTTAAACTGAAACGTCGCAGCTTAATGCGAGTTCCCGTCTCTAGGTAGACGGGCGTTTCACCCGGGACTGCCCTTGGCCCGGGATGAGGCGTCGACTAGAGGGCTAACCCCGGAGGCAGGCGCCCGACGAGCGCCGGGGGAAAAATTAGACGGGCTGGGACCGAGGAGCCCGCCTGTGGCAAACCCCGGACCGAGATTTGAAATCAGGCTACGCCCGTAGATGCCCCAGTTGAGAGCCG
>DATLOJ010000154.1:0-11912 GCA_035536315.1 Actinomycetota bacterium | reverse complement strand
GAGGGGGCCAGGCTGGATGCATGGCTCTCTGAAGCATCGGGACTGAACCGCTCGGAGATTCACCGCAGGTTCAAGCAGGGAGCTGTAACGATCGAAGGCGCAGCAGCGACGAAGTCATACAGGGTCAGAAAAGGTGATGTTGTGAAAATGCTGGAGCTGGAGCAAGCGGAAGTAGAGGATCGCGTTGTCGGCTACGACGTGCGTTTTGCCGACGACTACGTGATCGTCGTGGCAAAGCCAGCAGGGGTCGTCGTTCACCCGGCCCCCGGTGTAAAGGGCAAGACTCTCGTAGAGGCTCTCGAAGAAGAATTCACATTGTCCTCTTTGCCGAGCTCTGACCGGCCGGGAGTCATCCACCGCCTGGACAAGGACACGTCCGGTCTCCTCGTCTTTGCGCGAACGAATGACGCGTACAACCGTCTTGCCGAGGACATGAAATTAAGAAACATTCGCAGGCGCTACCTTGTTCTTGCCGACGGACAATTCGGAGCGGGCCGTACCCGGCTCGAGGCGCCGGTGGGCCGGGCGGTGAGAGACCCGAAGAAAATGGAGGTGCTCGCTGGTGGAAGGGATGCCGTGACGGATGTCGAAGTTTTGGAGACGTTCGGCGACATGAGCTATCTAAAGGCAACTTTGCATACCGGCAGGACTCACCAGATCCGCGTGCATCTGGCCCATTTCGGGCACCCGGTCATAGGAGATCAGACGTACGGTCCGGGAACGATGAGCAAGGCGAAGTCTCTCGGCCTGCGGCGAATGTTCCTGCACGCAGCGGAGCTGGAGCTGGCCCATCCCGTGAGCGGTTCCTCTATCGCGCTCACCGAGCCACTGCCTGACGACCTGGCTGAAGTGCTGACTTCGGCACAAAGGTTGGGCCAATGAGCGACGACCGGACTCCGGCTTCCCTCAGAACCCCTCGCGAACGCCTGGTGCGTTTCATCAGGAGACATCCCGAGTCGGTGATGTTCGGGATCGGGCTCATCCTGTTCGTCCTGGGTGTTCTGAGCGTCTTCACCGACATCTTCAGCAATGACGACACCGTCGCCGGTCCCCAGTCGCGCGGCAACCCATCCCTCGAACAGCCGAGGGCCTTGGGCCCTGCCTCGGGGGAGAGCATCCCGGCCTACATCGAAACGAAGAAGGCCGCGCTCGCAGAGAAGGGGTCGAAGGAGCCAAGGGAAAATTCGTATGCAGTGGTGAGCTTCGACGCATATAAGAAGGGGGCCGAGGCGGCTGAGGTGGCCGGAGCGTTCAACACGGAAGCGACGCACCTGCACATGCGAATCCCGCTGCCGGGCTTCTTTGCCGAGACGGTCGAGCTAAAAGGCAGAACGATCGAGGAGGCCGTGGTCGACGCGACGGGCGAGGACCGAATAACGGTTCTCACGAAAGAAGTCGAGGAGTTGGAGCAGATCCTCAAAGACACCCAGGACCCTGAATACAAGGCCGTGTATCAGGAAGATGCCAGGTCCAGAAGGCAGGCCATTCAGCTACTGAAGAGCGACCCCCCGATCGTGTTCGCTCTGGTGATCCAGGGGACGAATGCGAACCTGGTAAAGGTGGCGGCGGCCCCTGGAGTCAGACTTGTAGACATCCCCGCGGACCCGGCGGCGACGCCCACAACCCACTTCTTTCCAGGCATCCTGCCCGAGGACACATGAGCGGAACTGCGTTCAGGATGCTACTGAGCGTTGGAGCTGCGCTGGCGATCGTCACTGGCATCGTCGCCTTCTTCAGCTTGGGGATTCTCCTGGTGCCGGTGGGCCTTGCTCTGCTGGCTCTCAGAATCTGCCTGGAGCCTGGGAAAGCTGGTGACGCACGGGAGAGGACACGTAGTACGGGGGTTTTCCCCTAAGATTTGCTCCGCACACTTCCCTCCAGGCTCTCCACGCGGTTAATATGAGCTAGTTACAAGGGTGTAATTCTTCCCCACCTTTCGTCCAGGCGAGTCCGGAGTAAAGCTTGAGCTTCGTCCATCTGCATTCTCACTCCGAGTACTCGATGCTGGATGGCGCGAGCCGGATCAAAGAGATGTTCACGCGTGCCAAGGACCTCGGCATGCCGGCTGTTGCGCTCACCGATCACGGCGTCATGTACGGAGCAATCCCCTTTTATATGGAGGGCAAAGCAGCAGGCGTAAAGCCTCTGGTGGGGATGGAGGGGTACGTGGCCCCCAACGCCAGGTTCGACAAAGCTGCTGTGGGCGAGGACTCGAACTATCACCTGACCCTCATCGCTGCCTCCTCTGTGGGCTACCACAACCTGATCAAGCTCTCGTCGCTTGGGTTCCTCGAGGGTTACGGGGGGAGGCCGTCGCGGCCCCGTCTCGACAAAGAGATCCTCGACCAATACTGCGAGGGAGTAATTGCGCTGTCGGGATGCCTGTCGGGAGAGCTCGCCCGCAACCTCGTCTCGGGGAAGCTGGAACAAAGTGAGCGGGTCGCGCGCCAGTACAAAGAGATGTTCGGCGACAGGTATTTCCTGGAGATTCAGAACCAGGGGCTAAAGGAGCAGCCGCCGTTGAACAAGGCGATCTCCGAGCTTGGGAAGAAGCTCGGCATCCCACTGGTGGCAACCAACGACTCTCACTACACCTGCAAGGAGGACGCCGAAGCGCACGACATCCTCCTGTGCATCCAAACGGGCAAGGAGCTGGCGGATACCAACCGGATGAAGTTCGACACCGACCAGTTCTATTTGAAGTCGAGGGACGAGATGGCAGCAATGTTCCCCGAGTATCCGGATGCGATCGAGAACACCATCGGCGTAGCGGAGATGTGCGACCTCGAGATCGAACTCGGCAAGAACCTGATGCCGGACTTCGAGGTCCCTCCCGGCGAGACTCTCCAGTCGCACCTAACGCATTTGGCAGAAGAGGGCATTCGCCGCCGATACGACGCGGTCACCGAAGAGATCGACCACCGCTGCAGGGTGGAGCTAAAAGTCATCGAAGAGATGGGCTTCTCAGGCTACTTCCTGATCGTGGCCGACTTCGTTCAATGGGCGAAACGCAACAAGATAAGAGTGGGGCCTGGAAGAGGGTCGGTGGGAAGCTCCGTCGTCGCCTACGCACTGGGGATCACAGACCTGGACCCCATTCGCTGGAAAATCGGATTCGAACGCTTTCTCAACCCCGCCCGCAAGACGATGCCGGATATCGACATCGACTTCGACGAGCGGCGACGCAACGAGGTGATCAAGTACGTCTCGGAAAAGTACGGCGAGGACCACGTCGCTCAGATAATTACCTTCTCCACCATCAAGGCCAAAGCCGCTCTGCGTGATGCGGCGCGTGTGCTGGGTCACCCCTACGCGGTTGGGGACAAGCTGGCGAAGATGTACCCGCCGAACATCCTTGGCAAGGAAGCGCCGTTTGCCGCTTGTTTCGACAAAGCGTACGAGTGGCCGGATAACGCAGGCAACAACCAGGCGTTCTCGAACGCAAACGAGCTACGGGGAGCGTACGAAGGCGATGAGGTCTCACGCCAGGTAATCGATACAGCCCGCAAGCTCGAGGGTCTTCGCAGGCAGCATTCCGTTCACGCAGCCGGCGTCGTTATCGGGAAGGAACCCCTCACCAACTACATCCCCGTCCAAAAGACCGGCGGCGAGATCGTCACTCAATATGAGATGAAGGCCATCGATGCCATCGGCCTTTTGAAGATGGACTTTCTTGGCCTTCGCAACCTCAGTGTCATTGGCGACGCGCTCGAGCAGATCACGAGAAACCGCGAAACGACTGTCGATATCGACAACATTCCTCTCGACGATGTCAAGACGTTCGGAGTGCTTCAGCAGGCAAGGACGGCCGGGATATTCCAAATGGAGTCTCCCGGGATGACGCGCCTTCTCCGCCAGCTGCGGCCCGACCGCTTCGAAGAGATCTCGGCGCTGATCGCGCTCTACCGGCCCGGCCCCATGGACGAGATTCCGCGTTATGTGAAGGGGAAGCACGACTCATCCGCGGTCTCGTACTTCCACCCGCTACTGGCACCAGTCCTGGAGGACACCTACGGAGTAATCGTCTACCAGGAGCAGGTGATGTTGATGCTCCAGAAGGTTGCCGGGTTCACGCCTTCAGAGTCTGACTTCGTCCGTGAAGCGATTGCTAAAAAGAAGAGTGCCGAGCTGGTCAAGTGGAAAGAGCGGTTCCACGAGGGCTGCGCCGCTTCCGGACTCACCGCCAAGGAGTCCGAAGAGCTTTGGGACCTAATCAAACCCTTCGCGGGTTACTCGTTCAACCGCGCCCACGCGAACGGCTATGGCTTGATCACTTATCAAACGGCATGGCTCAAGACCAACTATCCGGTCGAGTACATGGCGGCGCTTCTGACGTCGGCAAAGGACAGGACCGACAAGATGCCGGTCTACCTGGCGGAGTGCAGAGCGATGGGGATAAGGGTCCTGCCCCCGAACGTGAACGAGTCGGACATGGACTTCACCGCCCGAGGAGACGAAGTTCTGTTTGGCCTCTCAGCTGTAAGAAACGTGGGGGAGCAAGTCGCAGACAGAGTCATCAAGGCGCGCAAGAAGCTGGGTGATTACACCGGGTTCAACGACTTTTGTAGAAAAGTCGACCCGAGCTGCCTGAACAAGAAGGTCATCGAAAGTCTGGGCAAAGCAGGAGCCTTCGATTCGCTCAGCGTGGACCGAAGCGCTTTGCTGGCCCCATCTGCGAACGGGGATGGGGGGCTGTCGCTCTCGGAGCAGGCGGGGCGGCTGGTAGAGACGGTAATAAGTGAACGCAGGTCCGAGGATGCAGGACAGTTCTCGCTCTTTGCCGGAGGAGACAACGGACAGCCGAAGATCGAGATCAAGGACTCATTCCAGTCCGCGCTCGACGGAATCGAGATTGCCAAGGCTCTCCTTCTCTCTTCGGAAAAGGAAATGCTCGGCTTCTATGTTTCGGATCATCCTTTGGCGGCGGTGGAGTCGGCACTTCGTTATCAGGCAGAAGCTGAGATCCCCGATCTTTACGAATCGCCGGATGGGACGGTCAAAACCGTGGGTGGGATCTTGACCCGGATGGTCAAGAAGCTCACCAAAAAGGGCGACTTCTGGTACCAGGGTTATCTCGAGGATATGAAGGGTGACATCGAGGTGATCGTGTGGCCACAGACCGCCCAGGAGACCGGCCCCGCTCTTCTGGCCAACGATCAGATCGTCATCATCAAAGGAAGAGTGGAAGTGCGCGACGAGTCGTACAAGCTCGTGGCTCAAAAGGTGAAGGCCCCCGATCTCTCCCAGGGTTCAACCCCGCTCCGGCTCAGAATGCCGGCCCACGTCTGCACTCCCGACAGGGTCGAGGAGCTGAAGATGATCCTGTCCTCACACCCGGGCCCCTCTCCCGTGCTCCTGTACCTGTTGAACAGAAAGAGGCAAGAAACGGTCCTGAAGCTTGGGACGGGCTTCTCGGTTGAGCTGCGAAACGGGTTGTTCGCAGAGATAAAAGCTGCCTTCGGGGCCGGAGCGCTCCTGGACGCGATGTAACTTACCGCTGTGCCATGCATGAACTGCCAGAAAAGGCAGACCGATCCGGTCAAGGGCGCGTCGAACTGGGCCCGGCTCGTAATTGCCGGAGAGCAAGTACTCATATGCCCGGACTGCCAAGCGACCGACGAAGAGTGGGCGTCGCGCTCAGACACATGTCCGGACTGCGGCAGCACCCGGCTTGTCGTTGTGATGGATAGCGTCGTATGCAAGAGCTGCAACCGCGACTTTGAGCGTGAGGGGTTTCGCTCAAATCCCTGAATGGCAGGGGTCCGGAATCTAGACTCTTCTAGGTGGAGACTGTCGTGCACCGCCAGGTTGCTGATGCTCAGCCCATTCTTCTCAAGCTGCTGAGGGTCGGCTTCGGCGCGGGCGGAATGACGAGCCTTGCCCTCGGAATCTGGATGCTGATCGACCCCGCGGGATGGCGGGCAGTTTTCCCCGGCGCCATCGAAGACTTTGGAGCCTTCAACCCTCACTTCATTCGGGACCTCGGCGGTTGGTATGCGGCCGGCGGACTGCTCCTTCTCCTCGCATTCACAAACCCCGCTCGCCTCGGAGGCATCGCCCTGCTTGTGACTCTGGTCGGTTATGGAACGCATGCCGCTGTACACATCGGCGATATCGTTTCCGGAACGGTGCCCGCTTCCCACTGGATCATCGACCTGCCCACCGTCTTCCTTCCCGTAATGCTCGTCGTACTGCTTCTGTGGATCTGGTGGTCGATGCAAGCAACCCGGATTGGACCCCTCGAAGAGACGCAGGTGATCGAGGAAGAGTGGGACCCGGAGGTTGCCGTTCGCTGAGCCCGTGAAACCTCAGCCCTTAGACTGGCTGAAATGCAGTTCCTGGACCTACGCCGCTCGCGTCAATCGCTCATACCTCGTCGCGACGCGGCCGCCGCCCCTTTCGAGGAAGTCACGGCGATCATCGAAAGGGTTCGGTCGGATGGCGACGAGGCCCTTTCTGAGCTGACCAGGCGGTTCGACGGGGCGGACGTCGACACCTTCCTCGTGCCGCAGAATCAGCTGGATATGGCGCTCGGAAAGATTTCGCCCGCGCTCCGAACTGCTCTCGAGAACGCGGCATCACGAATTCGTGCAGTCGCCGAGAAACAGCTGATCGAGTCATGGCGAATGGAGCTTGGGGGAGGGATAGTCGGCGAGACCGTGACGCCCGTAGCGCGCGCGGGGGCGTATGTTCCCGGAGGCATGGCGTCCTATCCGTCGACCGTTTTGATGTGCTGCGTCCCCGCGATAGCCGCTGGAGTTGAAGAACTCGTGCTCTGTGTTCCTCCGGCTGCCGATGGATCGGTGAACGAGGTGACCCTTGCGGCAGCCGCGATTGCAGGCACAACCGAGGTCTACTCAGTTGGAGGCGCGCAAGCGATCGCAGCACTTGCCATTGGTACCCACCAGATTCGGAAAGTGGACGTCGTCGTGGGTCCGGGCAATATCTATGTGGCTCTGGCGAAGAGGGAGCTTGCAGGAACGGTCGGGATCGACACGATCGCCGGCCCCAGTGAGATAGCCGTCGTCGCCGACCATCTGGCTGATCCTGTGGTCATTGCGTGGGATCTCATAGCGCAAGCAGAGCATGGCCCCGGTGGAGCATTCGTTGTTTGCTCGTGGGACGAGCACCTTCTCGAGGACGTGCGCAAGGCGGTCGAAAAGATTCTGACGGACATTGACACCCCCTCACATCTGTCGAGCGCTCTTCAAGAAGGAGGTGTCCTCGTACTGACGAACGACCTTCAGCAGGCTGCCGACGCGGTCAACGCGTTCGGCCCCGAGCACCTCGAGCTGCTCATCGATAACGCCGAAGAGTCCCTGCCGTTGTTCCAAAATGCAGGCGCCGTATTCTTGGGTTCTTACTCTGCGGTCCCGATTGGCGACTATGTTGCCGGCACTAACCACGTCCTTCCGACCGGTGGGACCGCTCGCTGGTCGTCCGGACTGCGAGCGTCGACGTTCCAAAAAATGAGCTACTTCTTGCAGCATTCCCGCGAGTCGATTGCCGAAATGCTGCCGGATATCGAGGCGCTTTCCTCCGCGGAGGGTCTGCTCAACCACGCACGCGCCGTAAAGGCCAGGCTGGAGGACAAGCGATGAGCGACTCAGAGCTTCGAGTCAGACTGGGGGGCCGGTCCGATCTCGCCGATGTCCAGCCGTACATGGCGCCGCAGATGGAAGCGGCAATCAAACTGAACACGAACGAGAGCCCCTACCCGCCACCTCCCCAGTTCTTCGAGGAGCTGGCCGTGCGGCTGTCGAAACTTCAGCTCAACCGCTACCCCTTGCGGGAGTTCAACGAGGCAAGGGAGGCCGTAGCAGCAAGGACTGGCACGCTGACCGAGAGAGTTTGGCTCGCCAACGGCTCGAACGAGATCTTTCTTCAGCTGCTGCTCGCGTTCGGCGGGGTGGAGCGCAAAGCAATGACACTCGAGCCGAGCTACAGCATGCATTCGCACATCGTCAGGATCACAGGCACTCGGCATCTGCGCGGCAGACGAAACCCGGACTACTCGCTGGAGATAAACGCTTGTTCCGACGCGATAGACGTCCAGAAGCCGGACATCGTCCTCATATGCGCGCCCAACAACCCAACCGGCACCGGGATTACAGAGGACGAGCTGCGTGTCTTTTGCGAGCGGGCGCCGGGGCTTGTGATCCTCGATGAGGCTTACGTTGAGTTTGGCGAGGGCAGTTTCGTCCGGTTGATGGAGGAGTTCGACAACCTTGTAGTAACCCGCAGCTTCTCTAAGGCATGGAGACTCGCGGGAGCGCGTCTCGGCTACCTGGTCGCGCAGCCGTGGGTGATCGAGGAGGTAATGAAGGTGAGACTTCCTTACCACCTTTCGAGCCTCAGCCAAGCCGCTGCTCTCACGGCACTTGGAATGGGCGACGAGCTCCTGAGCACGGTCGAGACCATCAAGCATGAAAGAGATCGCCTCTACCGCGAGCTCTCTACGACCAGGGGAGTGGCGGCAATTCCTTCACTTGCCAACTTTGTGCTTTTCAGGTGTCTCGAAAAACCGGGGACCGAGGTGTGGAAGGCGCTGCTCGAAAAGGGCGTCTTGATCAGGGACTTCTCGGACGTGCCGGGCTGTCAAGATTGTCTTCGAGTGTCGGTGGGCACACCTGAGCAGGACGAAAAGTTTTTAGAGGCTCTGGCAGAGGCGCTGGCCACGTGAGCAGGGTTGCCGAAGGGGAAAGAACAACCAACGAGACCTCGGTGAAAGTGAGACTCGACCTGGACGGCTCGGGGGCGACGAACATTTCGACCGGCGTCCCATTTTTCGACCACATGCTCGAACAGCTGGGGAAGCACGCGGGGTTTGACCTCGACATCGCGGCCGAGGGGGACCTGCAAATCGATTCACACCACACAGTCGAGGACGTTGGGATTGTTCTCGGAACGGCTCTGACCCAGGCGCTTGGAAACAAGCACGGAGTCAGAAGGTACGGCTGGAGCATTGTGCCTATGGAGGAGGCCCTGGTTCAGGTCGCCGTGGATCTTTCGGGGAGGCCGTTTCTCGCCTTCAAGGTCGAGGTTCCTGCCGAGGCGATTGGAAACTACGATCCCGACCTCACGGAAGAGTTCTTCGTCGCGCTAACGCGATCATCCGCGATGACTTTGCACATGAGCCTGCTCGACGGTCGTAACTCCCACCACATCGTGGAGGCTGTGTTCAAGAGTTTTGCCCAGGCGCTTAAGTCCGCGACAGAGATCGACTCCCGACGGGCCGGCGTGCTGCCGTCTACGAAGGGGGTTTTGTAAATGTCTCCAGTCGGTGCGAGAGCAGTGATCGTCGATTACAAGATGGGCAACCTTGCCAGTGTCGCCAAGGCCCTCGAACGCGCGGGGGCCAGACCATCGATTACGAACAACCCGGGTGAGATCGCCTCGGGAGACCTGCTGGTCCTTCCGGGTGTGGGCAACTTCAAGGCGGGCATCGGACACCTCGAGGAGCTGGGGCTGATCGATCCAGTATGGGGCTGGGCCAGGTCGGGCGGCTTGGTTCTCGGAATCTGTCTTGGGATGCAGCTTCTCTTCGAAAGCTCAGAAGAAGGGGGGTCGAAAGGTCTCGACATCTTGAAGGGCGAGGTGCGTCAGATACAGGGCGATGTCAAGGTCCCGCACATGGGATGGAACACGATCCAGGCGGAAACGGGCCTGTTCCAACCGTTCAGCGGAAAGAGGTTCTATTTCGACCACTCGTATGTGTGCGTGCCCGCCGATCAGGAGGGGCTGACGACGGCGACTACCGAGCATGGAGAAGAGTTCGTCTCTGGGCTCGAGGCAGGCAACGTGATCGGCGTGCAGTTTCATCCCGAGAAGTCGGGCGACGACGG
Organism: Actinomycetota bacterium; assembly: GCA_035536315.1. Lineage (GTDB taxonomy): Bacteria > Actinomycetota > CADDZG01 > JAHWKV01 > JAHWKV01 > DATLOJ01. The sequence continues at coordinate 2,067 of DATLOJ010000154.1, read as the reverse complement.
CATCGAGCTCCTCGCTCAAGTTTTGGAAAAGGTTCAATAGCAAGGTGCAGATTCTTGTTGCAGTCGACATCGTCGAGGATCAGGTGGTCCGTCTTCGCCAGGGAGAGCTCAAAGAGCGCACGGTTTACGGAGACAACCCGGTTGAGGCGGCACTGCGTTGGGAGCGTGAGGGGGCCGAGTGGCTTCACGTTGTGGATCTCGACGGTGCGACCAAAGGTGCCCAGGCGAACTCGCGCGCCGTGGAACAAATCCTCGCCCAGACGAACATCCCGGTTCAGGTGGGCGGAGGCATCAGGACCATTGAGGCAATCGGTCACTGGCTCGACGCCGGGGCAGCGAGGGTCGTCATCGGAACGAAGTCGCTGGACAAAGAGTTCCTGACCGAAGCTGTGGCGAAGTTCGGAGATCGACTTGTTGCAGCGGTCGATGCGCGGCGCGGTCGCGTAAGGATCGAGGGGTGGCAGGAGAGTTCCGGCATCACAACGGTAGACACACTGAAGTCGATCTCGGAATCGGGGGCCGGACGGATCATGTTCACCGACATCGAGCGGGACGGCACGCTTCTCGGCCCCAACATCGACGCAATAGAGGAAGTTCTGGACGCTGTCGGTGCTCCCTTGATTGCCTCGGGTGGGGTCTCGAGCGACCACGACATAAGGTCGCTGGCGAGGCTTCAGTCCAAGGGCCTCGAAGGAGTCATTGTCGGCAAAGCCCTTTACTCTGGCGCACTCACTCTCGAAGAGGCCAAGCTGGCCGCGGGCTAATTCCGAATGCTTGCGACGAGGGTGATCCCCTGCCTCGATGTGGAAGGGGGCCGGGTTGTGAAGGGAGTGAAGTTCACCGACATCGTGGACGCCGGTGATCCCGCAGCTCTTGCCGCTCGCTACGACGCCGAGGGTGCGGACGAGCTGGTCTTCCTGGATATCGCGGCCTCGCACGAAGACCGTGACACCTTGCTGGACGCTGTTCGCTTGACAGCAGAGACCGTGTTCATTCCCTTGACCGTTGGTGGGGGCGTGCGGACCGTGGACGACATGAACCGCTTGCTCAGGGCCGGCGCGGACAAAGTGGCGATAAATACTGCGGCCCTAAACGACCCTGACCTGCTGAAAAGGGCGGCCGATAGTTTCGGCGCGCAGTGTGTGGTTCTGGCCATCGATGCGAAGAAGACCGGAAGCGGGTGGGAGGTGTACACCCACGGCGGAAGAACAGCCGCCGCAAAGGATGCAGTCGAATGGGCCGCTCTCGGTGAGGAGCTGGGGGCCGGAGAGATTCTATTGACGTCGATGGACCGCGACGGCACCAAGGATGGCTACGAGATAGAGCTGCTACGAGCGGTTACGTCGAACGTCAACGTTCCCGTTATCGCATCAGGGGGGGCCGGAACGAGGGAGCACTTCGCGGAGGCGGTCAACGACGGATGCGCGGACGCAGTGCTGGCGGCGTCCTTATTTCATTTTGGAGAGCTCGGGATCTCTGAGGTGAAGAGCCACATGAGAAAAGCAGGCATCACGGTCAGGTAGTCCCCCCAGGTCTTGCGCCTGGTTAGACGTATCTCGCGGCAACGGCGTCGGCAGTACGCGTTGCGAGGGCCTGACAAGTAAGAGTCGGATTCGGCCCCCCCAGCCCGTTCGGGAACACCGAGTTGTCGGCAATGAACAGGCCCGGAACCTCATGAGCCTCGCCCCGTTCATTCACCATCGATGTACGCGGGTCGCCGCCCATGCGCATGGTTCCCATCGGATGTGAGACGTAGACATCGAGGTCGCTGCGATGGATGTGCCGGGCTCCGGCCGCGCGCAGAATCTCGGCCGCTTTCACGGAGAGCCACTCGCGTCTTCTCACCGATTCAGCGGTTCCCCGGTAACTGACGAGGGGGACCCTTCCGTTCTCATCCGGTCCGTAGTCGGGGTCGAGGGCTACCCTGTTATCCGGGTGCTCTTCATCGTCCACACAAACCAGGACGCAAAGCGCGTGTGAGAACTCCTCATGGAATCGAGTTGCGTCGTCTCCCCAGGTCTTCCCGGCTGAGTCCCACGGACCGGTGACGGCGTCACCGGGGAATCC
>DATLOJ010000153.1:0-4064 GCA_035536315.1 Actinomycetota bacterium | reverse complement strand
CTATATACGGAAGAACCGAATCCAGGGTCTACGCGAAGGAAGTCACCGGAGGCTCGTCGGAGCACAACCTGTCCAAGGAAGAGCAGCAGGCGATTTCGGACAGCCTCGGCCTGGCCCAAAAAGCCAGGCGCTGAGCAGTGGGCCCCCACTAACCAGTTGATAGATCTCAAACTGCTCCGGACTGATCCGGAGAAGGTCAGGGACGCCTACTCGCTGCGCGGGTTCGAAGGCGACTTGGGTTCCGTGCTCACAAAGGAAGAGGAGCACCGAAGGCTCCTCGGGCGGGTCGAGGGCCTCCGAGCCGAGCAGAACGCGGCCACCCAGAAGGTGGCTGCGACTCAGGACGAAGAGCGCAAGCGCGCCATCGAGGCTTCAAAAGAGATCTCCGAAGGGGTCAAGGAGCTCGAGCAGCAACTTCGCACGGTCAAAGGCGAGCTCGATGAGCTCGCGTTGGCACTTCCCAACCTTGTGCATCCGGACGCTCCCCCCGGGCAGGGCGACGAGTCGAACAGAGTCGTAAAGGAAGTTGGAACCCCACGCGATCTGGGCTTCACGCCTTTGGACCATCTGGCTCTTGGCGAGGGTCTGGGTGTGATCGATGTGCAGCGCGCGGCGAAGGTTTCGGGGGCCCGGTTCGCTTTTCTAAAGCAGGAAGCGGCGCTTCTCGAGATGGCGTTTGTGAGCTTTGCATGGTCCAGGCTTGCTCAGGACAACTTCGTCCCAGTTGTTCCGCCTGTGCTCGTCAGGGAAGAGGCCATGACCGGCACCGGGTTCTTTCCAACCGACGAGGCCGAGGTTTACAAAACGTCCCTCGACGACCTCTACCTTGTCGGCACCTCAGAAGTTCCCATCGCTTCGATGCACTCGGGGGAGGTTCTCGACCCAACGCTTCTTCCCGCGCGCTACGCGGGGTTCTCTTCGTGCTTTCGCAGAGAAGCGGGTTCATATGGCAAGGACACCCGCGGGATCATTCGGCTCCATCAGTTCGACAAGGTCGAGATGTTTTCGTTCTGCAAAGCCGCTGACTCGGAGAGTGAGCACGCGCTCCTTGTGTCCATCGAGGAGGAGCTCTTCGGGCACCTCGAGATTCCGTATCGGGTAGTGGAGATTTGTGCCGGCGACCTGGCCGCACCGAACTATCGCAAGTTCGATATCGAAGCCTGGATCCCGGGATCACAGCGCTGGCTCGAAATCACTTCATGCTCGAACGACATCGATTACCAGGCGCGGCGCCTGTCGATAAGGACAAAGGGCGAACGCGGCAACGAGCTGGTGCATACCTTGAACGGAACCGCGCTCGCAGTGGGCCGGACGTTGGTCGCACTTCTCGAGAATCATCAGAATGCCGATGGTTCGGTCACCATTCCCGACGCCCTGAGGCCGTTTGCAGGTTTCGATGAGATCAAGCGCCCAGCCTAGATAGCGGCTACGCTGACAGCCTTACACTTGATAGTGGAGGGCTCGCGTAACCGGCATCGCAGCGGTCTTGAAAACCGCCGACCGCAAGGTCTTCGGGGTTCGAGTCCCCGGCCCTCCGCTCTCGGTGAAAAGGATGGACGTATTTTCGGGCATTCGCCCATAACACGGACATAAACGACGCACAATTGGGGCGATATTCGGCCGAGCCGTGTGGCGTTTCGGTTTATTGAGTTGTATGTAGGGGGAAGAGCAAGAGGTTGGCTGCTTGCATTGGCAGCCTTTTATTTGTTTGATGCATTCGGAACATAGAGATCTCGACAAAAGGAAGAAGGGGGCACATAGTGTCTAAGACGGAAAAGCGCCTAGAAATAAGGCGCCGCAGCACCCTCGGACGTTCGGCAGCTTTGTTTCTTGCTCTGGCGCTCGTTGTATTGATGGCACCGGTCGCGAGCGCGCAGGTCCCGTGGGAGGAGGCGGTCTTCTCAGGCTTCTCGACGGGCTCGACGTTCCACGCCGACGCAATTCAGCTCGGCACCACCAGACTCGAGAACCTCGACGAGGCCCTCAGTGCATCCACCGTGAACTCGCAAAACCTCGGCACTGCACTGCAGAACGAAATGCAGGTGGTTGTTCAGCCGAGTCTGCCCGAAAAGAACAGCTTCGGCCGGGGGTCGCCCCTCGAGATCGGGCTTGTGCAGACGACCCCGGTAACCACTGCCCAGTCGCTCACCGTCTTGAACGCCCGGGCCGACGCTTCGGCGCCTCCGACGACTCCAATGGTGACCAGGGAGGTGCTTACTCAGAAGGTCGATCCAGCTGTTTACGCCTCGGTTCTTCGAGGTCAGGCCGCTGCACAGTGGGACGAAAACTACTGTCCCATTGGCTCGGACATCAGCTTCGGCCGGGCTTACGCCGCGGACCTGCAGCTCGTGGACGCCGGTGGCAACACTCAGCCCGACCTCGACTCTCCGGTCATTCAGGGTGATGCAACCAACCCCGACCGCAACGTGGCCTGGACCGAGACGCGGACTCGCCTGGTGCCTCAGATAGACAAGGCAGGTAACAGGGTCGGTAACAACTGGGGCCTCATGACAGAGGTTCACCAGACTTACGCGCCGATAACCATCCTCGAGGGTGGCGCAAACCAAAGGACCATCGAGGTCCTGGGTGAGTGGGTGCTTCGGGCGGTGGCCCTCGGCGTAGAGGGCTCCTATATCCACTACGGCCCAAAGGACGCTTCGCCTCAGACTCCCGTAGTCAGGATTCTCGACGCAAGCGGCGCCGTTATTCAGCAAGTCACCAGCCAGCAGCTGGTGGGGGCGACGGGACTTACCCAGAACCTTCCCATCGGTCAGATCGCCATCGGAGAGGATCCGCGGGCCATCGCTACTCCCCCCGGTGCCACTCCGGACTTCAACAGCCAGCCAACCGTGACGCCGACTGAGGTCTCGGGAGCCGTTGATGTGGTCAGGCTAATCACTGAGATCGCGGCAGCCGGCCTTCAGATCGAGGACCTTCGGATTGGTCACATGGAGGTCAAGGCCCAGGTTCCTGCAGGCGGAATCATCTGCGGCCTGGGCGTGACGAAGGAGGCAAACCCAATCCAGGTTGTGCCCGGTGAGGAGTTCACCTACACAATTGTTGGGCGGAACCCCTTCGACTGCGTAGCGACGAACGTCAGGTTGACCGACACCATTACCGTATCGAGAGGCGTTCGTTACTCCGTTGTTTCCTCCAACCCCGAGGCAGAGTCGAACACGGTGAACCGTGACGGAAGCCGGGTGATGACGTGGAGCTTGCCGGACTTACAACCTAAATCGCTCACCCAGCCGATAAGTATCACTATCCTGGTCGACCGAAGATCGGCGTCCGGCGTGTTCACGAACAATGCTGTGCTGGAAGCGCTTTGCGGAACGGCCGACGCACAGGGTCGGACGGGGATCGCATCGCCCGTACGCGCTGAGACCACCATCGAGCTGCCGAGGGTCGGAAACTTGCCGGCAACAGGTGCAGAGACCTACCTGTACGCACTGATGGGCGTGGTCCTTCTCGGAGGAGCATTCATGCTGACCCGGTCGATGAGGCCGAGCAGAATCGGCAAAGACTCGAGTTAGCTCTGAAGAACGGATAGTTGAAAGCGGCCCCCGGGAAGCCGGGGGCCGCTTTCGTGAAAGGTCGCAGCCGAATGTCTGTTACGCTGCGGAGCATCTGTAGCCCGAATAGGGCGGGGCTTTTTGTCCCGATTTATCGGAAAATTTGCCTGTGAAGTTGCCTCACATACTTGATTAGGCCGACCACTGTCTGCGACAGTTAGGGGTCCTAAATAGGTTAGTGCGCGGTTCAAAAGGGCCATAATGTGGAAAACCTGTCGCCATTAGCGCAGGTCAAGGCGGAATTTTTTGTAAGGGGGCTTTAAAGAAATGAAGTCACGCAAGCCGTTAAGACTGCTTGGAGTGGTCGCCGGCATCCTTCTATTGGGATTGACCCTGGCACCTGGAGCGCTAGCTCAGGTTCCGTGGGCCGAGGCCGACTTCTCGGGTTCGGCCGTTGGTATTGCGCTGCATGCAGATGCAGTTCAAGCCGGAAGCACCAGAGTGCTCAATGTGGACGAGGCTATTGGCGCGGCCACCGTGGACTCGCAGGGA
>DATLOJ010000152.1:0-4157 GCA_035536315.1 Actinomycetota bacterium | reverse complement strand
GTTGGGTTTGCAGGAATCAGCCAGACTTTGCCGGCCTCTTTCTTGAAGCGCTTCACGGTGGCCTCGGCCTCGCCGGTCTCACCCGTGACCTGGGCCACAACGATGTCCCCGTTGTTGGCATCCGGCTGCGCTCTGACAACGACAAGATCCCTATCCACGATGGCTGCGTCGACCATGCTGTCTCCCTTTACCTTCAGGACGAAGTGTGGCGTGTCGCTGATCAGGTCCTTGGGGTAGGGCAGTATGCCTTCGTAGGACTGCTCTGCGAGTGACGTTGGACCGGCGGCGATCTGCCCGTAGATGGGCAGGTTCCGAACGGCCTGGCGCTCGATTTTGCCTGCCTCGCTCTCCCACCTGACCTCGATTGCTCGCGGCTTCGAAGGGTCCCTGCGCAGGTAGCCCAGCTGCTCGAGCGTCTTAAGGTGGGAGTGGACGGTGCTAGGGGAGTGAAGACCAACGGCCTCCCCAATCTCTCTAACGGCTGGAGGAAATCCCCTCTCCTGCACTGTTTCGAGAATGAAATCCAGAATGTCCCGCTGGCGTTGAGTCAGGTCGGCGGTGTTCACGGCAAACCTCTCCAATCGATCAAGTGTTCGGGCAGCTTAGCAGCCTCAGGCACTGGGATCAAACATTTGTTCGTTTTTACCCTTGACTTCGAACATCTGTTCGCTCTACTATCTCTCCATGAACCCGAACACACGTTCCCCCCGGACTCGGATCCGGCGACCGGCCTACAGGGGCGCGGTCCTTTTCCTCATTGTTGGCCTTGCCCTGGGCCTTCTGGCTCCCCGGCTGTTCGCCGCAGACCCCAATTCCCACTCTGGCCAGCCGAAGGTGCATGTGGTATCAAACGGCCAGACTCTGTGGTCTCTGGCAGAAGAGTTTGCCGGTGACGACGATCCCAGACGGTTCGTTCACGACATCAAGGTCCTGAACGGCCTCGAAGGGGCAGCGATTTTCCCCGGACAGAGGCTGCTTCTTCCCCCAGGCTAAAAAACTTCCCTTTAACTTCTCTTTCGCGCTTGACTGGCGAATTACAGAAGTGTAACTTCCTTGGTCTGTCCAGATGTAGCGGGTGGGGATTCTTCAACCACAAGATGTTGTGTTTTCTATTATTATTGGTAGTCGGATAGGAGGGTGCGGGTGGCCAAGACCAGGGACGATCTACGGGGCGCAACCGAGCTGAGCAGGAGGTTCTTCACCACTGCGGGGGTGGACCCCTTCGACGAGATTGAGTGGGAGTCTCGGGACGCCTTGATCGGCTCCGCCGAGAAGGTCGCCTTCGAGCAAAAGGGCATCGAGTTCCCCAAATCGTGGTCCCAGAACGCCACCAACATCGTCGCTCAGAAGTACTTCCGCGGCCCAATGGGGACCCCCCAGCGCGAGCGCTCCGTAAAGCAGATGATCGGCCGGGTTGTCGACTGGTACGCCTCGAAGGCCGAAAAGGACGGGTACTTCGGAATTGGCGAGTCGCTCGAGGCTTTCGGCGACGAGCTCACCTACCTCCTCGTCAACCAGCACATGGCGTTCAACTCGCCCGTGTGGTTCAACGTAGGCCTCGTCGAGCCTCCGAGAGTTTCTGCTTGTTTCATCCTGGACGTCGAGGATGAGATGTCGTCGATCCTCAACTGGTACGTGGAAGAGGGCCTCATCTTCAAAGCCGGTAGCGGCGCCGGCATCAACCTCTCCAACCTGCGTTCCTCCAAGGAGCAGCTCACATCGGGCGGCACGGCCTCAGGGCCGGTGTCGTTCATGCGCGGGGCCGATGCGTCGGCAGGAACGATCAAGTCGGGTGGTTCCACGCGTCGTGCCGCAAAGATGGTCGTGCTCAACGTCGATCACCCCGACGTCGAAGAGTTCGTCAACTGCAAGGTTCGGGAAGAGGACAAGGCGAGAGCTCTTCGCGAGGCAGGGTTCGACATGGACCTCGACGGAATCGACTCCCACTCGCTTCAGTACCAGAACGCAAACAACTCGGTAGGACTCACCGACGACTTCATCAAGGCGTACGTCGAGGACAAGGACTGGGACCTCAAGGCTGTCAAAGACGGACGCACTGTAAAGACGGTCAAGGCCCGCGACGTCATGGGCCAGATCGCGAACGCGGCATGGAAGTGCGCCGACCCGGGAGTGTTCTACCTGGACACAATGAACAGGTGGCACACGAGCCCGTCAGAGGGCCCGATCCGCGCAACTAACCCTTGCGGTGAATTTGTTAGGCCCGCGAATACAAGTTGTAATCTCGCCTCTCTTCGTTTGACGAAGTTTGTGCAGAATGACGGCGCCTTCGACACGCCCTCTTTCATCGCCGCAGTGGAGACGACTCTCACCGCGATGGATGTTTCCGTTACTAACGCCGAATACCCGACTGAAAAGATCTCCACGATGGTCAGCAACTACCGTGAGCTCGGCCTTGGCTACACCGATCTCGGCGCTCTGCTCATGGAGCAGGGGGTCGCTTACGACTCGGATGCTGGCCGCGCATGGGCTGCTGCGATTACTGCGCTCATGGGAGGCGTCGCGTACAGGCGCTCGGCGGAGATCGCCGCGAAGCTCGGCCCGTATCCAGGATGGAAGAAGGCCGGAAACCCCGAAGCTCACCTAAAGGTTGTTCGCGAGCACAGGGCTGCGCTGGATGGGATCGATGCTTCGCTTGCACCGGCTGAGATCCTCGAGGAAGCGAAGCGGTCGTGGGACGAGGCCCTTGCGCTCGGAGAAGAGCACGGATACCGCAACGCGCAGGTCACCTTGATTGCGCCGACCGGGACGATCTCGTTCCTGATGGACGCAGACACAACCGGGATCGAGCCAGATCTTGCCCTCGTCAAGACCAAGAAGCTTGTCGGCGGCGGCACGATGAAGATCGTGAACCAGCGGGTGCCCAGCGCTCTCAAGAGGCTCGGTTACGCGCCGGAGGAAGTTTCGGAGATCATCTCGTACATCAGCGAGAACAACACTGTGAAGGGCGCACCCCACGTCAAAGAGGCGCATTACTCCGTGTTCGACTGCGCTATGGGCGACTCCCCGATTCACTACCTCGGACACATGAAGATGATGGCTGCCGTACAGCCGTTCCTCAGCGGAGCGATCAGCAAGACGGTCAACATGCCCGAAGACGTGTCTGTCGAGGACATCGAGGCCCTGTACGTCGAAGGCTGGAGGATGGGCCTCAAGAACCTTGCTATCTACCGTGACAACTGCAAGGTCGCGCAGCCACTGTCGGCCGACAAGAAGAAAGACGCTAAGCAGCCGGAGACAACGGCTCCCGGAACCGCCACACCGGTCCGCCGCAGGATGCCGCGCAGGAGGTCTGCCAAGACCATGTCGTTCCGCATCGCAGACTGCGACGACTGTTACGTCACCGCAGGAGAGTTTCCGGACACGGGAGAGCTGGGCGAGATCTTCGTCAAGGTCTCCAAGCAGGGAAGCACTCTGTCCGGCGTAATGGATGCGTTTGCGATCGCGGTCTCGATCGGACTGCAATACGGGGTCCCGCTACAGGCCTATGTAAAGAAGTTCATGAACATGCGGTTCGAGCCTTCAGGTGTCACCGACGACCCGGACTTCCGCTTCGCTTCGTCGATCGTCGACTACATGTTCCGCAGGCTCGCTGCCGACTACCTGCCGGAGGACGACAGGGAGGGGCTGAACATCAAGACGACCGACGAACGCCAAGCTGCATTGGACGGGGGAGTTCCCATCAAGTCGAACGGCCACACGACCGTCACCCCAGACCCCATCACTTCGGAAGAGGCAACCGGCATGGCGAAGGCCTCCAGCGCCAAAGCGGACGCACCGCTTTGTTACACGTGTGGTATCTCGATGCGGCCCGCCGGCTCTTGCTTCGTGTGTGAGTCGTGTGGGACAACCAGTGGGTGCTCATAGCTGAAATGAACGGACTTCCCCTTGCGCTGCCCCTTCTGTAGTCACGTAGAAGACAAGGTCGTTGATTCACGCGTCGCTGACGAAGGCAAGGCAATTCGCAGGCGCCGGGAGTGTGAGGGCTGCAGCAGGCGGTACACCACGTTCGAGCGCGTTGAGGAAGTCCCGATGATCGTCATCAAACGAGACGAGACCCACGAGTCCTTCAACAAGGAAAAGCTCGTCTCGGGCCTTATCAAGGCTTGCAAGAACAGGCCGGTAACTCGGGAGGACCT
>DATLOJ010000151.1:0-3788 GCA_035536315.1 Actinomycetota bacterium | reverse complement strand
AGAGCGGACCTTTTCTGGATGACGTCGCAGAACCGCAAGGGCTACGTACCCTCCCATCGACATCCCGGCGATGTCTGCATCTTTCGCGTCCAGCCCGTCGAGCGTCCCGACGACTTCATCCGCGTAGGCGTCCATAGATGTTCCCGCGAACCCCTCGCTCTTTCCGCGCCCCGGCAAATCGACGGCGACGACTTTGCGGATGTCCGAGAGTCCCTCGAGCTGTGCCGACCACATGGTTCTGTCGAACGGAAATCCGTGAATCAAAACAAGTACCGGCCCGCTGCCATTCTCATCGAATCCAAGTGCCATTTGACGTTGCCTTTCGGTAGGGGGGCCATTCTGCCGGATTGCGCGCATCCCGGCGATAAGCTGACCGGAAGATGAGCAAGCAGCAGATTTCCCCCGAACAGGCGGACCTTCTCAAGGGGTTGAACCCTGCGCAGGAGGAGGCCGTCCTGCACGACCGCGGCCCCCTGTTGATAGTGGCGGGGGCCGGCAGCGGAAAGACCGCCGTGCTTACCCGGCGTGTCGCGTACCTTCTCGGTGAAAAGAGAGTCTCCCCATGGGCCGTCCTTGCGATCACCTTTACGAACAAGGCCGCGAATGAGCTGAAGGAGAGAGTGGCGGGCCTGGTCGGCCCGGTCGCCAACAAGATGTCGATTGGAACTTTTCACTCGGCGTGCGTGCGGATCCTTCGAAAGGAAGCCCCGAGGCTGGGGTACCGGTCCGCCTTCACGATTTACGACACGGGCGATACCGAGCGCCTGATCGGCTTCATCATGCGCGAGGGCGACATGGATACGAAGAAGCTGAAGCCCTCAGCGGTCCACCATGCGATAAGCGCCGCCAAGGACGAGCTGATCGGGCCGGAGAAGTACGAGACATTCGCTACCAACTGGATGGAGAAGCAGATCTCATCCGTGTACACCGTGTACCAAAAGCGGCTCAAGGAAGCCAGCGCTATGGACTTCGACGATCTGATCAACAAGACCGTGGAGGTCTTTCAATCGTTTCCGGACGTGCTCGCCGAGTACCGGCAACGCTTTCAGCACATCCTGGTCGATGAGTTCCAGGACACGAACGGCGCCCAGTTCGAGCTCGTGCGCCTCCTTGGTGCCCCGGACGGGGACGTTTGCGTCGTCGGGGACATGGACCAGTCCGTGTACTCATTTCGGGGGGCCGACTACAGGAACCTCGGACGGTTCGAGGAGGCGTTCCCAGGCGCGAAGGTGATCACCCTCGAACAGAACTACCGCTCGTCGCAAAGGATTCTGTCGGCCGCCAACGCGCTGATCGAGTTCAACGTCGCGCGCAAGCCAAAGAACCTGTGGACCGACCAGGGCATGGGCGAGATGATCATCCGCTACCACGCCGAGGACGAGCACGACGAAGCAGCCTTCGTCGCAGCCGAAATCGAGAGGCTGAAAGGGAGCGATGGAATCCAGCACAGGGACGTCGCGATCTTTTACAGGACCAACGCTCAGTCGCGTGTAGTCGAAGAAGTCTTCACCCGTTTTGGAATCCCGTACCGGATAGTCGGGGGCCTTCGCTTCTATGAGCGTAAGGAGGTGAAGGACATCCTGGCCTACCTCAAAGTGACGGTTAACCCCTCCGACAGAGTCAGCGTTCGCCGCGTGGTCAACACGCCAAGAAGGGGGATCGGCGACAAGACGATCGCGGAGCTCGAAGGATATGCAGCGGCCGGTGGAAACACCCTTTACGAGGCGATGGAGGGGGCGCGCCACCTTCCGGGGATGTCACGGCGTGCACTTGCAGGTATCGAGGAGTTCGTCCAGGTGATCGGCGTCCTCAAGACCCTTGTTGCAGAGGGGGCGAGCCTTCGCTCGATCGTTGAGGCGGCTGCGGCCAACTCGGGTTATCTCGCAGAGCTAAAGGCAGACCGGTCGCTCGAGGCACTCGGGCGCGTCGAGAACGTCGAGGAGCTTGGCGGTGTTGCCACCGAGTATGCGGAAAGGTTTCCCGAGGGAACCCTCGAAGATTTTCTTGCGCAGATCTCCCTTGTCAGCGAGATCGACGAGTACAACGAAGCGGAGTCATCCGTTCCTTTGATGACCCTTCACAACGCCAAGGGTCTGGAGTTCCCCATCGTCTTCATCCTTGGCATGGAGGAAGGGGTGTTCCCCCACATGCGGTCGCTGGGGGAACCTGCGGAACTGGAGGAAGAGCGCCGGCTTGCTTACGTGGGCATAACGCGGGCCAAGGAGAGGTTGTATCTAACGCACGCGTGGAACCGGTCGTTGTGGGGCGGTGCCAGTTACAACCCTCCGTCACGATTCCTGAAGGAGATTCCCGAAGACCTCATCAAGATGGTGGGCGAGACTCCGGGAACGTCGATCGTTTCCGGTACGGCCCGGTATCCGAACCTCGAGCGCGCGACCACGGGCTGGAAGGTTGGGCAGGAGGTGCAGCATGAGCGGTGGGGGACCGGCGTCATCACCTCGCTGTCCGGCCAGGGTGAACGGGCCGAGGCATCGATCTGGTTCTCCGACGTTGGTGAGAAGCGATTGATGCTGGCCTACGCCCCGATCAAGCCGACTTCCTAACTTTCCCTAAAGGCCGGCCCGGCCCGCTTCTCGAAAACGTTCGACCCTTTGTTGTGGCCTTGCTTTGACCTTGACGAGCGCGGACAGCGTCCAGGCCGCGAGATTGGCCGCAGCTTCAGCCGGGTCGGAATGTGCTCCGCCGGCCGGTTCGGCAATTAGCTCGTTTGCGATGCCGATTGTGAGCAGGTCGCGGGAAGTGGGTTTGAGCAAAGGCGCAACTTCGGCGGCGCGATCGGCGTCTCGGTAGAGGATCGCGGCGGCTCCCTCGGGTCCTATGACCGAGAAGACTGCGTGCTCCTGCATCGCGATCACATCACCGCAGGCCAGTGCAAGGGCTCCTCCGCTGCCCCCTTCGCCGGTGACGATGCTGATCACCGGCACTGTTGCGCTGAGGAGCCGGTCGAACGTGGTGGCGATGGCGTGGGCGAGGCCCCCGTATTCCGATTCGGATCCAGGATCGGCTCCGGGGGTATCCACGATGGTCACGATCGGAATTCGAAGACGCGTCGCAATTTCAATTGCACGCGTCGCCTTTCTGTATCCGCCGGCTGCGGGCCTGCCCCTCCCCGCAGCGATGACCAGAGCGGGCCTGTCAGAGATGCGCGCGATCGCGGTGAACACCTCCGGATCATTCGTTCCGGACCGGTCCCCCCTCAGCTCGACCATGTCCGCGCTCATCTGCTCCGCGTAGTAGCGGGGGGACGGGCGGCCGGGATGCCGAGCGAGCCGGAACTCATCCCAGGCCGTCGTAGCTGCGTCACCAACTGGGGCAACGTCCGGCAACTGATGACCTGCGGATGAAGAAGGGACAAGGACGCCGAGAGTTTTCTCGAGCCAGGCCCCCACTTCGTCGGGGGCCAGGAGTGCATCGGCAAGGCCCGCCTCGAAAGCCGACTCCGCTGTGTGGGAACCGGCTGCCAGTTCGGCTCCCGCCGCCTTCGCGACTCGGGGGCCGGCGAAGCCGATAGTGGCGCCACGTACTGCAGCGACGACGTCGGCGATACAGGCGAACGAGGCGTACACACCGCCCGTCGTGGGGTTTCCCAGAACGGTGATGCGCGGAATGCCCGCGTCGGCCAGGATTCTCGCAGCGGCAACCGTGCGCGGCATCTGAGCCAAAGCGGCCATGCCCTCCTGCATCCTGGCCCCCCCGGTCGCCGTGATGGCAATGAACGGGACGTGCTCTCTTGCGGCCAGGAACATTGCTTCCTCGAGGGCATCGCC
>DATLOJ010000150.1:0-15562 GCA_035536315.1 Actinomycetota bacterium | reverse complement strand
GCCAAAGCTGTTGCACAGATATGCCGCCGGCTGGACGGGATTCCCCTTGCGATTGAGCTGGCGGCAGCACGGGTTTCAGCACTCAGCCCACAGCAGATCTCGCAGCGCCTCGACGACCAGTTCCGTCTCCTTACTGGAGGCAGCCGAACGTCCCTCGAGCGCCAGCAGACTCTTCGCGCGGCGGTTGATTGGAGTTACAAGTTGCTCTCCGACCAGGAGCGGGTTCTTTTGAGACGGCTATCCATCTTCCACGGCGGATTCACAATGGAGGCCGCAGAGAAGATCGCTTCGGGCGATGGACTCGGAGAGCCCGATGTTGTCGATCTGCTCAGTCAGCTCGTGTCGAAGTCTCTCGTCCAACGTGAAACGGGTGAAGGGGACGGCCGCTACAGGCTGCTTGAAACGATCCGTCAGTTCTCCCGCGAGAAGATGCTGGAAGCAGACGATGTGCAGGAAACCGGCAAGCGCCACCGTGACTTTTTTCTTGAGTTCGCGGAGCAGGCGGGTCCCGAGCTTGACGGTCCGAACGTTGGCCTGTGGATGGAGAACCTCGAAGCCGAGGTAGACAATCTACGCGCCGCGATGACCTGGAGCGACGCTGAAGGGGATCAGAAGCCACTTTTGAGGTTTGGTGCAGCCCTGAATGAGTTTTGGATCACAAGGGGTTATATGGGCGAAGGCCTTCAGCTGATGGAGCGGGCGCTTTCGCGAGAAGCCGAGCCTTCCGTCGAGAGGGTCAGAGCTTTATCAGCGGCCTCTCGCCTCGCGTTGATTGAACTCTCTGTTGACAAGTCCAGAGCTTTTGCCATCGAGCTAATGGAACAGTCAGAGACTCTCGACGACAATTGGGGCCGAGCTCGCGCCCACCTCATTCGGGGGTTTCTGAACATTCTGGAGGGGGAGATGGCCGAGTCTGAACAACACCTCCTCGAGGCGGAAAGGCTCACCTCCGGTGGTGGTGACGCGGACGGGTTCACGCTTGCGGCGGTTTTTCGATCAGAGCTGGCAAGCTTTCGCGGCGACTCAATTGAGGAAGGGGCCCTCCTGGAAATCGCACTTCAAAGAGCACGTGCTGCCGGACAGAAGCTCATGGTTGGCAGAATCCTGGGCGGGATGAGTGGCAAGGCCATCAGGCGGGGGGATTGGCAGAAGTTTCGGGAGATAGCGGAAGAAGGACTCGCCACCTCCGCAGAGTCGGGAGACAAGATGCTCGCTGCCATCTATTCGGCGTCCCTATCTAAAGGGGTCGGTTCCGACGATCCGCAGTGGGCGGCAGCGGTCGCTGCAGCAAGGGACTTTGGCGATCCCGAGTGGTTTCAAACTCTGGGGTCGATCGCCTTTAGCAGGGACGCACTCGAAGAGACAAAGGCCCTTTGGGGCGAAGCGCTAGATATCTGCCGCGCCCAGAACAGAGGTGGGCTTCCGCGTATGCTGAATCAGGCGGGGTGGGCGATCTTTCTCACCGGCGACCTTTCAGAGGCCAGAAAATATCTCGAGGAATGCGTCCCACTGGCTCGTACCAGCACCGTGAGGCTCCTGCTCTTCTACGCGCTTCATTCCTACGGCGAGATCCTGCGGGCGGCGGGGGAACTGGAAAGGGCTCGCGAAATTTTGGAGGAATCCTTAGCCGGAGCCCGGGATCTTGGACAGAGAGATGGGATCGTTCACGCCCAGTTGAGTCTTGGGGATATCGATCGAGCGGAGGGAAAGCTGGATGAGGCTGCCGCCCGCTATTTCGAGGGCGGCCTCATTCGTATCGCAGCGGACGCGCTGAACGAGCTTCCCCACGTGCTCGAGAGAATGGCAGGAGTCGCCCTGGACAAGGGACTAGTCGAGCTTGGTTTGAAGATGCTGGGAGCTTCTCGAAAAATCCGCGAGGTTCATCGCTCGAGCATCGATCCCGTGTACCGGGAAGCCCGGCTACACGATCTTCAAGGTCTCACCGAGGCGGCGGGGGAGGCCGCCGAGTCCCTACTGGCTGAAGGCGAGATGCTGGATCCGCGTGAGGCCCTGGACCTGGCCCGGGGGCTGGTGCCCCCGGCTCGACTCGATCAGATTCTCGAAGACGTGAAGAAGCCTTCAGACGAGGCCCTGACTGCCCATCCCAACGCGGACGCATGACACAAGCTGCACAGCAGAAAGCAGCCGAGGGTCCGGCTCTTCCGGGCGGAACGGTCACCTTGCTGCTTACCGATATCGAAGGCTCGACCTCATTGTGGGAACAGGCACCCGCGGAGATGGCCACGGCCGTTCGCCGCCACCACGAAATCCTGCATGAGGCAATTGAGAATTTCGGCGGTCACAGACCCGCCGACCAGGGCGAGGGAGACAGCATTTTCGCCGGCTTTCCAACTGCTTCATCCGCGATGTCGGCGATCCTCGAAGCGCAGATTGCCATAGTCAAGGAGCCGTGGCCTACCCCCAGGCCGTTGAGAGTGCGCGCGGCACTTCACACCGGTGAGGTCGAGCTCCGTGACGGCCGGAATTACTTTGGGTCAACGGTAAACAAGACCGCACGCCTTCGTGCGCTTGCCCACGGGGGCCAGGTCCTGGTTTCGCAGGTGACGCGCGATCTGACCAAGGAGCCGCCGCAAGGCAGCCACTACATAGAACTTGGACTTCACCGGCTGAAAGACCTCAGCCATCCCGAGCACGTCTACCAACTTTCGCACCCCGCGCTGGCGTCGGAGTTTCCGACGATCAAATCTGTAGATGCGGTCCCGAACAATCTGCCGGTGCAGCTGACCTCACTGGTCGGGCGGGAGGACGAAGCCACCCATGTTCAACAGATGCTCCACCGCAGCCGCCTGATAACTCTGACTGGGGCCGCAGGGTGCGGCAAGACCCGGCTGTCTCTCCATATCGCAGCGGAGAACCTCGACGACTATCCGGACGGAATTTGGTTCGTCGACCTCGCTCCGATAAGCGATCCCGATCTTGTCGCTCAAGCGGTAGCGGATGCATTGGGACTGCAGAGCTCCGTGCTCGACTCGGAGGCATCGTCGAGGAACCAGGAGATAACCGAGCTGAGTACACGGGTGATCCATTTCATCGGGTCCAAGACGACGCTCATGATTCTGGATAACTGTGAGCATCTGATCGATGCGTCGGCCAGATTGGCAGGCGAGCTCCTGCGTTCTTGTGTCAACTTGAAAATCGTTGCAACTACAAGGGAGCCCCTCGGCGTGCCGGGGGAAGCTACCTACCGTGTGCCGTCACTTTCGTCCCCCGATCCAGATCATCTACCTCCTATCGACGAGGTTCTGGGCTTCGACGCGGTTCACTTGTTTGTGGAAAGGGCCGTACTTTCCACCGGCGATTTCACGCTGACTCCTCAGAACGCGGGGGCAGTGGTGCAAATCTGCCGAAGGTTGGATGGAATCCCTCTGGCGATCGAGCTCGCTGCGGCACTGGTCTCGGCTCTCACCCCGCAGCAGATTGCAGACAGGCTGGATGACCAGTTCCGCCTTCTGACCGGTGGAAGCAGAACTTCGCTCGAGCGCCAGCAAACGCTCCGGGCGGCCGTGGACTGGAGCTACAAGCTGCTCTCCGAACAGGAACGTACGCTGCTGCGCCGCCTGGCGATATTCCATGGTGGCTTCACCCTGGAATCGGCCGAGAAGGTCGCGTCCGGAGGAGGGATCGAAGAAGGTGATGTGATCGGCCTCGTTGCCCAACTGGTCTCAAAGTCCCTGGTCCAGCGCGAAACCGGGGGAGGCGATGGGCGGTACAGGCTTCTCGAGACGATCAGACAGTTCTCTCGAGAGAAGCTGCTCGAGACCGACGAGGTCGAGGATTCTCTTCGAAAGCACAGGGATTTCTTCCTCGAGTTTGCCGAAAAGGCACAGCAAGAGATGGACGGGCCAAATGTGGGCCTTGGGATGGAGAACCTCGCGGCTGAGTTCGACAACCTTCGAGCCGCACTGGCCTGGAGTGCGGGGGAAGACGACCAGAAAGTGGTCTTCAGATTCGGCTGGGCTTTGAGCAGGTTCTGGGTGGCCAGAGGTTACGCACGTGAGGGCTATGAAGTGCTGAAAGAAGCGCTAATGAAGGACACGGAGCCTTCGCCCGAAAGAATGAAATGGCTTGCCGCGACGACTCATATTGTCATCATTGGGAAATCGGCCAGCGAGGCCCGTGGACTGGCCGATCAGTTAATGCACCACGCCGAGCTGTTCGACGACGACTGGGGGCGGGCCCGCGCCTACCTGGCCAGTGGACTCTTGGGGAGCACGGAGTCACAGGTGGCCAGAGGGCACAAGGAGCTCGAGCAGGCCGAGAAGCTGGCGGAAAAGGTGGGCGACTCATTTACCTTCACCTTTGCGCCGCTCTACAGGTCGCTCCTGGCAGCGGGCGAGGGAGACGATTCTGGGCAGGCCCGCTTTCTCGAAACTGCGCTGAACAGAGCGCGAGCCTCGAATCAAAAACTTCTGCTGGGCCGGATTCTTGGCTCAATGGTTGAAAAGGCCATGGAGACCGCAGACTGGAAAGCATTCAACGAATTCGCCAAAGAGGGTCTCTCGGTCGCTCAGGACGCTGGAGACAAGATGTCAGTGTGGATGTATTCAGCCGCCCTTTCCCCAGAGGTTGGCGCCCACGATCCGCAGTGGGCTAACGCGGTGGCTGCGGTGAAGGAGGCCGGAAACCCCAGTTTGCTCTACACGCTTGGACGGGTTGCGATGGGCCGTGAGGCCTACGCTGAGGCCAAGGCGATTTGGGATGACGTTATTCAAGTCGCGCGGGAACAAAAGCTGCCTGGTCTTCCGCGCCTTTTGAATCAGGTGGCCTGGGCGACTCTTATTGCGGGAGATCTCGAAGAGGCTCGCAAATACCTCGAAGAGTGCATCCCCCTCGCGCGAAAAGGGGATGTGAAAATCCTGATAGGCCCCGCCCTTCACTCATACGGCGAAGTTTTGCGAGTTGCTGGTGACCTCGAGGCTGCCCGGCAGGTTCTGGATGAGGCAGAAAGTCGTTCCAGGGATTCGGGCCAGAACTACGCGGTGAGCGATGCCGTCATGAGCCTGGGGGACGTCGACCGTGAGGAGGGGAGTCGCGAACAGGCTGCTGCCCGTTATCTCGAAGCCGGATTGATGAGGACGGCGATGGGGATCGCCGTCGGCATTCCGCCGGTTCTCGAGAGACTTGCGGGCTTGGCCCTCGATTTGCGACTCATTGAGCAGGGTGTCCGACTGGCCGCATCCGCGGACGCTTCACGTAAGAGCCAGCGTTCCCATATCGAACCTGTCTATTTGAAGGCATACGAACGAGATCTCGAGGGTCTTCGAGAGGCTGCCGGAGATCAGTGGTCGAAGTGGTGGGAGGAGGGAGCTTCCTCGTCCGGCAGCGAGGCCCTCGATCTTGGAACGCAGATGCTGGAGCCCGATCGTGTGACACAGATCAAGGAAGCAGTGGAACGGCTGCTGGGCTCGAATGAGGAGGCTGGCTAGCTGGCCCTTCTCCGCAGAAGCGCCTTGCGCTCCAGCTCCGTGTACCCGCCCCAGATTCCGTAGGCCTCTTTCGACGCAAGCGCATACTCCAGGCATTCGGCCCGGACTGGGCAGATGTTGCAGACTTCCTTGGCGGCCTCTTCTCTTTCGTGCTTTTCCTTGACCGTCTCGGCGTGCTCCGGCCCGAAGAAGATGAGCGGATCCATGCCCTTGCAGGCGGCAATGTCCTGCCAGCGTGCCTCTGCCTCTAGGGAGGCGAGCTTGGACGCCACGGTCTTTTCTGTCTTGTTTTGCTTCTTTGATGGGTGATCTTGTGTGCTCACAGGCTTCCTTTAACTTGGGGATTTCAGTCGGTGTCTCACTTGATAGTAGACGGTCAGTCAAGGGGTAAGATCGGCCGACTAGTGCAAATGGACCTCGCCTCGATTTTCAAGGCCTACGACATCCGCGGCACCTACCCAGACCAGATCGACGAAGTAGCGGTCTACGGCATAGGTGCGGCCTTTGCGGTATTTGCGGACGCCCAAACGGTGGTTGTCGGCAGGGATATGAGGCTGTCGTCGCCCGCGATTGCCAGGGCATTCATCGAAGGCGTGAACTCCCAGGGGGTCGATGTGGTGGACATCGGCCAGGTGTCCACGGACGCCCTTTATTTCGCATCGGGCCGGTATGCGATTCCAGGCGCAATGATCACGGCGTCGCACAACCCGGGGAACTACAACGGCATCAAGCCGTGCAGGGCTTCCGCAGCCCCCATTGGACAAGACACCGGCCTGCTGGAGATAAAGGCTCTGGCCGAGTCGGGCCTTTCTCCCGCCGCGCGGGTCGGCACTACCGCCGAGCGAGAAATCCTGCCCGAGTTCATCGACCATTTGTTGAGCTTTATCGACGCTGACGCATTGAGGCCGCTGAAAGTGGTCGTGGACGCTGCGAATGGAATGGCCGGAAAGATCGTTCCGATGGCCTTCGAGCGGCTCCCGGTAGAGCTGGTCCCGCTTTACTTCGAGCTGGACGGCACGTTTCCCAACCACCCCGCCGATCCCATTCAAATCGAGAACCTTCGCGATCTGCGAGACAAGGTGATTTCGGAAAAGGCCGACCTTGGGCTCGCTTTCGATGGGGATGCCGACCGGGTTTTCCTCGTCGACGAAAAGGCCGAGCCGGTGTCGGGAAGCCTGACCACAGCGCTCGTCGCTTCGCGCGCGCTAATGAAGGAAAAGGGAGCATCGGTTGTGCACAACCTGATCTGCTCTCGAGTTGTCTCCGAGACCGTCCGTGAATTCGGCGGAACTCCCATTAGGACAAGAGTTGGTCACTCATTCATCAAGCAGGTGATGGCAGAGACCAATTCGATCTTTGGCGGCGAGCATTCAGGGCATTACTACTTCCGGGACAACTTTCGGGCCGATTCCGGACTGATCTGCGCGATGTTCGTGCTCGAAGCACTGTCCGTTCAGAGCAAAGGCATGAGCGAGGTGTTGCAGCCCTTCCAGCGGTACTGGAATTCAGGCGAGATCAACACACCAGTCCCTGATCAAGATGCAAAACTAAAGGAACTTGCCGGCGCGTTCGCCGACGGATCGTCGGATTGGACGGATGGCCTTACTGTTGACTATGAAGACTGGTGGTTCAACGTAAGAGGATCCAATACCGAGCCCCTTCTTCGGTTGAATGTCGAGGCCAGGGATCCTGACTATGGAGCTCAGATGACTGCAAAGCTCGTCGATTTGATCAGTAAGTAGAGGAGGCACCGCAATGTCAGTTAGCCCCGAGTTGCTGAAGATTCTGATTTGCCCCAACTGCAAGGGGGACATCGAGTACAGGGAAAGCGATCAGGTAATTGCCTGCATCGGCGAGTGCAAGTACGAGTACGCAGTGGTCGACGGAATTCCTCACATGCTCGTGGACGAGGCGAAAAAACCAAAAAGTGAATGACCTCGACGCTTCTGAAGTACTCGCTGAAGCAGACCCCCAAGACTTCCTTGGAGTAGTCGAGGGCTTCCCGGCCCAGCTCCGGGAGGGGCTGGCTATCGGGAACTCGGTTACAGACCTTCCGTCGGGCGACTATCGATCGGTAGCGGTTCTTGGAATGGGGGGCAGTGGAATTTCAGGAAACGTCCTGGAGCTTGCCCTCGCGGGGGGGCCGGCAGCAGTCAGGACGTTCAGGGGGTACTCGCTGCCACCCTGGGTGGACAAGGAGACTCTCGTCTTCGCAGCCTCGTACTCCGGAGATACAGAGGAGACACTCGAGACATACCGCCAAGCGAAGGATCGCGGGGTGCATGTCGTCGCGGTGACGACCGGCGGTGCTCTCGCGGACTTGGCATCTTCCTCTGGAGACACGGTTGTGCAAATTCCGGCCGGCCTTCAACCGAGAGCGGCCTTGGGTTACCTGTCTGTTCCTCAGATTGTCATTGCAGAGAAGCTCGGCCTGGCATCGGGGGCCGTCGCGAAGCTGGAGGCCGCTGCCGCGCTAATGGAGTCGCGCGCGGCAGAGTATTCGCGCGATGTCCCGACCAAGGACAACGCTGCGAAGAAGCTGGCCGGAGAGCTGCACGGGATGATCCCGGTTGTATACGGCTCCGAGGGCATAGCCGACGTTGCCGCTTACAGATGGAAATGTCAGCTGAATGAGTGTGCCAAAGTTCCGGCCTACACCCACGTGTTTCCGGAGCTCAATCACAACGAGGTGGTCGGCTGGAATCAGCTGGCGGAGATCACCACCCAGTCAATTGCCTTGATCGTTCTTAGGCACGGGAACGAGCATCCGAGGATCACCAAAAGGATCGAGGTGACCCTCCCTTTGATTCAGGACAACCTGGGCCTTGTGCAGGAAGTGAGGGCAAGCGGCGACTCCGATCTGGAGATGTTTTTTGACCTGGTTTATCTCGGGGACTTTGCAGCCACTTATCTGGCAATCGCCCAGGGAGTCGATCCGGCCCCCGTCGAGGTGATCCAGGATTTGAAGAAAAGGCTCGCGGAGGGCTGATCGGATACTCTTTTAGGCGTTCCCAGTTGAAGTCAATGCGCTCACGCGCCCACCGAAGTTAAGGAGAACCCAATGCCCGACCATGACGTCAAAGACCTTGCCCTTGCCCCAGGCGGCAAACGCCGCATCGACTGGGCAGAGGCCCAGATGCCCGTTCTTCGCCTTATCAAGGAGAGGTTCGAGAGCGAAAAGCCCTTCGCAGGAATCCGGATTGCGGCCTGCCTTCACGTAACTACCGAAACGGCCAACCTCACTCGCACGCTGGTCGCCGGAGGAGCGGAAGTTGCGCTGTGTGCCAGTAACCCCCTCTCGACTCAAGACGACACGGCTGCCTCCCTTGTCTCGGACTTCTCGCAGTCCGTCTTTGCAGTAAGGGGCGTTCACAACGAGGGGTACTACAAGCACATTCAGCAGGCCATCGAGTTCAAGCCGCATCTGACGGTCGACGACGGTGCCGACCTCGTTTCAACCCTTCACACAAAGCACACGGACCTTTTGAAGGACGTGATCGGAGGTACTGAGGAGACCACTACAGGTGTCGTGAGGTTGCGCGCGATGGCGGCGGACGGTGCTTTGAAGTATCCGATCGTCAGCGTGAACGATGCTAAAACCAAGCACATGTTCGACAACAGGTACGGAACCGGACAGTCGTCGATCGACGGGATCATCCGGGCGACGAACATCCTCCTCGCCGGCAAGACCGTAGTTGTCGCCGGTTACGGACAGTGTGGCAAAGGTGTCGCGTCGAGGGCCAAGGGCCACGGGGCCGACGTTGTTGTCACCGAGATCAGTCCCACGACCGCGCTGGAAGCCGCAATGGATGGCTTCAGGGTCATGCCAATGGATGAGGCGGTTGGCGTCGGCGACATTTTCGTGACAGTCACGGGAGATCGGGACATCCTCACTCAGAAGGATTTCGAGAGGATGAAGGACGGAGCAATCCTCGCGAACTCCGGCCACTTCGATCTGGAGATAGACGTCAAGTGGCTGCACGCCAACGCTGAGTCCGTCAGGGAGGCGCGCGAGAACCTCGAAGAGTTCAACTTCGCAGGAGGAAAGCGCATCTACCTGATTGCCGAAGGCCGCCTGGTCAACCTTGGCGCCGCCGAGGGACACCCTGCAGCCGTCATGGACATGTCCTTTGCAAACCAGGCGCTTTCGCTCGAATGGCTCGTGAAGAACAAGGGCCTGGAGACCGAGGTGTACCCGGTACCGTTGGACATCGACCAGGAAGTCGCCAGGCTCAAGCTGCACTCGATGGGAATTCGGATCGACGAGCTGACGGCCGAGCAGTCCGACTACCTGGCTTCCTGGGAGCACGGAACTTAGGACTCCTACCGGAGAACTAGCTTCTTCTCCTTGACCTGTCACACCCCCTCGCTAGATTGCGGGGGTGCGACCATTAGCCGATCTGCTCTTTCCGCCTGCCTGCATCGGATGCGGCAGGCCCGTGCGAGGCGGGTTCTGCGGGCAATGCCTGGATGAGGCTGAGCTGTTCAGCGGGGCATCCTGCTCCGGGTGCGGGTCGCGCCTGGGCTTTCCCGTTCCCAGATGCGGTGAGTGCAGGGGAAAGGGATTTCACTTCGACGCTGCCGCGCAGGCCGCCCCTTTCACCGGTGTCGTGAGGCGGGCGGTTCACAGGTTCAAGTACTCCACAATCACCGAGCTGGTCCTGCCGCTGGCCGAACTCAGTGCGCCGTTGGTCATGGGAGAGCCGGTTATCACCTGGATCCCAGCCTCGCCTTCGAGACTCAAGGACAGAGGCATAGACCATGCAAGGCTCCTCGCGGAGAAGGTCGCGCAAAACAGAGGGCTCGAGGCCCTGCCGCTTTTGCAACGCATGCGCGATACACGCCCGCAGATGCAGCTCGACCCAGCGTTGCGTAAGAGCAACATGCGCGGAGCCATGGTTTGCCACCTCGACTGTCCCGCCGAAGTGGCCGTGATAGATGACGTGTTCACGACTGGGGCAACCGCTTCTGAGGCAGCCAGGGCGCTGAAGGCTGCGGGAGCGCAACATGTGCAGGCCGTCGCTGTCGCGCGGGCCGGGTCGCACTTATAATCCTTCGCATCGGCCTTTCGTTGCGAGTCTGTGGTTGCGGAACCCTTGGGTTCTTAGTCCATGCCAGTCGCAGGCGAAAGGACCCACGTAAGGCAACGATTGGTTGCTGAGCATGGTGCGACTTAGGGGTCAGTCCTGCCCGGGCTCTGGGATACTCCCGGAAACTCGGAGAAGACGCGAAGCATGTTTCACGAGTCTCGTCGATCGGCTAGCCGGATGAGACGGAGCGTGCGAGGTCTCGGCAGGCGAATGTGGGGGCAAAGACCAGGTCAGTCGCGCGGAGGGCCGATGACTCCTTGGGGTGCCAATGCCTGACGTGCAAGTCTCAGTCCACGGGCGAAACCACACAGTCACTCCCTCGTTGAAAGGTTTTGCGGAGGAGAAGCTGGGGCATCTGAAGAAGTACCTCTCGACAATCCGAGAGATTCACGTCGAGGTGGAGCGCGACGGACACTCAAAGCACGGTGACAATCACGTTGTTCACGTGACGGTTTCCACCGCAGGTCCCGTTTTCAGGTCAAAGGTAAGCGCACCAACTGCACGCGCTGCAATTGACATCGCTTATGAGCGTTTGGAACGCAGGGTTAAAGAGTTCAAACGTATGCGGTCCGGGAAGCCAGCCCACGCTCGCGGCCGAGTAAAATCGCCGGACGTCCGAAAGCTGGACACCTCGGAGGAGACGGAGCAGTAATGGAAGACGCGATACGCGTACTGATTGTCGACGATCACGCGGTCTTCCGGCGCGGCATTCAGCAAATACTCGAGGCAGAAAACGACATCGAGGTGGTCGGCGAGGCTTCCGATGGGGAGGAAGGACTTCTAAAAGCCGAAGAGACGATGCCCGACGTCGTGCTAATGGACGTGAAGATGCCCAACCGCTCCGGCATCGAGACGGCACGGGCAATGAAGGAGACAAACCCAAACGCAAAGATCCTGATGCTTACCGTCTCAGATGAAGAGTCCGATCTATACGAAGCAATCAAGGCGGGAGCGTCGGGTTACTTGCTCAAAGAAATATCGATCGAGGAAGTCGCCAACGCCGTCAGGGCGGTGCACCTCGGCCAGTCGCTCATCTCACCATCAATGGCCAGCAAACTCCTTTCGGAGTTTCAGACGATGGTCCAGAAGGGCACGGACCGGCCCGGAGCTCCAACTCCAAAGCTGACCCCGAGGGAACTGGAAGTGTTGAAGCTAGTGGCGACCGGCTCGAATAACCGCGATATCGCAAAAGAGCTCTTCATCTCGGAAAACACCGTGAAG
Organism: Actinomycetota bacterium; assembly: GCA_035536315.1. GTDB lineage: Bacteria > Actinomycetota > CADDZG01 > JAHWKV01 > JAHWKV01 > DATLOJ01. Next base: position 3,804 of record DATLOJ010000150.1, on the reverse strand, counting down.
AACCATGTGAGGAACATCCTCGAAAAACTCCACCTTCATTCCAGGATGGAAGCCGTCGTTTACGCGGTCAGAGAAAAGATGCTCGACATCAAGTAGCACAATGCCTGTCTGAGGTGACCGGACAAGTGCCGAGTCGCGGGCATAATGCTTTGAAGTCATGACTGTCCTCAACAAGATCCTTACAGCCGGTGAAGGCCGCAAGTTCAAGAAGATCGTCGATCTCGCGCGTCGCGTAAACGACTTCGAGCCCGAGACCGAGCTTCTGAGCGACGACGAGATCCGTGCCAAGACCACCGAGTTCAAGACCAGGTTCGCCGGTGGCGAAGATCTCGATTCCCTGCTTCCCGAGGCGTACGCGTGCGTCCGCGAAGCCGCTCGCAGGACGATCGGCCAGAGGCATTTCGACGTTCAGGTCATCGGCGCAACCGTGCTGCACAGGGGCGCGATCGCAGAAATGAAAACCGGTGAAGGCAAGACCCTGGTGGCGACGATGCCCGTCTATCTCAACTCACTCGCGGGCCGGGGAGTGCACGTTGCAACCCACAACCCTTACCTGGCGAAAAGGGACGCGGAATGGATGGGGCGCATCTACCGATTTCTGGGGACGCATGTCGGCCTGATTCAGCCCGACCAGCGCGCTCAGGAGAAGAAGGACCAGTACAAGGCCGACATCACATACGGGGTGTACAGCCAGTTCGGCTTCGACTACCTCTACGACAACCTCGTGCTCGACCTGGAAAACACGGCTCAGATAGGTGGCCATTTCTTTGCGCTGGTGGACGAGGTCGACTCGATCCTCATCGACGAAGCCAGAACCCCTCACATCATCTCCGGCCCGGCTGAGGAAGCGGCCCGCTGGTATCGCACGTTCTCGAGGATCGTCACGAGGCTGCGACGCGACGAGCATTACGAAGTCGACGAGGCCAAGAGAACGGTGGCGATCAACGAGGACGGGATAGCCAAAGTCGAGGAGTCGCTTGGAATCGAGAATCTCTACGACCAGGTGCAGACACACCTCGTTCACTACCTCGAAGCAGCTCTGAAGGCCAAGGAGCTTTACAAGCAAGATCGCGACTACATCATCCAGGACCGCGAGGTCATGATCGTCGATGAGTTCACAGGAAGAACGCTGCCGGGCAGGCGCTGGTCGGACGGCATACACCAGGCAGTCGAGGCGAAAGAAGGAGTTCCCGTACAGCAAGAGAACGTGACTCAGGCCACGATCACAATTCAGAACTATTTCCGCATGTACGAAAAGCTCGCCGGCATGACCGGTACTGCAAAAACGCAGGCGGAAGAGTTCGCGAATGTCTACAAGCTCGATGTCTTCGAGATCCCAACTCACCGGCCCATGGTTCGCTCCGACCACAAGGACGTCATCTACAAAACTGAAGACGCCAAATGGAAGGCCGTGACCGAGGACCTGGCCGAGCGAAACTTGAACGGTCAGCCGTGTCTGGTTGGAACGGTCGACATTGCCAAGTCGGAGCGGCTCTCCTCCTATCTGCAAAGACGCGGCGTTCAGCATCAAGTTCTGAACGCAAAGAACCACGAGAGGGAGGCGTTCATCGTTGCCCAGGCGGGGCGTATCGGCGCAGTGGTGGTTGCGACCAACATGGCAGGGCGAGGGGTCGACATTCTGCTTGGGGGCAACCCTGAATACCTTGCCCGGCAGGAGATGGCTGCCCGGGGTTGGGACAACGATGCATTTCTGCTCGACCAGATGCCGGAGGAAGACAGGGCCGCCTATGAACAAGAGTACGAGCCCATCTACGAGAAAAAGAAGGTCGAGTGTGATGCCGAGCATGAGGAGGTCGTGCAGCTGGGGGGCCTTTATGTGCTCGGAACCGAAAGGCATGAGTCGCGCCGGATCGACAACCAGCTTCGAGGCAGAGCCGGACGTCAGGGCGATCCCGGAGAGAGCCGCTTTTACATCTCCCTAGAGGACGACCTCATGAGGAACTTCGCGGCCGACCGGATCAACTCGGTGATGGAACGGCTGAAATTCCCAGAGGACGTTCCCATCGAATCGGGCATGGTCACCAAGGTGATCGAACGTGCTCAGTCGCAGGTCGAGTCGCAGTACTACGAGATGCGAAAGAACGTCCTTAAGTACGACGAGGTCCTGAACAAGCAGCGTGAGGTCGTTTACGGACAGCGGGCCAAGCTGCTCGAGGGCCAGGACCTGTCAGAAAAAGCGCTGGCGATCGTGACCGAAGTTGTCGAGTCAGTCGTCCAGCAGTACGTGAGCCCCGATCTGCACGCCGATGACTGGGACTGGGACGGTCTCGAACAAGCGATCCATCAGATTTATCCCTCCAATCTCGCCGGCAAGCTGGACCGGCTGTCCACTCCCGCGATCGAAGTCGCGGAGGCGTACTTGGATGAGGCCCTCGCGTTGTACGCGGCCCGCGAAGAGCAGGCCGGGGAGGAGATATTCAGAAATCTCGAGCGAAGGGTGTTTCTGCATCTGCTGAACGTGAAGTGGGCCGACCATCTTTATGAGATGGATCACCTTCGCGAAGGAATTGGCCTGCGCGGCTACGGCCAGCGCGACCCGCTGATCGAGTATCAGCGTGAGGCCTTCGACATGTTCGAGACCATGATGAGCTCGTTGAAGGAAGAGTTCGCGCGATACATGTTCCACCTGGAAGCCGTTCAGGAACAGGCAGAATCAACCGAACCGGCGAGGGTTCCTGAGGGCGGGTCAGCAATGGATGCCGCCCGGCAGGCGGCAGGCTCCCAGGAGGGTGCCGGGCCGGGGGATTCCATTCGAACAGACAAGGTTCCCCGTAACGCTCCATGCCCGTGCGGGTCCGGTCGCAAATACAAGAAGTGTCACGGAGCCGGCGAATGACCTTCGACGACCTGACTCCAAAGCTCGAAGAGCTGCAGTCAAAACTGCACGACGTTAAGGAGTTCCTTTGACGTCGAATCGAAGCGCCAGCGCGTAGAGGGTCTTCAAGCCCTGGCGTCCCAGCCGGGCTTTTGGGACGATCAGGCAACCGCCACTGCGAAGATGTCGGAACTTGCGCGCGTCGAGGAGGACATAAAGGCGTACGAGGATCTGGCCGAGCGCGTCGAAGAAGGTCAGGTGCTGTTCACTCTTGGCCAAGAGGAGCAAGACGCCGCCACCTACAAAGAGGCAGAGCGAGTAATCGCAGGGCTCGACAAGGATCTCGCGAGACTCGAGGTCAGGACTCTTCTTTCGGGGGAGTACGACGAGGCGGATGCGATCTGCAGCCTTCAAGCGGGCGAAGGCGGAACCGAATCATGCGACTGGGCGGCAATGCTGATGCGCATGTTCATGAGGTGGGCTGAGCGACGCGGTTTCGAAGTCGAGGTCCTGGACATTCAGCACGGCGACGAAGCGGGCATCAAACAGACGACTTTCGTCGTGAAGGGCCGCTTTGCATACGGCCTTTTGTCAACAGAGAAGGGCGTCCATCGCCTCGTCAGGATCTCGCCCTTCGATGCGTCGAGCCGCCGCCATACATCGTTCGCAAGCCTCGACGTTGTTCCTGCGGTTGAGGAGGACGTTGAGGTGGAAATCGATTCCAACGATCTTAAGATCGACGTGTACCGGTCCGGGGGGCCGGGGGGCCAGTCGGTGAACACCACCGACTCCGCTGTACGAATAACTCACCTGCCGACTGGCATTGTTGTAGCGGTTCAGAACGAACGGTCACAGCTGCAGAACAGGACCCTTGCGATGAAGATTCTGACAGCCAGGCTTGCCGACCGGGCGAGGCAGGAGCGTCAGGACGAGCTGGAGCAAATCCGCGGAGAGCAAATGGGGATCGG
>DATLOJ010000149.1:0-3678 GCA_035536315.1 Actinomycetota bacterium | reverse complement strand
CCAGGTGAGTGGAACGCTCGCCGAAGGATGCAGCGGCCTCGATGCGCTCTTCGCATCGTTTCCCGCCGGCACCGTTTCAGGGGCGCCGAAGATAAGGGCGATGGAGATCATCGACGAGCTCGAGCCGACGAAGAGGGGGCCATATGCGGGAGTGGTCGGTTACATCGATTTCAGCGGAAACATCGATACATGCATTGCTCTGAGAACTGCATGCATGACCGGGGGGAACCTGTACGTCCAGGCGGGGGCCGGAATCGTTGCCGACTCCGATCCAGAGCATGAGTGGCAAGAAACATTGAGCAAGGCGACGGCCGTCCTCACGGCTGCCGAGATGGCAAAGCATTTGAAGTGAGGAACCGAGCGTTTGTTCTTTCGGTTCTGTTGCTTTGTTTCGTTGCGTCATGTGCCAGGGGGCCGGGGGCCGTTCAGACCGCTCCGAAGCGGAGCGCCTCGCCGGCGGCCTCTCCTTCGCAGGTCGTCCCATCGCCTTCCCCTTCACCGCCCTCGGCTCCTCCGCCGCCGCTTCAGTTTCCGATCGACAAGGCGATGCACCACACCAGAGAGCTATCGGTGACGATCGGAGTGAGGCTTGCCGGGACAGCCGAGGAGGAAAGGGCCGCCGACTACATAAAGGGGGCTTTCGAAACCGAGGGCTGGGCCGTTCAGGAGCAGCAGTTCGTTCGCGCCGATGAGGACTCGTCCCGCAACATCATTGCAAGACTTCCGAACGTTGATTACTCGGCGGGTTACGTGGTGATCGGGGGCCACTACGACACCGTGCCAGACGCACCCGGAGGCAACGACAACGCCTCCGGAACTGGAGTGGTTCTCGCCCTTGCGGCTGCGCTCCATGGAAGGAACGTGCCGGTGGAGCTCGTTGCATTTGCCGCCGAGGAGATCGATCAGGAGACGCGAGGGCATCATGAAGGGTCACTTCATTACGTGAAGGTCGTGCCGGACATCAAGGCCGTGCAGGCAATGATCTCGGTGGACATGATCGGAAACGGAAACAAGCACCAGCTCGTGGTCGACCGGAGCAACCCCGGGGGACTGGCTGCGGAGCTGCAGAAGATCGCAGGTGATGCAGGAATCCCAGTCGAACGCACATCGATGGGTGATGTCTCCGACCACACATCGTTCTCCCGACGGGGAGTCTGGGCCGTGCTCCTCTACTCCGGCCTGCATCCCAGCTATCACAGTCCGGATGACACTTTCGAAGTCGTGCAACAAGATTCAGTCGACAGGGCGGGCAGGCTCGTTCTCGAGTGGCTGCGCGTGAGGCACGGACTTTGACGGCCGGGTATCTCGACAGAATCATCGAGCGCACGATCGAGCGGGTCGGGGGTGACAAGAAACAGCGAGGGATAGGGGACCTCGAACGTGAAGCGGCGCTGGTCCCATCGGTTCGACCCTTCGGAGACGCGGTAGCGCGCGAGGTCATCGGAGTGATAGCCGAGATAAAACGCCGGTCGCCCTCGGCGGGAGAGATCTCTGGTGAAGTCTCGGTGGAGGAGCAGGCACACGCTTATTCGGATGGCGGTGCAGTGGCTCTCTCGGTTCTGACCGAGCCGCACTTCTTCGACGGAGCTCTGGAGGATCTGAAAGTTGCGCGTGATGAATGCGATCTTCCCGTGCTTCGTAAGGACTTCATCGTCGACACGTATCAGGTGGTGGAGAGCAAGGCGGCGGGGGCCGACGCGATTCTCCTCATAGTTGCCGCGCTGCAGGATCAAGCGCGCCTGATCGACCTGGCTGCGGCTGCGCGCGAGTGGGGAGTTCCGGCCATGTTCGAGATTCACGACGAGTGGGAGATCGAACGGGCCTTCGACGCGGGGCCGCAGATCATCGGCATCAATCAACGAAACCTCACGTCCTTCGAAGTTCAGGATGGGCTGGCCATAAAACTTCGGCCCGCGATTCCTTCGGAAGTTCTCGTTGTTGCCGAAAGTGGCTTTTCGACGCGAAAGCAGATCGAAGACGCTGAAGCTGCAGGAGTGGACGCGGTTCTCGTTGGAGAGGCGCTGATGAGGGCGAACGACCCGAAAGCGAAGCTGAGAGAGCTACTGGGACCAGGGGAGTAGTCGCCTAAACTCTCGCGATGAAACAACTGGACGACGCTCTTCGATCGCACCCCGACGCGGACGGACGGTTTGGCGAATACGGAGGCCGGTTCGTTCCCGAGGGGCTGATGCACGCTCTCGACGAGCTCGAGCAGGCGCGTGTGACGGCCTTCGCAGACGAGTCATTTCTTGCTGAGCTGCAACGGCTCTACCGCGAAGTCGCAGGAAGGCCCACCCCTCTTTACCTTGCCCAGCGCCTTACCGAGCAAGCTGGCGGAGCCCGCATCTGGCTAAAGCGGGAGGACGTCGCAATCACCGGCGCCCACAAGATCAACAACACGATCGGCCAGCTCCTGCTGGCGAACAGGATGGGCAAGCAAAGGGTGATCGCGGAAACGGGGGCCGGGCAGCACGGCGTGGCGACTGCAACTGCGGCTGCGTACTTCGGCGTCCCCTGTCTCGTTTACATGGGGGAGGAAGACACAAAAAGGCAAAGCCTGAATGTCGTCAGGATGAAACTGCTCGGCGCGGAAGTTATTCCGGTCATGTCGGGGACTAGAACTTTGAAGGATGCGATCAACGAGGCCCTTCGCGACTGGGTGACGAATGTAGAGACGACCCATTACGTGATTGGGTCGGTGGTCGGGCCTCATCCTTTCCCTTCCCTCGTTGCAGACCTGCAGGCCGTGATCGGCAACGAGGCGAGGGAGCAGTTCCTCGCGGAGACCGGGAAGCTGCCGGACGCCGTTCTCGCGTGCGTGGGTGGAGGTTCGAACGCGATAGGGATGTTCAGGGCTTTCTTGAACGACGATGTTTCGATCTACGGAGTCGAGGCTGCGGGCGATGGGCTGGACACGCCGCGGCACAGCGCGGCCCTCGGCGCAGGATCCCCAGGAGTGCTTCACGGCGCTCGCTCCTATTTGTTGCAGGACGACGCGGGCCAGGTGATGCCTGCGCATTCCATTTCCGCAGGGCTCGACTACCCGGGAGTCGGGCCGGAGCACTCCTGGTTGAAGGACGCGGGCCGGGTCACGTATCTCAGTGCATCGGATGACGAGGCAGTTGAAACCTTTCAGCTTCTTGCTCAAACCGAGGGAATCCTTCCGGCCCTCGAGCCCTCCCATGCAATTGCCCGTGCGCTGGATGTGGCCCGCGATGCCGGCAAAGACGCGGACGTTCTGGTTTGCCTGTCGGGCAGGGGAGACAAGGACGTCGAGATAGTCGCGCGTCACCTGGGCCTCAGCGACTAGTCAGTGGGCACTCCTGAGCTCGAGACGACGCTGAATCGCGCGGTAGCCGATGGAAAGAAGCTACTGGTCACCTACCTGACTGCGGGCCTGCCTTCGAGCAAGGAGTTCTTAGAGCTCGTGACCCAGCTGTCAGAGGTGTCTGACGCGATCGAGGTTGGGATTCCGTTTTCCGACCCCGTGATGGACGGGCCGGTGATCCAGGACGCATCGACGAAGGCCATCGAAGCGGGAGTGACCCCTGCGGTCAGTCTCGACCTGTTGGAGGAGGCGGCCGCACAGGTCAGCACTCCGCTCGTTGTGATGACGTACTTCAATCCGATTCACAGAATGGGCGAGGCTCAATTTGCAGACAGGCTCGCGGGGGCCGG
>DATLOJ010000148.1:0-3052 GCA_035536315.1 Actinomycetota bacterium | reverse complement strand
AGCTCGCCCCACCCCCATGGGAACAGGTACTCGATGTCGACCGTGCGCTTGGAGTAGTGGGATAGCTCGTCCGCTTCGTGTTCGCGCAACCGAAGGTTTTCCTTGTTGATTCCCAGATCGGTGTACCACTGGAGCCGCTGGTTCACCCAGTAGTCCATGGCTTCGTCCTCAGTTCCGGGCCGGACGAAGTACTCCATCTCCATCTGCTCGAACTCGTAGGTGCGGTAGATGAAGTTCCCGGGAGTGATCTCGTTCCGAAACGCCTTTCCCTGCTGCGCGATTCCGAACGGCAGCTTCATGCGCTGGGTCTGCATCACCTGCTTGAAGTTGATGAAGATCCCCTGAGCAGTCTCGGGCCGGAGCCACACGGCGGAGGTTTCGTCCTGAACCGGGCCCATGTGGGTCTCGAACATCAGGTTGAAGTCCTTGGGCTCGGTGAAGGCTTTGTTGCCGCAGTCGGGGCAGCTGCCCTTCAGGTGATCGGCGCGGAAACGGTGGTGGCAGTTGAGGCACTCGACGAGCGGATCGGTGAATACGTCTACGTGCCCCGAAGCGCGCCAGATCTTGGGGCTGAGAATTACGGATGAGTCAATTCCCACGACGTCGTCGCGCAGCTGGACCATCGTGCGCCACCAGGCCCTCTTCACGTTCTCCTTGAGCTCCACGCCAAGGGGGCCGTAGTCCCAAGAGGAGCGAAGGCCTCCGTAGATCTCTGAAGATTGGTACACGAAGCCGCGCCTCTTGGCGAGGTTGACGATCGTGTCCATCGATGGGCCAGACATGCATTGATACTAGGCGGGCGACCGTGCCGCCGTCGTCCTGCGCTCCCGGGGGCCTGTCGCCTAAGCTATCGGCGAATGGACCCTCCCAGTACCGGGCGCCTCCCGTGACGTTTTGGAAGCTGCTCGCTGTGCTACTCCTGGTTGCAGCCAACGGCTTCTTCGTCGCGGCGGAGTTTTCGCTCGTGGCGGTGCGCCGCACGCGGATCGAGGAGCTCATCGCCGCGGGGTCACGCCGGGCCATCAGCACTAAGAAAGCGCTCGATGACCTGAACCTGATGCTGTCGGGGTGCCAGCTGGGCATCACTTTTGCCAGCCTCGGCCTCGGCGCCATAGGCGAGCCTGCTCTGGCTCATCTGTTCGAGCGGGCCTTCGAATCCCTGCCCGAAGGTATCAGGGGCTTCGCGACTCACGGCGTCGCGGTCACGATTGCGTTTGCAATGATCACCTTCTTGCACGTGGTCATTGGTGAGCTCGTTCCGAAGAACGCTGCCATCGCAGCCCCCCAGACGATCGCGCTGTGGCTGTCGACCCTGATGAGAGTCTTCACATTCACCTTCAGGCCGATCATCTGGCTGTTCAATGCAACTGCGGACGGCGTTCTGAAGGTGTTCAGAATGAGAGCGGGGTCAGAGCTGGCCCTGCTTCACACTCCCGAGGAGCTCGCGATCATCATCGAGGAGTCCCGCAAGGGAGGGGCCATTAAGCTCGGCCACAGCGAAATCCTCACGCGAACTCTGGAGTTCCCGGAGAAGAGGGCCGTCGAGGCAATGATCCCGAGGGTCGCCGTCCGCGCTCTGGGGGCAGATGACGGAGTCGACGAAATGTTTCAGGCAGTGATCGACACCGGCTATTCACGGTTCCCGGTTTGGAAGGAACGGCCCGACGAATTCACCGGGGTGGTTCACCTGAAGGACATGCTGAAACAGAGCCGGAACAATTCGAAGGCGACCGTGAAAGATGCGATGCGTGAGGCCGTGATCGTCCACGAGTCTTTGCCGTTGGAGAACGTCCTCATCCAGATGCGCCGGCGGCGCAGCCATTTCGCAATCGTCCTCGATGAGTTCGGCTCAACTGCGGGCATCCTTACGATCGAAGACATCATCGAGGAGCTCGTCGGAGACATCCGGGACGAGTCGGATGTGCGCGAGAGAGACATTCGAATTATCGAAGGTGGCATGCGGGTTCCCGGGACCTTGCGGCCGGATGAGCTGGAGGAGGCGACCGGATGCAAGCTTCCGGAAGGTGAGTACGAGACCGTCGCAGGGTTCATCATGCAGAAGCTGGGCCGAGTTGCGAAGCGCGGAGATGAGCTCTCCGTCGAGGGTTTCGTCGTGAGGGTTGCCAATGTGAGGCGACGCCGGATCCTGTCGGTGGATGTCTTGTTCGATGGGGGCCTTGCGGCTGGGGGCCGGGAGGCTACGAGCTAGACGGCACAGCCTCTGAAAGCCGGGGCTGCAGAGCAGCGGATTTCAATCGTCGTTCGATGTGGTACTCCGCGTAATAGCGGGCCAGCCTGCCGGCGGTTTCGGACATCGCCTTGTCGGCCTTCATCCAGGCGCCGTCCTTTTCGAGGTCCCTCATCAGCTCGAGAACCCTTACGCCGACTTCTTCCGCCTCCTTGTCTCTGCACCGGTAGCAGACCGCGCCCCCCTGCCCCGGCGAAAAACAAACCGCCGGCTCGCCACATTCGGCGCACTGATCGAGCGAGGGCGCAAACCCCGCAACTGCCGAGAGCCGAAGGAGAAACGAAGTCAGAACGAGGGGCGATCCATCTGAGGCGAGCCCGTGAAGAGAGTCGACGAGAAGGCGGAAGGTCCGGGGCGAAACCTCTTCGACGATGCGATCGACTGCTTCGAGCATCACCTGGCCCGCGGCGAATCGGACGATGTCCTCACGTATCGCTCTGAAGGGTTCGATCACCTCGACCTGCGTGATCGTGTCGAGATCGCCCTTGCCCTTCCAGAGCATCAGGGAGACGTGAGTAAAAGGCTCGAGCCGGCCCCCGTAACGGCTCTTGGTCTTGCGAACTCCCTTTGCGACGCCCTTGATCTTCCCGGACGCGCGGCCCATGAAAGTAACGATTCGATCAGCCTCGCCGAGCCTCATCGAACGCAGAACAACTGCTTCATCCTTGTAAAGCATGGGCAGTCAATATATGGGGGCCACCCCGCCAAACCCCGTCTTTCGGAAGCGATTCGGGGCCGCCTTCTTCTTGCTCGTTTGGCGGTGTTCTCAGGGGTCGTCTCGCGCAAAAAGCGGATCTCACCTGG
>DATLOJ010000147.1:0-6750 GCA_035536315.1 Actinomycetota bacterium | reverse complement strand
AGCTCGGATTGATGAGTCGATTCCTGCTCGAGCACCTCGTCGAAATGCTTCGAGAAGGAATCGTTGAGGGCCGCCTTGATCATGGACATCGCTTGCGGGGGCCCGGCCGCGAGTTTCTCAGCGAGCTCCCGGGCGGTCCCGGCCACGTCGTCCGGAGCAACGACCCTGTTCGCGATGCCCATCTCGTAAGCACGTCGTGCATCGATGGGATCACCGAGGAGCGAAAGCTCCTTCGCCCTGTGCAGGCCCACGGCCCTCGGAAGGGTGAAGGTCCCGCTCATATCGACCACGAGTCCTCTTTTCACGAATAGTTCCGCAAACTTGGCGTCCTCTGCCATGACAACGATGTCGCACGCCAGCGCGAGGTTGGCGCCCCCGCCCGCCGCATAACCGCGCACGGCGGCCACGCCGGGCTTCGGGCAGTAAACGATCGTCTTCAGGATCCGGTGGATCTCCCGCATCCGTTCGAGCGCTTGCTCCTTGGATGTTGGTGCTTCCTCGATGATCGAAAGGTCGGCGCCGGAGCAGAAGTGGTCACCCTTGCCGGTGAGAACAAACGAGCGCACCTGACGGTCCGAACCGATGTGGGCGAACACACTCTCCAGCTCTTGGAACATCTTTCGATTTACGGCGTTGCGGCGCTCGGGCCGGTTCATAGTTACGGTCGCGACGCCCTCGTCCAGTGAGTATTCGAGAGTCTCAAGGTCCACGGCCCCATCTTATTCGGCCCGGAGAGCTGGACCCTCAGGCTAGAACGCATCCTCGATGTGAAGGATCTCCAGATCTCCGTGACTCTCGGTTACGCCGAGCACGTCAAAGCGGCAGTCCTTGAAGGCGGGCCGTCTTATGGCGATGTACGACTCCGCTAGCCTTCTCAGCTGCTGCTGCTTTCTGTAGCCGACAGCCTCTATCGGGCTCGACGTCTGGCCCGGCCTCCGGGTCTTCACCTCTGCGAAGATCAAACGGCAACCCTCCATGGCAACTATGTCGATCTCGCCGAAACGCGTCCGAAAGTTCCGCTCGACTACTCGAATCCCCAGCCGCTGCAGATACCGGGCGGCGGCGTCTTCGCCGATGTTTTTGAGCGTTGGGCCTGTCATGAGCTGAGGGTAACCTTGGGTTATGACAACCACGGCTCCCACGAAGACAGACAAGCCGAAGAGCGACGAGTCCGCCGCGCCCGACACGCCCTGGGTTGTGATCGTGTGGAACGACCCGGTAAATCTGATGTCTTACGTCGTGTACGTGTTCCAGAAACTGTTCGGCTTCAGCCTCGAGAAAGCGACGAAGCTGATGATGGACGTGCACAACCTGGGCAAGGCTGTGGTCTCATCCGGCCCCCGTGAGAAGGCCGAGGCCGATGTGTTCAGGCTCCATTCATATGGGCTCTGGGCGACGATGACCAAAGACGTCTGAGTGTTTCGGCGTTCCAGAGGAGCTATCACTCTCAATCTCTCCGAGGGCGAGTGCGATCTGCTGCGCCGCACAATCTCTGAATATGTCGACCTGCTCAGCGCAGACTCGACGGACCCAGTTGTTCAACGGCTGTACCCGCGAGCCAGCACCGACGAGAAGGTGGCCGACGAATATCAGGAATTAATTGGCGGAACGCTAGAGGCAGAAAAGCGGACGGCCGCCGAGAAGGTTCGCTGGAGTCTGGGCGAATCCGGAAAGAGAAGGGGGCCGGTCGCCGAGGAAGACCAGCAGGCCTGGCTCACCGTTCTTACGGACATCCGGCTCGCTATCGGGGCAAGGATCGGCATCACGGAAGAGATGATGCTGGTCGAGCCAGACCCTGAAGATCCGGAGCAGTTCCCCCTGGCCGTCTTGCACTGGCTGGCCTTCCTTCAAGAAACGCTGGTGCGGTCACTGATGCCCGGCGTCCGATTTCCCGAGCCTCCGCTGCGGTCGTCAGACTAGAAGGCGGCCCGGAACTCCCTCGTCGTAGAGCCTGCGGATCGGCGCGTAGAGCGTGCGGTGAATGGGGCTCGGCCCGTATGCGCTGAGGGCCCATTTGTGGCGAGGCGACGGGTACCCCTTGTTACCGGCAAACCCGTAAGGCGGATACATCTCCGACAGCTCGTTCATCAGGCGGTCCCGAGCGACCTTGGCGACGATGGAAGCCGCCGCAATGGAGACGGATTCGCAATCACCACGGACGACCATCCTGGTCCCTTCGGAAAGGAAGTTCCACTTGCCGTCCAGGAGGACGGCGTCGGGCGTAAGTCCAAGACCTTCAACCGCCCTTCGGCCCGCCCGCCTGATCGCCTCCGAGAGTCCGAACTCGTCAATCTCATTTGGCCACGACAAACCGACCGACCAGGAAACGGAACGCTGGCGAACTCTTTCGGCAAGCCACTCACGGCGGGGAGCATCGAGCAGCTTCGAGTCTCTGATCTTGTAGATCCGATGGTCGCCGTCAAGGATCACCGCGCCGACTGCAACCGGGCCCGCCCAAGCTCCGACACCGACTTCATCAACACCGGCGATGACGGTTGCGCCACCATCACGAAGATCCTGCTCGAGCCGAAGGCCGGGGACACGCCGCGTCCTTCTACGCGGAGTCTTGTTCCCGCCATAAGTCCGGGTGCGGTAGGTGGCTTTGAAGCTCTTGGACGGCATGTCCCTCACGATAAGGGGGCCAAACAACGCCTGTCACGATTTGGGGCCGAGCCCGCGAAACTTTCTGAATCAGGCCGGCCCGAGGAACCTGAATACAAAAGCGGCGCGCTTTTCTCCGTCAGTTCCTCATTCGGTACTTTTTCGCAAAAAGCGGCGCGCTTTTCTCCGAGAGTCCCGCCTAGCTCCGAGCTTGAGGGGTGTTAGCCCAGTAGGTCCAATCGCGAGGGGGGCCAGATCAGAACGAAGGCTTTTCCTACGATGCTCGATTCGGGGATCGGCCCGAAGACTCGGGAGTCCTGCGAGTTTCCTCGGTTGTCGCCCATCACGAAGACCTTGTCTGTGGGTACTTTGATCGGCCCGCAAAACTGTTGCGAAGCGCAGCTGATCGGCATCTTGTCGTGCAGGTAGGGCTCGACGAGCTTTCTGTTGTTTACGAAGACGGCCCCCTCCTTGATCTGCACGGTCTGCCCCTCAACCGCTATCACCCTTTTTATGAAGTCACGCTCTGACGACTTGAGGCCAAGGCCTTCTGCAAGATTGTTGAAGAAGTTGCCGACGGGGCCGTGGTCTTCTTTTGGAATCGATGCCTCGAGCGGCGACGCGAAGACGATCACGTCTCCCTGGGCCGGATCGGTGAAGCGGTAGAGGAACTTCGCAACGAGAACCCGGTCGTCCTTGAGAAGTGTGTTCTCCATCGATCCGGACGGGATGTAAAAGGCCTGGAGAAGAAACGTCTTGATGAGCAATGCGATACCGAACGCAACGAAGATCAGGATGGGCAGCTCCTTCAGAAAGTCGATGAAGGAGTCCTTCTTTTTCTCTTCGGTTACTACGGTTGGACGCTCTGCTTCTTCGAGGCTCGTGCGGCCAGCAGTTTCCGTGTCGACGGTCTCTGCTGATGACATCAGGTTCGCTTCTCTTTCACCTTTGCCGCTCGGCCGACTCGTGACCGCAGGTAATAGAGCTTTGCCCTGCGGACGTCCCCTTTAACCAGCACCTCAATGTTGGCCAGTATCGGGGAGTGAACCGGGAATGTTCTTTCCACGCCTACGCTGAATGACACCTTGCGCACTGTGAACGTTTCGCGAATTCCGGCCCCCTGGCGTCGAATGACCACGCCCTGAAAGATCTGGACACGCTCTCTGTTTCCCTCGACCACGCGAACGTGGACTTTGACGGTGTCGCCGGGCCTGAAGTCGGGAAGGTCGGCGCGCAGGGTGGGGCGAAGCAGCGCGTCGGTCTTAGTAGTCATTTCAGAATCCTCCTAGAGAGATCTTGGGCCTTCAGAGCCGCGAGTCGTAAAGCGAATGCTCTAGGTCGGTTGAGGCCCTTCTGATGATAGCCGCTCCTCGGCCCACTTTCCCACGAGTTGCGATTCCTCGTCGGAAAGCTCGACCTCATCGAGCATCTCCGGCCGAAGCTCGAATGTGCGCCTGAGGGCGGTCGTTCTGCGCCATTCATCGATCTTTTTATGGTCTCCGGAAAGAAGGACTTCGGGAACTTTCGCCCCCCTGAACTCCGCAGGCCTCGTGTACTGCGGGTACTCGATGAGACCGGATGTGAAGGACTCCTCGACTCCAGACGACTCGTTGCCCATGACGCCGGGCAGCAGACGAACCACCGACTCGATCACCATGAGGGCCGCGACCTCGCCGCCCGCCAGGACGAACTGGCCCACGGAGATCTCCTCCGCCCCCAGGATCTCGGGGACCCTTGCGTCGATTCCCTCGTACCGCCCGCAGATAAGAATCGTGTGCGGCGTTTGCGAAAGCTCCTCGGCGTCCTTCTGACGGTATGGGCGGCCTCCAGCAGTAAGAAGGATGACTCTGGATCCCTCAGTTGCCAGCTTCTCTACGGCCTCGACGATGACTTTCGGCCCCATGACCATTCCCGCTCCACCGCCGAACGGCTCGTCGTCGACTTTCCTATGAGGCAGGTCGGCATATTCGCGAAGGTCGTGGATGCCAACTTCTATGAGTCCATTGGCAATGGCCTTTCCCAGCAGGCTCACCCGCAGGGGTGAGTCGAAGGCCTCGGGAAAGATCGAAATGACATCCATCTTTGGAGGCAGGGCGGTTGTGCTCATTCGCTTTCACCTTCGCTATCGAAAAGGCCGCCAGGCGGATCGACGATCACCTTTGCCTCACTCACTCTGACCTCTTGCACGACCGAGGCAACTGCCGGCAGATAAACGGAACCCTGGGGAGTTTCCACGCGCCACAGGTCCTGATGCGGGCGGACTATCACCTCGGCAATCCGGCCTAGCTTCGTGGCGTGAGTATCGAAGACTTCGAGGCCGACCAGCTCGTGTTCCCACCAGCCTTCCTCGAGCGGGTTCAGCTCGTCGGCCTCGACGAAAAGCTCGGCGCCTCTGAGTGACTCGGCCACCTCACGCGTTGCAACTTCTTCGAAGGCCACGACCAGCCTTGCTGCGTCTCCCTTCTCCGGTTTCTGTCTCGAGCGTTTGACCGTCAATGAGCGCGTCGATCCAGAATCGGGATTCAGTGTGACTTTGGACTCAGGCTCGAATCTCGATGGGTTGTCCGTATGCGTCTCGACAACGACCTCGCCCGTTATTCCGTGGGCCCTGACGATCTGCCCTACGAGGATGAAGCCGTCAGTCGAGGATCTCGACGACGACGTTTCGGTCCTCCCTTGCCGCGGCTGCCTTCACGACGGTGCGAAGCGCACGGGCTATTCGTCCGTTGCGGCCGATCACCTTGCCAACGTCGTCGGGGTCGACGATCACGTCGTAGATGACACTGCGGCCGGAGATGTCTTCTTCAACGCGGGCCTCGTCGGGCTTATCGACGAGGTAAGAGACGATGAACTCCAGAGTCTCCTTGGAGCTCACGATGCGGCTTTGGCTGCCTTGGGCTTCTGTGGCTTCGACGGAACTTTGACCCTGCGTTCGATGACTCCGGCTACTTCCAGAAGGCGAGCGACGGCCTCCGTTGGCTGCGCACCCTTGCTCAGCCAGTCCTTGGCGCGCTCTGCATCGATCTCGATCTCTGATGGCTCCGTGCGCGGGTTGTAGCGCCCGATGGCCTCGATGAAGCTTCCGTCGCGCGGCTGTTTGACGTCGGTCACGACGACTCTGTAAGTGGGCTGCTTCTTCTTGCCCATTCTGCGAAGGCGAATTTTTACCATTGGCGGAAGAGTGTAACAGGGGGTTTCTCAGACGATTTTTCCCCGAGAAAATCGTCAGAGCCCGGGTATCGAGAACCCCTTGGAGCGGCCCGGCTTCATTCGGGTCATCTGTCGCATCATCTTGCGGGCCGCCTCGAACTGCTTGATCAGATCATTCACCTCCCGCACCTGAGTGCCGGAGCCTCGTGCAATCCGCTGGCGCCGCGAACCCGAGATGATCTTTGGGTCGTTGCGCTCGCGCGGGGTCATCGAGCGGATGATCGCCTCGATTCTGGCCATGTCATCGTCGTCGATGTCCAGGTCGCCGGCCCGCGCTTTCCCGGAAATCCCGGGGATCATCTTCAGCAAATCTCCGACCCCGCCCATCTTGCGAACGTTCGCCATCTGCTCCAGAAAGTCCTCGAGGGTGAAGCTCGCCTCGATGACCTTCTTTGCCTGCTTTTGAGCGTCCTCGGCCGAGATGGTCGCTTCTGCCTTTTCGATCAGGCTGAGCACATCGCCCATTCCAAGGATTCGCGACGCGATCCGGTCCGGATGGAAGGTCTCAATGTCGGCGAGCTTTTCGCCGGTTCCCACGAATTTGATCGGAACTCCGGTAACGGTCGTGGCCGAGAGGGCCGCTCCTCCGCGTGCGTCGCCGTCGATCTTCGTAAGGACAATGCCCGTAAGCGGCAACGTCTCCGAGAACGCCTTTGCAGACAGCAGTGCGTCCTGCCCTGTCATCGCATCGAGAACGAACAGGACCTCGTTCGGCGATGCGGCAGCGTGAACGCGCGCAACTTGATCCATCATCTCTGGGTCGACGTGGAGGCGGCCCGCCGTGTCGACTATCACAACGTCTGCTTCGCGTTGACCGCGTTCCAAGCCCGCGGCTGTAACTGCAACCGGATCGCGGGACTCGAGGTCTGCGTGAACGGTGGCACCGGCTTGCTCACCAAGGACTTGCAGCTGCTTGATGGCGGCGGGCCTTTCGAGGTC
>DATLOJ010000146.1:0-19793 GCA_035536315.1 Actinomycetota bacterium | reverse complement strand
TCGCAAGGGTGAGGGTTTCAAGTTCTGGTCGGATGGCCAGCAGAACCCTAAAGAGTGGACTCGGTTTGGAAAGAAAGTAAGGGAGCTAACAGGAGGCGCCGATCCCGACATTGTTTTCGAACACCCGGGCAGGGAGACGTTCGGCGCAAGCGTCTTCGTAGCGCGGCGGGGAGGAAAGATCGTGACGTGCGCCTCGACCTCCGGCTATATGCACGAGTACGACAACCGCTATCTGTGGATGCACCTGAAGACGATCATTGGCTCGCACTTTGCTAACTACCGCGAGGCCTGGGAGGCCAACCGAATGCTGGACCTGGGAATGATTCAGCCGATTTTGTCGAAGGTCTTTCCTCTGGCCGACACAGGTGAGGCCGCTTTCCAGGTCCACTCGAACTCACACCTGGGCAAGCTCGGAGTTCTGTGTCTGGCCGAGAACGATGGGGAAGGGGTGCAGGATCCGGATCGCCGGGAGCAACTTGGTGACCAGGTCACTGCGTGGCGGAGTCTGGCCTGAGGCCCAACCGGGCTCTTAAAGTAGCGGTCGTTAGCCCAACGCCCTTCGGCGGGTCGGGTTACCTGGGAGGAGGGGAGAGGTACCCGGTCGAGTTTGCCCGCGCAATGAGTCGCGTCGTCCCTTGCTCCTTGATCACGTTCGATGAAAGGAGGGCGAGCTCCGAGGACGAGTTCGGCCTAGCGGTGGAGACCTTCAAGCGTCTTCCTATCGGAAGCAACCGTCTGGTTGATCCCTGGTCTTTTCGGGTGATTAGGCATCTCGCCAGCTTCGACGTCATACATTGCTTCAACGCGACCAAGGTGTCGATTGCTCTAGCTGCAGCTGCGCGCTTCTCCGGAAAACGTGCATATTTAACTCAGCTGGGAGGCGGGGGCCGAACCGGGATTCGAAAGCTGCGGCTGCATCGCCTGTTCCGTGGGTTCCTCCCCATCTCCCGATACTCACTGCAGCAGTTTCCGTGGATGAGCGATGGTGACCACCAAATCATTTACGGAGGAGGAGACGCGAGCCCATTCGCGTCGCCCATGTCTCCGCAGACAGAATCAACTGCTACCGGCTTTGTCCTGTTCACGGGCAGAATTTCACCGCACAAGGGAATCGATCGCTTGATTCAGGCCCTGCCCGAGAATCTGGAGCTTGTCGTGGCCGGGCAGATTGTCGACTCGATCTATCACAGTTATCTGACGACACAGGTGGGGGAGAAGAAGGTGCGTTTTGTCATTGCCCAAAATGACTCGGAGCTTCAACGCCTATACCGAAACTGTTTGTGCGTCGTGCTTCCCAGCACCCGGCGAGATTACCGCGGGCACCTGCATCCTCATCCCGAGCTGCTTGGCCTGACGCTGCTGGAAGGCATGTGGCATTCGAGGCCCGCGATCGCATCTGACGTGGCATCACTGCCGGAGATTGTCGAGAACGGCCGGACAGGCTTCACCTTTCCGGACGGCGATGTGAAAGGACTGCGGCTCATTCTCGAACGATTGCCCAGAGAGCCAGAGCTGGCGAAATCGATTGGAGCTTCTGGGAGAGAGTCCGTCGAAAAAAAGTTCAACTGGCAGACGACCGCTGAGTCCGCCCTGGACTTCTACCGGCGGACGTGAGCACTCAGTTGAACCGGCGCATCGATCTGCCGAGTGTCTCTGTCGTCATACCCACGCGCGACCGGCCGGAACTACTGCAAAGAACTCTGGAAAGCTTGCTCGGGATCATTTACCCATCGGAGTTAGTCGAAGTGATCGTGTCTGATAATTCACCTCAGAAAGCCGCGCAGGAGGTGGTCAAGTCCTTTGCCTCAGTCGCCCCTTTCCGCGTTCTGTATCTGGGAGAGCCGGAAGCCGGAGCAAATCGCAACCGCAACCGTGCGCTCCGCGAGGTAACCGGTGACCTTGTTTGGCTGTTCGACGACGACAGGCTTGCTCGCTCGAATGTGCTCGAAACTCTGGTGGCGGCCCTTGTGGAAGACGCGGACCTCGACGCAGTCGCTGGTGGGGCTCGCACGATGCGCGATGGAGAATCCTGGCGGGGTATGTGTGCAGAGTGCCTCGATAGTTTCAAGAGCAATCTGTACCCGGCCCCCGATGCGAAGAGCCACATGCGCGCTCTAGAGGCGGGTAACACTCTCGTTAGAGTCGGCGCATTTGCCGATCATGGAGTCTTCGAACCCAAGCTTTCTGGCCCCGGCGACGAGTCGGAGTGGTTCATTCGTGCCGGCCGCGGTGGGGCAAAGTTTGCGTTGATTCAGGGTGCCTGGGTGTGGCATCTCGTGACCCCCGGCCAGGCTCAGTTCGGATCACTGATGCGCTACGAACGTCTTCGTCGGAGGAACTTCCTGACTGCAAGAAAGCTCGGGACTGTCGACAACCTCGAACGATCAGGAACGCGGCAATCACTCAGGTTCCTGGGGCATGGAATTCGAAGGCGATGCAACTTGGGAATTGCTCGCGGCCTGGGAGGCTTGATGATCGAAGGGGCGGCGTTGCTCCGGCCCCCCAGGCGCGGCCAACGATGAGCGGATCCGTCGTCATCCTCACTTCTCAGCCGCCGGAGGCTGCGGGCGGTGTCGAATCCTTTGTTCGCCTGCTCATACGGGGCTTCGCCGACCGAGGGTATGACGTGGAGACGTTGAACAGGAATCTGGTTCCGCGCTGGATGGAGGGAGCGGGTAGAGCGCTGAAGCTGCAAGCCGTTGTCGAAGGCCTGTCGATTGGGCGGGCGGCTCGCGCGCGGTCAGCGAACGCAACCGTGATTTCCAACTCCACGATTGGCTGGTACCCGCTCCCCGCCGCGATAAGGCGTGTACACATGTTCCACGGGACTTACCGCGGAATGGCTGAGGCGATAAAGCCCTTCATCTCAAGAAAGGGCTATACAAAGCTCAAGTACTACGACTCGATGACGCTCGAGCGCGTGAGCGGCAGGGGGAAGACCTGTCTTTGCAACTCTGATCAGACCAGGGAGGAGGTCGAAAGCTTCTTCGGAATTCCGTGCTCGACTGTGTGGCTTCCACTCGATACCGGCTTCTGGAAGCCCCAGGACAAACAGGAGTGTCGACGCCTCCTGCGCCTCGATCCCGGGGCGTTCATAGGCTTGTACGCCGGAAGCGATCACCCGCAAAAGGGCTTTTCGACCGTCATGGCTCTCCTGTCGGCAAGACGAGATGTGAATTGGGTGATGGCGCTGCGCGGATCGTCCTCCTTCCGGCCCCCGGAAGGCATTCGAGTTTGGAACGACGCGTCACCTGAGGTGATGCGGTCGCTCTACGGCGCGGCGGATTTCGTGATCGCTCCCTCGAGGTACGAGCCGTTCGGTTACATCGTTGCGGAGGCCCTGGCTGTCGGCGTTCCCGTGATAACCACACCGGGGGGAGCCAGCACCGAGTTTATGAGCCCGATGGCCTCTCTGACCGTGGATAACGGGGACAACGTTGCGGGTTTCTCCAGGGCGATAGACGAGGTGCATGAATCATCGGCTGCACTTCAGAAAGTGATCGCGGAACAGGTAAGACCGAAGCTCGAGTCACTGCTCTCGCCTCCCAACTGGTGGAACGGATTCCTCATAAAGGCAGGTATGGCCGAGTGAGCTCTCGTCTTTTTCTCGTAACCGGGCGGCCGGGTAGCTCGCCGGACGGAATCGTCGACTACTGCGACAGGCTGCAAGCCGCGCTGGAGCAGGCAGACATTCCCGTGGGCCGCATGCCGGTTGGCTGGGCTGAGCAGGGCTGGTTTCCCGCCCTGCGCCTGATTGCGGCTCGCCGCCGCGATTGGAAGGGCAAGTGGGTTGCAATTCAATACACAGCCCTCAGCTGGTCGCGTCGCGGATTTCCATTGGGCCTTCTCCTTGTTATGCGCGCGTTTCGGCTAACGCGTTGCCGCATTGCTCTGGTGCTTCACGATGCGTCCGCATACCGGGGCACCCGGCTTCGTGACAGGTGGCGACGAAGGGTTCAGATGTACGTGATGCGACGAGCCGTGGAGCGCTCGGATCTGGTTGTAACGACGATCCCTGCCCCCAACGTTGAATGGCTGCCTGCGGGAATCAAGACTGTTTACATCCCCACCGGATCCAACGCGGAGCCTGTTGGTGGCCTGCATCACCCCGCCGACAGGAAGCCTGCAGCCACCAGGAAACCTAGAAAGATCGCCGTGTTCGGATTCACGGGAAGCGAAATAAAGGCCGAGGCGGAAGATCTGGTACGGATCTGCGACGCCGTTGCCAAGGGCATTGGGAAGTTCGAGCTCCATGTTGTAGGACGAGGATCGGCGGAAGCCGCTACCTTGCTTGCGTCACTGCTTCCCGATGACGTGTCCCTGGAGAATCACGGAGTGGTCGATGACTCTTCTTTGCGCGAGATCATTGCCTCGGTCGATCTTCTGCTTTTTATTCGAGGTGAGCTATCGAGTCGCAGAACGACCGCGATCGCAGCGGTCGCGGCGGGAACGCCTGTCGCTGGGTATGAAGGGCCGGAGACCGCGCCACCCTTAACAGAAGCAGGTGTCGTTGCAGTCGCGAAGGGTGAGATCGGAGAGCTGGCAGACGCTGCGATTGGGATTCTTTCGAAGCCGGCGAAGTGGCAAAAGCTTTCCCGGCAGAGCTCAGCTGCCTACCGTGATCACTTCTCCTGGCGAGCGATCGCAGATAGCTGGCGCGATGCCCTGGATCTTGGAGAGAACCGCATCAACGTCCTGATCATGTCCACCCATCCCGTTCAGTACGCAAGTGCGATATTCAGAAGCTACTACTCCCACCCGGCACTCAATTCGTTGGTGGCTTACTGCTCGATGCAAGGCTCTGAGGAAGGAAGGGACCCGGAGTTCGGAGTTGATTTCGCATGGGACGTCCCGCTTCTCGACGGGCACGAGTGGGTGAATCCGCCAAACGCGGCGAGAAGGCCTTCTCTCGATAGAGCTTTCGGTTTGGTCAACCCCGGTCTCTGGCGACTGATCCGTTCGAGCAACTTCGATGTGGTTGTCTGCTACGGCTACCGGCAAGTGTCCTTTTGGATCGCAATCGCCGCGGCGAAGATGAGCCGAAGCGCGCTGGTTCTTTCCACCGACGCGCATGACCTGCAGTCGCGGCAAGGCTCGCTGCTGAAGCGACTAGTCAAAGGTCCCCTGCTTCGCGTCGTTTATCGCCTCGCGGATGGGAGCCTTGCGCCTTCGACACGCTCGAGAAAGTTTCTGGCAGAACTCGGAGTTCGACGGCCCTATCTCACGCCATATGTCGTCGACAACGCCTTCTTCGCCTCGAAGTCGGCTAAGAGTGGCAAGCTTGGACTCAGAGTCGATTTGGGATGGCCCAAGAAGTCGGTCGTTGCTCTTTTCATGGGCAAGCTCGTTGCCTGGAAAAGACCGGGGGATGTTCTGGAGGCTGCAGCAAGAGTCGACGGCCTGCGGGTCTTAATGGCGGGCGATGGTCCCTTGCGGGCAGAGCTGGAGCACCGCGCATCCATGCCCGACCTCAACGGAAGGGTGGAGTTTCTCGGATTCGTCAACCAGAGCGAGGCTCCGAGAATCTACGCATCTAGTGATGTGCTGGTTCTGCCTTCGTCTTATGAACCCTTTGGCGTTGTCGTGAACGAGGCATTCGCATGTGGCGTGCCGGCAGTTGTCTCAGATGCCTGTGGAGCCTCGGACGATCTTGTGGCCGATGAAGAGACTGGATTCGTTTTTCATACGGGAGACGTTGAGGATTTGGCCCATCTGCTCTCCCGGTTTGTTGCCGAGAGTGGTCTTGCAGCCAAACTCGGTACAGGGGCGCGGCAACGAATATCTCAATGGGACGTCGATGCCAATACGGATGCCTTCGTGGCCGCTTGCCGGGACTTCTCGGGCAGCCCAGACGACCCCGGCGATAAAGAGCTCTCCACGGTCAGATGAGAATCGCGTTCTATTCCAGAAGATTTCCGCCGGATATCGGGGGCATGGAAAGGTTCGCGGACGATCTAACGAAATGGCTCGCTGCCCAGAGTCATGAAGTCGTCGTAATCACCACTTCAACCGGACAGCAGGAGGCAGGTCCAATTCGCGTACTGAGAAACGTATCCATGCGTCAACAGATACGCGCCATGCGGCTCGCCCATGCGGTTCATATCAACGGGCTATCTGTTCGAGGAATTCTTCTATCTCTGATGGCCGGCAAGCGCCCGGTCGTGACGCACCAGGGGCACCAGGGAATTTGTCCGACAGGGTTGTCGTGGTCAAGGACCGGCCCCTGCACTGCATCGGGGGAGAAGCCCGGTCCCTGTCCCAACTGTCCCGGCAGGTCGCTCGTGGGACGAATCAAGGTGTTGATTCACCGCCTGGCGATGAGAGCCGCGCGCAAGAATGTCTTCGTAAGCTCCTATCTGGAAGCCAGGGTGGGTGGAAGGAACTCGACGGTTATCTTCAACCCCGTCGCAAGGTCTGCGTTCGAGGCCCCCGAGACTGGAGGGGCCGAGGATCGGCGGATCGTCTTTGCAGGAAGGCTCGTCGAAGAGAAGGGGGCCACGCTCCTGATTGACGCGACGGCTCTCCTTTCGGGAGCCAGCCTCGACATCATTGGTGACGGGCCCGTGCGGGCGGAACTCGAGAAGCGCTCATACGAACGGGGCCTGGACGGCCGCGTGAGATTCCACGGTCGAATGTCCCTGCAGCAAATCAAGTGGTTGCTCTCCAGAGGATCGGTCGCGTGCGTGCCGACGCTTTGTCCTGAGGCATTCGGCTACTCCGCCGCCGAGTCGATGGCCATGGGCCGCGCAGTTGCGGCCACTCCGAACGGGGCTCTGGCCGAGCTACTTTCGGAAGGAAGAGGCTTTCTTGCGGAGGCGTCAACGGCTGAAGCGCTGGCTGATGCGCTTCGGCAAGCCCTCGAATCTCAGCAGGCCAGGGATGAGGCGGCCGCCAAAAGCAGGACCTTTGCCACGGATCATTTCAGGGTCGAGATGCTCGGCCCTCACTACGTGGAGTGCTACAAGTCTTGACTCTTCGGAAGCCCCTCCGTTATGCCCTTGCTCTGACGCTGGCTCTGCTGATGGGTTTGGTGGCGGCGGGAACCATCCCGTTGCCCGGATGGAGGCTGCCGCTCGGGCTCCTGCTAGTGGCATCGGTAGTTGCCGTTGCCGTCCCACTCGTAGTTCCCAAGTGGCGGAACACTTTGGCCCTCTTTCTGCTCTGGCTGGTTCTCGAAGATCTCTTGCGGAAGTTCATGGGAAACGACCTGCGCATTGCTCTGGTGAAGGACGCGATCTTCCTGGTAGTGCTGGCGGGGTTGCTGGGCGAAAAGCGTGTGCACAAGGGATGGTCGGGGGCAACCGGAGGGGCAGGAGTCGCGTTCTTTCTTCTGTTCGCCTGGGCACTTGTGATGTCGGTCCCGACGGGCCTGGAAGACCTTCGGCTTCCATTGTCCGCGCTGCGTCTGTACTTCTTTTACGCACCCCTTGTTCTTGTCGGATACGTTCTCGCTCGTGACATCGCGGACCTCGAGAAATGGGTGCTCAGGTTCATCGCGATCGGCGCCGGCGCGATCCTGGTTGGAATCGTTCAGGCGTTCTTGGGGCCGACTTTTCTGGCCCCGGAGAAAGAAACACCCGGGCTCGGCCTCCTGGTGGTGATCAGGGGTACAGAGGAGTCAGGAGAGATCTTCCGCCCTTCAGGAACGTTCGTTTCGTCGGGCCGCTACGCGAGCATGGCCGTCGTCATCTTTGCGATTGCACTTGCAGCGACCTTTCTGATGAGGCCCCCAAGAAGAAAGCTGGCATTCGCCGGGCTCGTTCTGGCCAGCGCAGGAATTTGGATCTCGGGCGGAAGAGGCGGGGTCGTTGCCGCTTTCATCATCCTTGTCTTCTCTCTGCTGGCCGTGCCGATCAGTGGCTTCAGGGTGGCTGCAAAGAAGTGGTTCTTCGGAGTCGCAGCGGGTATCGCCGCCCTGGCGATTATCGCGTTCCTCCTTCCATCGATGTTCGGGAACCGCGTTATCTGGTACCGCTCAACGCTCGACCCGAGATCGGATCAAACCGAATGGACGTCGCGGGCCACCAGCTATTGGGGGGACACGCTCGAGGGGATCGAGATAGGTGGAGTTCTTGGCCGGGGAACCGGCAGTGAGAGCCTCGGAAGGCAGTACATCCTTGAAGGGGGACTCACGACGAATATCGGGCTTTATCGAGTAGAAGGAGGATACGGGTCCATTGCGATCGAGCTCGGAGCAGTGGGCCTGATCCTTTGGGTCGCCTGGAGCCTCCTTTGGGTGATAAGGCAATGGCGCTGTATTCAGGCTGTGAAGGGAACAGCCTTGGCCGGAGCTGGCGTCGCGCTTTTTATATGGATCTTGTTCTTCCTGTTCCTCGGGATCTTCGGAGGACTCGCCTCATTTCAAAATTACTTTCCTAATGCCTATTTCTGGCTTCTGTCCGGGATCCTGTTCTCCCTTCCCGCAATCGCAAAGGGTGCGGACGTCTCCCCGGATGTTGCGCCGTGACAGGTCGCAAGCCTGAGGTCTGGATCGTCACTCCCGAGCTCAACAAGAGGGGTGCGACCGAACGCAGTGTGGCGGAAAAAATCGAACGCTGGGACGACTTCAACATTCGTGTTTACACAATGCGTCACGAGGGCGTCGATCTAACTCGAGCCACGGTTCGAATGATTCCCTGGATTCCCGGCCCCCACCTTCTGAGATACCTATGGTGGATCCTTGCAAACCGAGTTGTCCGGGCCGTCGACTCAATCAGAGGCGGGGGCCCGGACGTCCTGTTCTCACCCGGCGTAAATGCTCTCGACGCCGACGTCATCGGAGTTCACATCGTCTTCAGTCAACTCACCAACAGGATTGGGAATGGGGATACGGCGAGGCTGTCTCTTCGCTCGATTCACAGAGCGATTTACTGGCGGGTCGTGTCGCTTCTCGAGGGCTTTGCGTATCGAGGGACGGCTACGCTTTGGGCTCACTCCCAGGCAACTGCGCGAACGATCGAAAAGCTATTCGGACGTCCGACGGAAACGGTCCCGGTTGTTCCCTTCGGAGTCGACAGTGCTCGATTCAATCCAGAACTTGTGGCTTCGAGGAGAACCGAAGAAAGGGTCAAGCTGGGAGTCGAGGGCGGGCGAGTCCTCCTGCTTATCGGCAATGAGCCAAGAGTCAAAGGGATG
Organism: Actinomycetota bacterium; assembly: GCA_035536315.1. Lineage (GTDB taxonomy): Bacteria > Actinomycetota > CADDZG01 > JAHWKV01 > JAHWKV01 > DATLOJ01. Next base: position 10,658 of record DATLOJ010000146.1, on the reverse strand, counting down.
CACGCAGCCATCAAGATGATGCGGCTGCTACCCGATGACTTCATCCTTTGCCTCGCCGGAGATCTAGACGATGCAGCACTGCAGCGAGAAGCCGCCGCTTTGGGCGTTGGCGATCGAATAAGGATCTGGCCATACACCCAGAATGTTTTGCGGTACTACGCAGCTGCTGATGTCCTTATTGCCCCTTCGCTCGAGGATTCCTTTCACCAACCCACGCTCGAGGCAATGGCGTGCGGAATACCGGTCGTCGTTAGCCGCAAGGCCGGAGTGTCGGAGTTGCTCGAGAGCGAAAAGCACGCGCTGATCCTGGAGGACCCAACCAATGTGACGGAGCTGGCCGAGGCAGCGACTCGCGCAGTCCTCGACGAGGAGATGCGGGGCCGGCTGATCAATGAGGGTCTCGAGCTCACGGAGCGGATGACCTGGAACGCGCATGCGGAACAAACCGCAGCCTTGCTACGCAACTCACTTGCCAGTCCCCGGTTCCTGCTGCTCGCGACCGACGCGTTCGGGGTGGGGGGTATTCAGTGGGCGGTTAAAAGTCTCGTCCGGGTTTTGTCGCAGTCATTTGGAAGGGACCGCGTTGGAATCGTTTCTCTACTCGGCGCGAATGAAGGAGATTCGGATGGGTGGGTCCTTTCGCCCCGTGCGCAGCGGAATGGCACCGGACCGTCGTTTGCATCCAAGCTGACCTTCGCATCGCGAGCTCTTCTGAGCGCCGCGCGATGGCGAAAGAGACTGGCAATAGTTGCGTGTCATCCACACCTTGCCGTGGTCGCCGCGGCGGCCGCCAGAATCTCTCGCTGCCCTTACTTTGTTTGGTGCCATGGGATCGAAGCGTGGGGGCCCCAGCCGGCGCTTCGTCGAATGGCAATGAGGAATGCAAACGGCGTCTTCGCAGGAAGCCGGGTCACAGCGCGCCGAGTCGAGGAGATGGCGGGCTTGAAGCCCGGATCGGTAGATGTGATCCCTTATCCGGTCAGGGGGCCGCGCGAGAAGCGAGAATCGAGCCGGCCCCCGCAGCCGACGATCCTTACCGTCTCTCGATTGGACGCGACAGAGACGTACAAAGGGATCGACACCCTGTTGAATTCATTGCCTAAGGTGCTCGCGGAGATTCCGGACGCAGAGTTGGTTGTCGCAGGAGACGGTGACGACCGGCCTCGCCTCGAGCGTGTTGCCAACGACCTTGGAGTCGAGGGCCACGTGACTTTCGAAGGCAGGGTGAGTGACCAAAGGCTCGAGGAGTTGTACTCGTCGAGTTCCGTATTCGCCTTGCCTTCGCGCTTCAGCTTCTCTCCGCCCCAGGGTGAGGGCTTTGGCCTGGTCTATCTGGAGGCGGCCCTCAGCGGTCTTCCAGTTGTTGCGGGAAGGGGTGGGGGAGCAGAGGAGGTCGTTGTCGACGGCGAAACGGGTTTGCTTGCCGATGCCGGAGATCCATCATCAGTCGCAACCGCAATCGTGACGATACTGAAGGACGCCGACCTCGCTCGGAAAATGTCCGAACGAGGGATGGCCAACGCATCCAGATTCTCCGACGATGCTTTTGCAGCCGGTTTCCTAACGATGGCCTCCAAAAAGGCCAGCAGGGGTTAGTGGGCTAGATATGTGCGGCCTGCTGGGATTTGCCGGGGACCGCAAACAGGGGATCGAGTTGGAACAGGGTCTGCGATCCCTCGCCCATCGTGGTCCCGACGAGTCCGGATCCCAAAGCTTCCAAGACGGGGATCGCATTTGTTTGCTGGCTCACACGCGTCTCAAGATCGTTGACCTCAGCGAGCGCGCTGCGCAGCCCATGACGAACGAAGACGGAACCGTCTGGCTGATTTACAACGGCGAGCTTTACAACCACCGTGAGCTGAGAAAAGAGCTGGAGGCCAAGGGACATCGCTTCGTTTCGGATTCTGATACGGAGGTGGTTGTCCACCTGTACGAGGACCATCGCCGGGAGCCGGTGGCAATGCTTCACGAGTTGCGCGGAATGTTCGGCTTCGCCATCTACGACCGCACAGAGCGCAGGCTGTTCATCGCAAGGGATCGTTTCGGTATCAAGCCCATGTACACGGCTTCCCTTCCCAATGGTGGCTTGGGGTTTGCCTCTGAGGTGCGCGCCCTGGTGAAAGGCGGCCTTGCCCAAGGGAACCCTGACCCGCAGGCAGTGAGCGACTTTCTTTGCTGGGGATCAGTTGTGAGGCCTCACACCATCATTGAAGGCGTCAGAGAGTTGCCCCCAGGTCACGCTCTTATTTGGGCGGAAGGAAAATCAAGAGAGGTTCAGTGGTGGCGCCCTCGGCTGGGTAACGCGAGCTCACAGAACGGTCACCCCATCGCCACCTTCAAGGCGGCTCTGGAAGATTCGGTCAGGCGGCACCTGATAGCCGACAGGCCCGTTGGAGTTTTCCTGTCGGGCGGGGTCGACTCCGGAGCGGTACTGGCCACTGCGGCTCGGTTGGGCCCTGTCAAAACCCTGACGGTCTCCTTTCCGGACGAGCCGAACGACGAAAGCGAACAAGCGGCTGAGACCGCACTGGCCGCCGGGGCCGAACACCAGCTTGTTCCGATTACCGGCACCGAAATTCGCCGCGACCTGAATACGATGATCTCCGCGATGGATCAGCCAACGAGCGACGGCATCAACTCGTGGATCGTCTCCAGAGCGGCCTCACAGGCGGGCCTGGTCGTAGCGCTTTCGGGCCTGGGAGGAGACGAGCTATTCATGGGCTACCCAACGTTTCGACGGGCCCCCTGGCTCCTCACCGCGAGAGCTCCCCTTGCCGCACTGCCGGGGCCTATGCGAAGGCGATTGTTTTCGTACGCAATGTCGAAGTCTGGTTCGGGGAAAGGGCCGCGCCTAATAAATCCGCTCGACGGTGTAGCGGGCGCCTATCTCGCGTCACGCGGGCTGATGCTGGCTTACACGGCACGGGCAGACGCGTACCTGAAATCAATCCTTCAATCAGGGCACGGATCGCGGGCCGTTAAGGATCGCGTTACCGAGCTCGAACTCGGCCACTACATGCAAAATCAGCTCTTGCGTGACACCGACCAGATGTCGATGTCGCACTCGATCGAGGTGAGAGTTCCCTTGCTGGACGATGTAGTTGCCCAAACAGCTCTCGGTTTCCCGGCCGGTGTGCGTGGGAAGGGGAAGACTCTGATCCAGATGTCCTCGGGTCTGCCTCATCACCGAAGGAAACAGCCTTTTGCTCTCCCTTTCGCTAGCTGGATCAGGGGTCCGTTGAAGGACGTCGTGAAGCAGGCAGTTCTTTCGACCGATGCCCCCTTCGGCCATCTGGTCGATGGAAACCTGCGACGGCGCATTTGGGAGGGGTTCGAGAACGGAACCGTGCACTGGTCGCGGCCATGGGCGCTGACGGTGCTTCGGATGTGGCCGGAGTGCAACGGTTTCTCTTGGAGCTGATCATCAGACGGTGAAGGTTGGCCTGGATGCAATGAGCGCATGGGGGTCGGGCTCTGCGCGTTTCCTGCGATCTTTGATGCCGCAGTGCACGGGGCTTCGACCCGATTGGGAGTGGGTCGTCTTCACGGGCCCACGAGTGGACCCAGCCGTCCGCAACATCCCGGGGTGGGCGGAGGTGCATTTGCAAGGACGAAAGCTGGCTAGAAGGCTCATCCATGAGACCGTCCGGATTCCCCGAGAGACACTGCGCCGTGGATTCGACTTCATGGTTTTTCCTGCCGACGTTGGGCCTTTGGTTAAGTCCCCTCCATACGCGGTCTTCTGCCGGAACCCCCACGTGGTTCCTCCCGACGGAGTGAACCCCGATGGGGCCGCCCGCTACAGGTTTCAAAGGGCCCTACTGAAGAAGAGTTGCAGACGCGCCGCTGTGACCGTCACGTTCACCAAGACGATGAGCCGTGGTGTAACGCGGATTCTGGAGGTCCCGATTGAAAAGACGAGGGTCCTAACTCCGGGCAGCGATCACATCAAGGCAAAGTCGAGTGTCGTTCCCGCGGCGAGTCTCGGCGTGACGGGTCCCTATGTCTTATGGGTTGGAGTGCCCTATGGACACAAGAACATCTCTGGAACTCTCGCGGCATGGGAGCGCGTGCGGCATCAGGAGCACGGCATGAAGCTTGTCGTAGCCGGACTCACCCAGAAGGACGTTGATCAAGCCGGAGGTGGGGGGGCCGGAGTCGTAACGGGTCTGGGGTATGTGGATCCGGATTCAATGGCAGGCCTGTATTCGGGAGCATCAGCCCTCTTGAACGCCTCGCTCCTGGAGTCTTACGGTTACCCCGTGGCCGAGGCGCTCGCAGCCGGACTGCCGATCGCGTGCAGCGACATCCCCCCCTTTAGGGAGCTCGCTCCGAACGCATCCTTCTTCGATCCCGAGTCGCCCGAGGACATATCCAGAGCGATCCTTGCGGCGTTAAAAGCTCCGGCCGTCCCAAGAGGGAACGACTACATTAGAACGTGGCGTGAGTGCGGCGAGGAATTCGTGCGAATGATCGAAACGGCTCAGTGAGACAGGAAACTCTGGAAGTCAGGGAGTTCTACGAGGAGTATCCCTGCGGAGGCGAGGAGGACGCCGGCGATGAGCGCGGCCGCCTTTACCCATGGTGGGATCGCGAGTTGCGCCTCGATGTCGCTACGGGGTCCGTACTGGAGGTCGCGTGCGGAGCGGGACTGGATCTTTCAAGGCTCGCTAAGTCATCGGAGACAGCAGTTGGAATCGACCTTGCTCAGCGCCCACTCACCGTCGCGCGCGAGCGATTGCACAAACAAGGATCCGAGGCGCTGTTGTCCCGCGCACAGGCGCAGGCCTTGCCGTTCAGAGAGGCAACGTTCGAGGGAGTGCTTTGCGTGGGCGCTCTTCACCACATGGTGGAGTGGGAAGAGGCTATTTCTGAGTGCTCCCGCGTGCTGAAGCCCGGTGGAGCCTTTACTTTTCTCGTCTATCGCCGCTTCGCATTTCAAACTTTGTTCTTTGCTCTAGGGAGAGTTCTGAGGCCGGTTTTCGCACGCCTGCTGCACGGTGGAGGACGCGTCCTGCGGAGAAAGGCAGCGGTAGCCGAGTTCACCATTCATCCGCTTGTTAAGTTCCTCCCCGAGGAAGTCTGGCTGCGCGCCGCGAGGCAAGTCGGTCTAGAGATAGCAAGCGTTTCTCGCAGGGATGCGTGGTTTCCCTTCGACCGGCTGTTCCCTGCATTGCGTCACACGAGCTTTGCCGATGACTCTCTCGGGCGCTTTCTGATCGTACGAGGGCGACGGGTATAGCCAAGTCAGGAGGCCGCATGCGCAGGGCCTGGCCGATCGTGACTCTGTGCGTCATGTTCCTCATCAGCGTTCCGTTCGTAACGCCTTATCTGCGCGGAGACGGACTTGGTTACTACGCCTGGATGGCCTCACCGATTACCGACGGCGACCTTCATTTTGCCGACGAGTACTCACACGGCAATGAGTTTGTCCGACGGGATGTGTTCAACCTCGACGGCTCGGTGAGAGATGCCTACAAAACCAAGACCGGCCATCTGAGGAATCCCTGGGGTGCGGGAGCGGCCATCTTCTGGGCTCCTTTCTTCCTCGTGGCGCAGGGGATTTCGGCTCTGTTGGGCGGCGATTTGGAGGGGTTCTCGACGACACACTTGTGGCTCGTCGCATTCGGCAGTGCGCTCTATGCCTTCATGGGCATTGTGATCAGTTACGCCGTGTGTCGAAGGTTCTTTGGAAAGCCAGCTTCATTCGTAGCAGCACTGGCAGTTTGGGGAGCGACGTCTCTTCCCGTTTACCAATACTTCTTGCCCTTCTGGCCTTTCGCAGTGGGGACTTTCGCCTCCGCCCTGCTTGTTTGGCTCTGGATGCGGGCCGGCTGGCAGCCACTTAGATGGTTTGTGGTGGGAGTCCTTGGAGGTCTTCTTGCATCGATCCACCCTGTGGCGGTTGCGTGGAACCTCCTTCCGGCGGCTTCATTTGTGAGGCGTCCCCCCGAGGCAAAGGGCAAGCAGCTCAAGGCAGCAACGGCGTGGATCGCAGGCGGAGTGACCGGAATGATCCCTCAGCTCATTGGTAAGGGGATCGTCTACGGCTCGCCGCTCCATACCGGTTACCAGGATGAAGTGAACTTTCTACAGCCTCGGTTCTTGAAGGTTTTCTTTGGTTCCGATCACGGGCTGTTTTTGTGGACGCCGCTTGCCATTCTTGCCTTCGTGGGACTGATAGTTGTGGCGAGAAAGCACGATCGAACTCTTGGCTGGGGTCTGCTGGCCGTCTTCGCGGGGATGTCGTGGATTGTGGCCGGCCACCACACCCCGGAGCTCTCGTCATTCGGTAACAGATTCTTCGTCCTGTTCACTCCGGGTTTCTTGGTGGGGACTGCAGCGATCTTCGAGAAACTCTGGGCGCGGCGCAGGGCGGTGGTTGTGGCGCTCGCGGCCGCGCTCATTCTCTGGAACGCGCTGCTCGCATTTCAGTGGGCCTGGGGAATGACTCCGAAACGATCGGGCACGCGATGGAGCGTTGTCCTCAGGAATCAGTTTGGTCCCGCCGAAAGAGAGCTCGCCGTGGCGATGAAGCTCTTCTTTACGGATCGAGCTGCGTTTCTCGAGCGAGTGAATGCAGCAGATCTAGAGGAAGCGGATCCGCTCGGATGACTCGCGTCCTCATCGTGAACCAGTACTACCCTCCTGACCGATCTGCCACAGCCGCCATCTTCCGGGATATCGCTCAGACGTTTGCAGCGCGGGCGGCGGCAGTTCGTGTGCTTTGTGGCCGTCCTTCGTACTCGTCGGCGCGAAGGATTCCGTGGAGGTTTCTCTCGCGCGAGACGGCCGACGGTGTTCCGGTGGAGCGAGTCGGGTCGACAAGCATGGACCGGCGGAAGCTCATCGATCGGATCATCAACTACTCGAGTTTCGGTGTACTCGCCGCTGCTCGCTCCCTGCTTATTCGCCGTCCCGACGTGGTCGTATGCGGCAGCGATCCCCCTTTCTCCGTCTGGGTTTCCCTCATAGCGGCCCGCGGCCGCCCGGTTGTCTACGCCTTGCAGGACCTTCATCCAGAGTTTGCGGTCGTTTCGGGAATGATGAGGCCGGGGCTCGTCGAACGTGCCCTCGAGAGGGTTCATCGGGCGGGCTTGAAGCGTTGCCACACGATCGTGTGTCTGGGTGAGACGATGCGAGACAGGGTTATCGCGAAAGGGATTCCGCCCGAGCGCGTGAAGGTGGTGCCCCATGGAGCGTGGCCGCCGAAGCACGAGCCCGACCCATTTCTGGTCGAGCGACTTCGGGGAGACAAGGAGTTCCTGGTTGTCCATGCCGGCAACCTTGGCGGCGCGGGGGCCTGGGAGACCCTCGTCGAGGCCGCCGAGAAGCTGCCGAGCGAAGTGGGGATGCTTTTCGTTGGAGGAGGTTTTCGTGAGACCGGGATGCACCCAATTCCGGTGATCCCTTTCCGTCCCGAGGACGAAGTGCCATCGGTCATGAAGGCGGGCGACCTTCAAGTTGTGACGCTGAGATCGGGGATGGAAGGTCTGGTCGTCCCCAGCAAGTTCTACTCGATAATCGCCAACGGCAGGCCGGTACTGGCCGTCGTGCCCTCAGGAAGCGACATCGCGCGGGTTGTCGAACATGTCGAATGCGGAATCGTCGCGGACCCAGCCGATCCTGCAGACGTGCTAATGAAGATTCTTTGGGCAAAGGAGAACCCGGGGGAGCTGGAGCGGATGGCGGCCAACGCGCTGACAGCATCCCGTGGCTTCGACCGAGGCCAGGCACTTGCGAGTCTGGCGGATTTAGTTCTCGCCGTTGGGAAAAGATCGAGTGGTGAGCAATGACAGCTATGGGCGGATGATCTCTTGCTGACACTTGCGGCAATAACCGGCGGGGTAGCTCTTGTGGTTACTGCGGCGCTCATGCCGCTGGCGATCCGAGTGGGTCAGAGGATGAACCTTGTAGTTCAACCCCGGCTGTTTGGAAGAGGGGCCGCGCGGATCACCTACCTGGGAGGCGTTGTTCTTGGCCTCGTCGTCATCTCCGCCGGGCTCATCGCCGGGGGTTACTCGCGAAAGCTATGGGCAATCCTCGCCGGGATGAGCCTTTTCTTGCTCATCGGATACATCGACGACAGGTTCTCGCCCACCGGAATTCCTATCAAGGTCAAGTTTCCATTGCAGCTGGCAGTTTCGGCGGGCGTTTGGTTTGGGGGCCTGGCTTTACCTGGGGATGGACCGGTTGAGGCGATCTTTGCGATATTCCTTCTGACCGGAGGAGTGAACGCGTTCAACCTCTTGGACAACATGGACGGGATTGCAGGCTCCAGCTTCCTTGGGTCGGGAATCGGACTTGCAGCCCTGATGATCTTTGCAGGCGACTCGTTCCTCACCCCCCTGGCGGCTGCATTGGCGGGGGCCGCACTTGGGTTTCTCTTCTTCAATTTTCGGAGGGGCCGCGCATATCTTGGCGACTCCGGATCGCTTTCAGCGGGTTTTCTCGTCTCGGCCCTCGCACTGGAAGCCGGGAGTCAGTTCGGGCCCGGCTGGCGGATGGTGGCGCCAGTTGCGATTCTGTCCGTCCCTGCGACCGACGCGTGGGTGGCCTTGCTATCAAGGGCCCTGCACCGCATACCCGTGTTTCAAGGTGGAACGGACCACATATCGCACAGGCTTGTGTTCATCGGCCTAACTTCACAGGCGGCGGCAGTCATTCACGGATTAGCGTCCGTTGCGGCCGCGGCCGGTGTCCTTTTTGCCGTCGGTACCAGGCCCGAGCTCCTTCTTGCAGTCGTAGGCTCGTTTGCTCTTGGCGGCATGCTGCTACTGACTCTCAAACAGCATGATCACGGCCCCCTTCCCTTCAAGCGAAGGCTTATTTGGATCATCGGAATGACCCTTCTGGCCGCGATGCTTCTTTCGGTCGCTCCCGCCCTTTCTGCCGCCTCGAGACTCAATCGTGCAAGGCGACTCATGGTCGAGGGGGGAGCTGCACTCCGCAGCGCAGATACCGCGGTCGCAAGGGTCAAGTTCGATCAGGCCGGGAACTGGGCGGGCAAAGCAAAGGAGGACCTCGGGTCTCCTGTTACGGCTCCGGCCCGTCTGATCCCGTTCGTTGGATCCAACCTCGACGCCGTCGAAGCGTTGGCCGACGGCGCCGAGTTGATGAGCCGGGCTGCAGTCGAGGCAACGCGAGCGCTTGATGCGTTCCCCGCGACCGAGAACGGTGTGGCGGCCGGACTTTCCCAGGGCGCGATTGATCTCGAATCATGGGCGCAGGCAGAGCCACAGCTTCGCCGCGCAGCCTCGCTCGCAGCGGACTCGGTTAGCGCGGCCTCGAGTACCAGAGGCCTTCTTGTACCGGCCATTGGACGCGCTCGAGACGAGTTCATCTCTCAGGGGACTTCTCTTCGCGACGGGCTCAGTGGGGCATACGCCACGTCACGAATCCTGCCGGTGTTCTTCGGTAAGGATTCGCCCCGCTCCTGGTTTCTTGTGATCCAAAACCCAGTGGAGCTAAGAGCAACCGGGGGCTTTCTGGGTGCATTCGGGATATTGCGAGCGGAGGGCGGCAGGCTCGTTCTGGAGAGCCTCGAATCAAACATCGAGCTTCCTGTGCCGGCCGGGGGGGTAGGCGCTCCGCCCGAGTACGTGGAGCGGTACGACCGATTTCAGCCGAGGACAACTTGGTCGAACGTGAATATGACCGCTGACTTTCCGACGGCAGCCGGGCTGATGCTGGACTTGTGGAGGGAGGGAACCGGCGAGAGTCTGAACGGCGTGATCGCCGTCGACGCGGTGGGCCTCAACAATCTTCTGAAGGTAGTCGGCCCGTCCCAGCACCCCCTTGCAGGGACCGTGAACAGCGACAACTTCCTCCCGCTCGCCTTGAACCAGGTCTACATCGACTATCCCAACAAGGAGGACCGGGTGGACTTCCTGCTCGACATCGCCCGAGACGTATGGACCCGGCTCCTAGAAGGGGATTTCCGGGATACGACGGCCATGGTGCCGGCGATTGGTCAGTCGGTTTCAGGAAGGCACCTGCAGATGTTCGTTCCCGAAGTTCAGGAGGATGTCGAAGCGGCTGGACTGTCCGGTGCGCTCGATCCTGTGGTGGGGGAGGACTTCGTGCTGGTGGTGGGGCAGAACGCGGCGGGAAACAAAATCGACTACTACGCCCGCCGGGAAATCTCGTACGGCGTGGAGGTAGATGACGAAGGCAGGATTTCAGGCCAGCTTGAGGTCGTTGTGTCGAACCACGCGCCGAATGGACTTCCATCAAACGTTGCGGGACCCTACCTGCCCGAAGATCCCGCAGGTCTAAACCGCTCCTACCTATCCGTCTACTCGCCGCGCACCACTCGGGTGAAGACTGCCGAAGTGGACGGCTTCGTCTCGGGGGTGGAAAGTCACGTTGAAAAAGGCTTCAACGTGGTTTCGCGATTTCTCGAAGTGCTTCCTGGAAAGACGGGATCCCTGGAACTGGACCTTGAGGGCGGACGAATGGCGCAAGGGGAGTACAGGCTCCAAGTGAGGCGCCAGCCCAATCTCTACGCTGATGACTTCGTCCTTCGCGTGAGGCTGCCTAATCGCACGGTGGTAACCGCCGCTACGGAAGGCCTGGAGGTCGAGGGCAACTATGTGACGTGGACGGGCAAGCTGAGCTCGGATAAAGAGTTCTTCATTCGTTACGACTCGTCTGTT
>DATLOJ010000145.1:0-16128 GCA_035536315.1 Actinomycetota bacterium | reverse complement strand
CGACATCGACATCGGCCGCTATGGCATCTTGTATGTATCGATTGATGAGGGCCTGATTGCCCGCGAGGTCGCCAACGGTTGGATTTATCTGGGCAAGAGCAATTCGAACAAAGCTCACACAGCTAGATTACCGGCCCCGCTTGCGTCCCACGCTGGACTAAGTCCAGCTTAGGTCCGTATGCGGGCCCAGGCTGGACCAGGTCCATCCAGGAGCGACAGATGATCAGGCACCGGCCTTTTGCTGCGCTATCGCGGCGGCCCTCAGAGCCCGAGAGTCAACCTTCACACCTTCTTCGCAATTTATGGCTCTTGCCGCCATAGTTTGCCCCTATCGTCGTCGTATGAAGCTGAGCGAGTCCGCGAAGGGGTGGTTGATCGTGGCCTTGGGCCTCTTCATCATTTTGCTCCCGGTGGAGCTCTTAGGAGGTCTCATTCTGGTGCGTGGAGCGGGATGCATCTACGCGAGAGCAACTGAGTTCCAAGGCATGACGGCTCAACAGATTGGCCAATACGAGCGTCAAAACGAGTTACTCCTCGCGAGCCTTCCTGTCCCGTTCGGTGTTCAGCCTCAAAACTTCAAACACGTCCCCTATGCGAACGGAGGGGATGGCCAAGGAGTGACCGTAGGGGTTTCAACGGTCTCAATCGTGAATCTGCCGGTTGAACCAGACGAGCGCGATCTGGTCGACAACTGGGTCCGTGACATGGAAGCGCGCGGCTGGCGGACCTCTCCCCTTGCCACGCAAGGTGTCACTGAGGCCGATTTGATCTGGGTCGTGAAGGCGTACAAGGGAAATGCGGCCCTAGACATGCACCCTTCAGACAATCAATTGCACCTCTCTGGAGACTTTGCAGCCCAAGCTGAAAAACCTCCCTTCAGTGATGGCGAGTGTTTTTAGCTAGGAAGTAGTCGGATCCGGGCAATCACTCATGTCGGAAATCAGACAGAGTCGCTTACGCTTCCATCTCGTGACCGGCCACGGTCAGGTTGTGCCGGTGTATCGATCGGACGGCGGCCAGCCCCAGTAGCAGCAGGGCCACACCGGCCGCTTGAGGCCACACCGGGGGGCCGGAGTCGGCGAGCGTGCCGGGCTCGGGGCCCACGGATGGACTCGAAGCGGGGCTCTCTCCCGCAGTTAGAAATCTGAACGCTGTCGCCCAGACTCCCGGTGAGTTCAGGATTCCCAGGTGCGCGGTCAGAAGAACGTTGTCGTACTGACCCTGCGCCCGCACTTCGACATTCTCCGCGCCCTCCAAGCGCGCGCTTTGCGAGAAGTCGTGCGCGTTACCCTTCCGGTCCTTCGCCGGGACCGGCGGAAGGCTGCCGTCCTGCACCGAGAAGAAAACAAAGCTGGTGTCGGCGTTTCTGACGGTCATGTACTCGGTCGGGCCCGGCGTCTCGTCGCCCGCGTTGAGCGTCGCGAGAAGAGGAGTCTGATCCGAGCCGAACTCGGTGCAGATGGCGCTGTCTGGGGTGAAGCCGCCCAACGCGGGCAGCTGCCAGTAGTTGGCGGGGTCGGGAGAGCAGTTGATGATCCCGTGATCCGGTCCATCCACTCCGATGAACCTTCGAACCTTGGCGTACGCGTTGTCCTGTCGCATCCACTCCCTCGTGAGCGTGGATCCAAGACTGTGTCCGATTATGTCCACCTGAGAAGCCCCGGTGTAGCTCAGCACCGCGTTCACGAATGCCCTCAAGTCCGGAACGTTGGCCGCTGCGGAGTGAGCGGGTCCCGAGCGGTTTGGTGGGTTGGTTGCAAGATCGCACTGCTCACCCTGGTATCCCAGCGCCCAAAGCTCACTCAGTGCGTACCCATTGTCGTGAAAGTACTGGGCGAACCGCCTGGTGTTTCCAAATCCCCCGTTGCATGTCGTTGGGTACGGGGTGTCGTTGTTGCCGTGCAGGAATATCACTGGTGTTCGGGTAACCGGCCCGCGCCCCCCGAAGCCGATCACCGGCACGCCTAGGGAAGCGTCGGTGATCGTCGGGAAACCGGGCGGAAATGTTATGCCCACCGGGCCGCTAGCCTCCGACGCGACGGGAGGAAGGATAGATAACGAGACCAGAATCGCAACAAGCGCTGCTCTTGTATTCACCCCGCGGCTACCCCTCCGTCGATTACAGACTCCCTAATGCATTTCTGTGTTCTTAGCCGAACTTGCTACAGATGCCACCCCACAACCGCTAGAACTTCTCGCGCTACCTCGTTCAATGACTTTCCTTCATTCACGACCAAGTGGTCTTCGGGTCTACTCTTGTCGAGGATTAGGTCCAGCTCAATTGTCCGAGCCAGGTGCCATTCCCGTGAAAGGTCTCCCTCCTCCCTCGCCTGAATCCTCTCTTTGAGAGTCTCCGAAGAAGCCTTTAGTCGCACTATGGTTATTGCGGCCCCCGGTATCGCTTTCTCATAAGCATCAAGTCCGGACCTGTCCTCAATCACTCTTGCCAAAACTAGACGTCTGGCATGGGCCCGACGGAGGTTAGGCCAGATAGCTGACAGGTTTTCGACTATTAGCCGCTGGTTGTGATGGTCATCAGGGTGACCGGGATAAACCCGCCCCAGCCAGTCCAGATCGAGCAGCGCGTGCGGCACGTCCGTGGATATGAGTATGTCCGAGACCTCGGAGGCGACCGAAGTCTTGCCCGACCCGACCGTTCCGGTGATGAGAATAGTTGGAACAGAATCGGTAACCCTACTTTTGCCAATCACTTGAGCACCTTACGATGACAACAACGCGCGCACTGCATTCTCGAATGCCAGGAAGCCATCGAAAGACTTGTTGCTGAAGCCCCGTTCTAGATTCGCCTCATGATGATTCCGTCGCAAACCAGCTACCAGAACTGCTGGTCAAAGATGGTGTCGGAGCGGGGATTTGAACCCCGATGCTCTTGCGAGCACTAGGCCCTCAACCTAGCGCGTCTACCAAGTTCCGCCACTCCGACTGGAAGCGAGCCATTATAGCCGGGCCCCCTTGCCCCTCCTCAGGCAGCTTTGCGCCAGGCCCCCAGGTTCCAAAACGGCCCTTCAATCGTCGCATTAGGGTCCGGTCCGTCGATACCGCGAGATGCGATGAATGCTTTGGACTCGAAGACCGGGATCGCCGGGATGACCTCGCCGAGTCTTGCCATCACTGCATCGAGAGCGTCATCTCCCTTGAGGGTCCGGTCCGCGGCCTCGAGCGCGGCGTCCAGCTCCGCAAGCCTTGCTCTTGTGTAGTTGATTCCTATGGGCGGCAGTCGGTCCGACCGGTAAGAGGAAGCAAGCGACATCGAAGGAGTTCCTCTCCGCTCCCAGATCGCTATGTCGTAGTTGCCCTCTCGCCGCCACAGTCCGTAAAGGATGTCGGGCTCCGGATTTGCTATCTCTATTTGAAGGCCGGCGTTGCGAAGCCCCTGCTGGAGGGCTCGCTCGATATTTCCTCCCATCGCATTCTGGCTCGGAGTTGCAACGGTTATCTGGCCCGCGTCGGAGGTGAACATGCCGTCCCTGCCAATCACGAATCCCGCTTCGCGCAGATTCGGCTCGACATGAGTGAGGTCCTTGGTGAAGGGAGCGAATGCCGGGGCGAGCTCTCGGCCCGGAGCAAGATGCTCTAGCGGGCGTCCTCCCGAGCGGACGAGCGCCTCGGTAATCCCGGCCCGGTCGACTCCCCTTGCGATCGCGAGACGAACACCACGTCGGGAGGCCGGGCCGGACTCGGTGTTGAACGCTATCTCCCACCACGAGCTGCCGAACCGCGACTTCACTTCCACCCCTTCGATCGACTTCATCTGGGCCTCGATATTCACCTGTGTTGTCGTGAATACGCCGTCGAGCCTTTTTCTCTCGAGCAACTCCAGCGCGATGTCGTGGTCGGGGACGAAGAAGACGTGCACTCTCTCGAAGCCGGGGCCTCTCCCCCACCATTCTGGGTTTGCGCGATAGATGACCTCCAATCCGCGCGTCCATCCTTCGATCAGGAAAGGTCCACCGGAGAACCCGACCTGGTCGAGCATCTCGGTGCTGAAGTCCTTTCCCTCCAAAAGGTGCTTGGGCAAAATGAAATCACCGGCAGAGAACAAGTCCCTCCACGCAGAGAACGGGCCGTCCATGACGAGCTTCACCGTCGTGGGGTTCACCACCTGGACGTCGGTGACGTGCTCGTAAGGCAGGCGATCGGCAATCGCCCACTGCCCGTTTCTGATTGTCTCCCAGGTGAACCTCACATCCGCGGCCGTGATCGGAGTCCCGTCGGACCAGACTGCTCTTCGATTCAGCCGGTACGTGATCGTGTGCGGGTTCGTCGTGATGTCCTTGCCGGCGGGAACCTTCGTGGCGAGTGAGGGCCGGTACTCGAGGTCCGGTCCTATCTCCAGAAGCGTCGGGAGAACCGGCCGCAACAGGTCACGCGTTGCATTCGTGTCTCCGGAAAACGAGTACGGGTTCAGCGACAGTGGCTCTTCGGGATACGAAATAGACATCTCCCCCTCGGGGGGAGGGGCCGGAGACTCCTGCGGCCCCCGCCTCACGGCAGGGGCCCTTCCGTCGTTTCTGATCGCAAGAAGCCCGACCGCAATCAGCCCCGCAACTCCAAGAAGGGCGATCGCCATCAGTCCGCGCTTTGATATCAAGTGGCCAGCCTTATCCTGGTTACCTCGAAGCCGCCGAGGTTGTCGACGTAGAAGCCTTGAACGCGCGGGACTGCAACGAACCTGCTCCGGAAATGGCCAATGGGAATCACGGGAAGGTCTTCCATCACTCTCTTCTCAGCCGATTCGTAAAGGCTCCTTCTTTCTTCTTCTTTCACAGAAGACCGGGCCTTGCTCAAAAGATCGTCGACCTCGGGGACCGAGTACGAGGTGTGGTTGTCGGAGGCTCCAGAGCGAAACAGCGGCGATACGAACCAGTCCATGAGCGGGTATTCCGCGACCCATCCAAGACGAAACAAATCCTGGTCCCCTTTGTCCAGCAACTCGAAGAACTGCGTCAGTTCTCTGGGACGAAGCTCGATCGTCAACCCGACTTCGGCCAGGTCGGCCTGGACTGCTTTCGCAAGCGCCTCCTGCAGCGAGCCCGACTGATAGTCGAATCCAATCGACGGGAGACCGCCGGGGAACTTGTTCTTGATGAGCTCGCGCGCCTCATCCGGGTCGTGTCTGCACCACGGCCCGCAAGCATCTTTGGCTCGGCCGGGCAGGCCGGGTGGACTCAACCCCGTCGCCGGCAACAGAGTCCCCTCATAGATGGTTTGAGAAATACGAGTTCGATTGATCGCAAGGCTGATCGCTCTGCGAAGCTGCAGGTCCGGAATCTTCGAAAGGTTGAAACCCAGGTAAAGGCCGGCAGCCAGAGGCTTGAATCCCTGGTCCCCAAACCTTGCCCTTGCCGCACGAATATTTCCCGGCGCAGCCTCAACTACATCAAGGCCGCCCGAGGTTATTGATTCCCAGGCAGATCCGGGCTGTGCAAATGCAACAAAGTCCACCCGCGGAATTCTCGGAGTGCGCGCATGACCACTCACTCGAGTAAGGGTGACGCCTTTCGCGGAAGGGGGGGCTGCCAATTTGTAGGGCCCGCTGCCTACCGGCCTGGCCTTGAAGCCTGTGACGTCCGCTTCGATTGACGCCCTGGGAACCGCGGCAGTCGATGGATGAGTCAGCACATACGGAAACTCCACCCACGGCGCGACCAGAGTGATCTCAACCGTTTGCGCGTCGATGGCCTTGATGCCGCTCAGCTCTGATGTTGACCCGTCCTGGTTCACCTCGTTGAATCCCACAACCTGATCCAGAAGAAAAGCCACTTCCGAAGCGATGTCCTTGCGCGCCAAGCGGTTCAGGGAAAAGCGGACGTCCTCGGCCGTTACGGGCTTGTTGTCGTGAAACTTGGCTCCCTTCCTGATGCGAAAGGAAAAGCGAGTTCCACCATCAAGGACCTCCCATTTTTCCGCGAGTGCCGGCTCGAGCTCGAGGGTGCGCGGGTTGAACGTGAGCAGCGGCTCGAAAATCTGCCTGCCGATCAAAATGCCAGCCGGATCCCGAATGAGCGGCGGATCCAGAGTGGCTGGAGCCTTGATTCCTATTCTCAGGATTCCTGGGGGGCCGGGTGCAGCTTGATCCTCGGAGCAGGCCGCACTCATCAACAGGGCGAGGACTGCCCCCGCGACGAGAGCTTTTCTCAGGACTGAGTTCCCATCCTTCTGAGCACGGGGTCGCCAAAGAGGTCGAGGCGCTTGTCACCGGTCCAAAGGACCTTTGAGGAGAAGGCCAGGTGGTTCAGGTCGAGCCACATGGGAGCAATCGGCATTGTTTCGCAAAGACGCGCAGCCGCCTTCGCATACAAACCTTCTCTGGCCCGTACCGCGGCTGTGCTTCTTGCCTCTCCCATCAGCTTGTCGAACTCAGGATCCGAGTAACGCGTGAAGTTGTCGAGGCTGCCTGTAGAAAACAGTGGCTTGAGGATTGCCTCGGGGGACGGATAGCGGGCGATTGCTGCAAGCCGGAACGGGCCATCTGCTCCGGGGTCCGTCAGAGAATCGAGGTACGCCTTCCACTCGGCCGGACGCAGCTCCGCCTGAATCCCAAGCGTCTTGGACCATTGCGAGCTGATTTCCTCGAGCCACCTGCGATTGCCGTCTGAGTCGTTGAACATCAAGGGCGGCTTCGTTGCAGCGGGATCGATCGCAGCGTCTTTCAAGGCCTTCTTCGCAACGTCGGGCTGAGCGCCCGTTCCAATGCGCACGCACTTGGATGCCTGCCCCACGGTCCCGGTGGACGGGGGAAGGAACCCTTGTGGAACTCTGCGCGTCCCGGCCAGGAGCCTGTTGATGATCGCACCGCGATCGATCGCGGCCTCCAACGCAAGCCTTAGCTGCACGTTGTCGTAAGGCGCCTTGGTAACCGGAAAGCCGATGTAGGCAAGGATCCCGTTCGGACCCGACTCCACTCGTCCCTCTGTCTTGCGCGCCGTCACCAGGTCGTCGAGAGGCACACCGGATATCTCGACGGTCCCTTTTCCAAGAAGGGTGTACCCGGCCTTCGCGTCGGGGACAGGACGAAAGATGATCTGCTTTGAATAACCCCCGGCATCCACACCCTTGGGAGGCTGGTAACCCTCGACTCTTTGCAGCGTCAGGTCTTTGCCCTGCTCCCAGGCCCCCACCATCTTGTACGGCCCAGTACATACGGGGTTCTGAGCAAAAATCTCAGGCCCCTTATCAACTTCCTCTTTGGGAACAGCCGACCCGGCGGCCGGGTGGGCAAGCACCGCCGGGAACTCGGCAAAGGGTTCGGTCAGCTCGATCTCCAAAGTGGCCGCGTCGATCGCGCGAACACCCGCGAGCGCGGGGGCCTTTTCCAAACGCAGGTCCTGATACCCGAGGACGAGCTCGAGCAGGAAGTACTCGGAAGACCCCGCGGTCTTGGATGCAAAACGGGACAGCGAGTAAACGAAGTCTTCTGCGGTTACGTCCCTGCCGTTGTGAAACTTGACTCCGCTCCGGATCTTGAAAGTGAACTTCTTCATGTCCGGGGAGGGCGTCCACGTCTCCGCTATTCCGGGAACGAGATCTCCCGTGTATGGGTCGAAAGCAACCAGGGTGTCGCAAAGCTGCTTCAAAACCAACAGGCCGGTGCGATGCGACGACCTGCTTGGATCAATTGAATCTGGCTCGAGAACAGCAATCCGCAGGTTTCCCCCGCGGGCCGGAGTGGCCTCGCTTTCAACCTCGGAGTCGCCGCCGCCGCATCCGGCTGCGAGCAAGACGGTTGCAGCCAGCAGGGACGACAGCAACCTGCGCCGAAGAGCGAGGGGTCGCGTCAGGGAAGGCTTCGATTCACGGGATGGGGGCACGGCGGGCAATTTACCACCGCGGTGGTGTTCTTCCCGCAAATCTAGATAGCTTTGGCATGCCTCAGGACCGGTGAGCCAAGCAGGTCGAATGAGTCGCGTTTTTCAAAATCCACCGCATCTGGAGCCACCATCCAATGACGCACCTCATGCCACAAAGGGATACCCGGCATCTCCTGGCAAACCATTTTTTCGGCATCCAGAAAAGCCTCGTCCCTTTCCTTACCCGGACTTTTTGCTGCCCTGTCGAGGACGGCGTCAAGGGCCGGGTTGGAGTACCCAAGGCGGTTGTCCGCGCCGCCCGTACGGAACACATCTGCAAAAACGTCATCGGGGGCCGGCGTCTGCACAGTTGTGGAAAGAAGCCAAAGGGCCCCGGCCTGTCGCTCCCCCAGGGCCGCTTGAAAGTCGGGAGGTTCCTTTCCCGATGGAACCAGGGTGATGCCCAGGGAGTCGCGGACCTGCGCCTGAATGGCTTGAATCACGACAGCGGGGACTTCCGCTGTATCGAAGATGAGGGGCATCTTGAGACCGGCAAGATCGACTCCGCTCGCCCCGGCAGTCTGCTTCGCCCTCTCCACATCGGCAATTCGCCTGATCGACTCCTCGCAGGCCGCAGTACCCTCGCCCTCGGGATCGCCAAGCCATCTGAGCGCAGGTGGCCTGCGATCACCGTAAGCCGCATCGATGATGACCAGTCGGTCGATTGCGAGCGACAGTGCGCGGCGCACCCGTGGGTCTGGGGGTTCGGGAGCGGGATCGAACTGCATATATGTGATCTCGGGGACGGCAATGAGAACGTAGCCACGTCGAAGGGCTTCGGCTTCGGCAGCTCGGGTGTTCGGGACCGGAGAAATGCTTACCCCACCACCTTTGAAAGCTTCGAACGCCTCTTCGTCTGATCCAAAGCCACGAACGACAATCACCTCGTTCTCACCTCTGCCGTCCGACGCGTAGGCCTCGTTCTTTCCAACCTTTGCCGGCGTCTGCTTCAAGCGAAAATCGGATTCAGCGGCCCCCTGCTCGATGACATAGGGCCCCGCACAGAACGGGGGCCTGTCGGCCTCAGTCCTCGAAACCGGAATCAACGAAGGGTGGGCCAGGACCGCCGGCAGGTCGGGGAAGGGGCGGGTAGAGCGGATCTCCAGATCGAGCTCCCCTACCACCTTGATGCCTTCGAGCAATGGGTTCGTTCCGGCCACAACCTCTTCGAACCCTTGGACTGCGCTGAGAAGACTTGCGTGAGGCGAGGCCGTCTCTGGCCTGGCTACAACCGACAGACTCTCCCTCACGGCCTGGGCACCGACAGGCCGGCCGTCGTGGAAACGAACGCCGGGCCGAAGTTTTATCTTCAGAAGCTTGGCTTCATCCGATGCGTCCCAGGATTCCGCCAGGGCGGCCCTGGCTTCACCGGTCTCTGGGTCGAGCGCGGTAAGGCCGTCGCACGCAGTTCGAAGGATCGTGAAGGCCGACTCGGTGGAGGCCTTCGATGGGTCGAGGCTGCCGGGCGCGCTCAATCCAACGATCAGCTCCTTGACGGGATCTGCTTCTTCTTCCGGCTGCTCACCGGGACAGGCAGTGAGGAGCAAAAGTGAGCAGATCGCCAGAAGGAATCTTCCGGCTTGCTTTCTCTCCTGAGATTGAGTCTTTGTTACGAAGTTTCGGACCTGATCACTTAAGGGTCATGACGAGAAGAATCGTCGTGATGCCAAAGATTACGGACGCCACGACGGTGATCCTGTCGAGGTTCTTTTCGACGGCGCTCGACCCGCTCAGGCCCCCGCCCATGCCGCCTCCGAACATGCCGGAGAGCCCTCCTCCGCGGCCCGCGTGGAGCAGGACAAGTATCACGAGGATGATTGCCGAAATAACGTGAACTGTTAAAAGCGCTGCGGTGATCTTGTCCCCCTAGTGGACTTGTTGAATGGCCTTGAGTTTACCCATTCTTGCCATCTCGATGGCTTACCCGTTATTCGCTTTCGGTCTCGAAGCGGCATATGCCCGCAAACTCACCTGCATCGAGGCTGGCGCCCCCCACCAGGGCACCATCGATGTCGGGCTGTGCCATGAGCTCTGCGATGTTGGAGCTCTTGACACTCCCTCCGTACTGGATTCGAACCTTCGCAGCGACTTTCTTGTCGAGCGAGGAAATAGCAGACCTTATGGCCGCTATCGTCTCTTGCGCGTCTTCAGGTGACGCGTTTTTTCCGGTACCGATGGCCCAGATTGGCTCGTACGCCACGATCGTCGCCTCGAGCCGGTCGCCTTTGATTCCCTCGAGGCCCTCCGCGATCTGAGTTTTGACCTTGCTCTCGGTGTCTCCGGCCTCGCGTTCCTCGAGAGACTCTCCAACGCAGACTATGGGGACTACGTCGGCTGCAAGTGCGGCCTTCACCTTCTTGTTTACAGTTTCGTTTGTCTCCCCGAAGTGCTGGCGGCGCTCCGAGTGACCGACGATGGCGTACCCAACGTGAAGCTTCCTCAGCATCTGAGCCGAGACCTCGCCTGTGTAAGCGCCGGACTCCTCCCAGTGAAGGTCTTGCGCGCCCAACCCGAAGCCGAGACCGTCAGAGTCAATAGCCGTCTGAACGGATCGAATCGCAGTAAAAGGGGGGCAGATGACAACTTCCACCTTGTCGAGGTGCTCCGCATCCACCAGGTTTCTAAGGGCCTCTACGAAAAGAATCGCCTCGACATGCGTCTTGTTCATCTTCCAGTTGGCAGCTATGACGGGTTTTCTCAATCTCGTCTCCTCAGTTTGGGGACACCTTCAGCACTTCGAGCCCGGGAAGGGACTTTCCTTCAAGGTACTCCAGGGATGCGCCGCCGCCTGTTGAAAGGTGCGAAACATCCTCGGTCAGCCCGAACTGCTTGAGTGCAGCGGCGGAATCGCCACCACCCACCACAGTGAAACCGTCGGAGGCGGCGACCGCCTCGGCGACGGTGCGCGTTCCGTGGGCAAATGCCTCCCACTCGAAGACGCCCATCGGACCATTCCATAACACGGTAGCCGCACCACCGATCTCCTGCGCGAACCGCTCAGCTGTTTCGGGGCCTATGTCGAGGGCCATCCAACCGTCTTTGAAACCGCCCACCTCGGTGACTTCATACTCTGCGTTTTCCGCAAACTCACTCGCCTGCACCACGTCCTGGGGCAGGATGAGTTTGTCGCCTGCGAGCTTGATCGTTTCCTTGACTTCGTCCAGACGGTCTCGCTCTATTCGGGATCCGGCAACATCGATTCCGCTCGCTGCCAGAAAGGTGTTCGCCATCGCTCCGCCGATCAAAATTCGCGTAGCTCTTCCCAAGAGATTGCGAACAACGCCGATTTTGTCCGAAACCTTCGCCCCGCCCAGAACGACGACAAAAGGTTCGGGGGGGCTTTCTACTAG
This sequence comes from Actinomycetota bacterium, assembly GCA_035536315.1. Classification (GTDB taxonomy): domain Bacteria; phylum Actinomycetota; class CADDZG01; order JAHWKV01; family JAHWKV01; genus DATLOJ01. The sequence continues at coordinate 4,907 of DATLOJ010000145.1, read as the reverse complement.
TTGAGACAGAACACCAACCTCCCGGGCCAGCAGAAACCCGGCGGCACTTGGAAGCAGTGTTGGAACACCTGCAACAGATGCATGGGCACGATGCACAGCGCCAAATGCATCGCTGACAAAAACATCCGCGAGGGCCGCGAGCTCCGCTGCTAAAGAAGGGTCGTTCTCCTCCTCCCTCGGATCGAAGCGAATGTTCTCGAGTAGTGCAACCGACCGCGCTCCGTCCGGTAGCTCGGTCGCCGGCCCGTTCGGCGCGGACGTGAGGGTCACTTTCATGGAAAGGCTCTCACCAAGGGCTTCGGCGACCGGCGCGAGAGACAGGTCTGGATCAGCCTTCCCCTTCGGCCTGCCGAGGTGCGAGCAGCAGATCACACTCGCGCCCCTGCCGAGCAAGTAGTCGATCGTGGGAAGGCATGAAGCTATGCGGACATCGTCGACAATCTTGCCGTCCTTCAAAGGGACGTTGAAATCGGCCCTTAGAAGAACCCGCTTCCCTTCTAAACGCAGATCTTCTAGAGAGCGAAGCCTCAACGAGCGCCGATCTTCGCGGCCAGATCTACGAGCCTGTTCGAGTAACCCCACTCGTTGTCGTACCAACCGATCACCTTGACCTGCTTTCCGATCGCCATGGTGGAAAGGCCGTCGATGATGCACGAGGCCGGGTTGCCGACTATGTCGGATGAAACGATGGCGTCTTCTGTGTAGCTCAGGATTCCCCGCCAGCGCTCCGAGTTTGCCGCCTCCTGGAAAGCGCGATTGACGTCATCGACGGATGCCTCTTTTTCGAGGACACACACAAGGTCGGTCACGCTTCCGTCTGCCACCGGAACACGCATAGCCATCCCGTCCAATTTGCCTTTCAGTTCAGGAATCACCTCAGATGCCGCCTTTGCGGCTCCCGTCGATGCGGGGACGATGTTCAGAGCGGCCGACCTCATTCTGCGAAGGTCCGGCTTGCCTTTTCTCGTGGTGGCGACCATGTCCTGCAGCTGCTGCTCGGTTGTGTACGCGTGGATGGTGGTCATGAATCCCTGCTCGATCCCGAATGCATCCATGAGAACCTTTGCCATCGGCACGACTGAGTTCGTCGTGCATGAAGCATTGGAGATGATGTTGTGCTTGTCGGGGTCGTACTTATCCTCATTGACTCCAAGGACGATCGTGATGTCTGGGTCGGTTGCGGGGGCCGAGATGATTACCTTTCTGGCGCCTGCCTCCAAATGCTTGGAGGCTCCCTCCCTGGAGGTGAACAAACCGGTCGACTCGATGACAACATCAACGTCGAGCTTCTTCCACGGAAGTGCGGCGGGGTCCATCTCCCCTATTACCTGAAACGAAGTGCCGTTGACGGTGATTCCGTCACCTACGACCTTGACCTCGGCGTCCAGAACGCCGTGAGTCGAGTCGTACTTGAGAAGGTGGGCAAGGACGCTGGGATCCCCCAGGTCATTTACGAGCACTACTTCTAGATCCACTTCGGGTTTCTTGAGGGTTGCTCGCAGAAAGTTCCTGCCGATTCGGCCAAAGCCATTGATTCCAACCTTTACGGACATTGGGTAAACCTCCAGATAGGTGGAAACAAATACTATCTCCGCCTCGCGCCGGCGCCTTATTGAGTGAGTTTTTGCAGAACTGCAGCAAGTTTGGCCGGATCGTGCCGGGGCGAGCGGTCATCTGGAAGAAAATCCGAACGGATCAAAGACACTTCCCACCTTTCGAACGCTGTTTTGTCGACAGTCACGGGTGGCGAAGCCGCTATGGGTGAGGTTCCCTCGTGGGCGACCACGACATCGACGCAGTCCTCTCCGAGATGCGCGTACAGAGCGGCGAGGTGCGCTGCTGCATCGAAGTCCGCTGTCTCCCCCGCAGGAGCTACAAGGTTGCATATGAAGATCTTTCGGCCCTGGGCGGCTAGATAAGCCTCTCGCACCTCGGGTACGAGCAAGTTCGGAATCACGCTCGTAAAGAGGCTGCCGGGGCCGAGCACTATCTGATCGGCTTCGCTTATTAGGTCGATTGCCTCCGGGTATGCCTTGGGATCGGGCGGGTCCAGCGCCACGTAGCTGATCCGTCCTGTCGCAGTTGCCACCGCAACCTGTCCCTCGATCCTTTCTCCTTCAATCTCGGAAATCAGAGTCACGTTTTCCATCGTGGGAGGCACGACCCTGCCGCGGCTTCCGATCATGCGAGCGGCCTGCCGGATGGCTTCGATGAAGCTGCCCGTCTCCTGCATCCATGCAGCGATCATGAGGTTGCCTACGGCATGGCCGTCGAGACGTCCGCCCTCGAAGCGGTGCTGGAACATGTCGACCATTAGCGAATCCGGCGCGAGGGCTGCAAGGCAGTTTCTTATGTCTCCCATCGGAAGAACCCCGAGCTCTTTTGCGAGCCGGCCGGACGAGCCACCATCGTCGGCCACCGTGACCACCGCGGAGACGGAGTCCGAGTACATGAGAGCGGCCCTCAGGGTTGCGGCGGCTCCGTGGCCCCCGCCGATTGCAACGACTTTCATTCGCGCTCGAAGTCCCGGTGAGCAACGGTTGCGGCGAAACCCTTTTCCGTGAGGAAGCGGGTGATCTCTTCCGCAATGACAACGGATCGATGCTTTCCTCCCGTGCAGCCCACCCCGATCGTCAGGTAGTGCCGGCCCTCTTTTACAAACCCTGGAAGCATCTCCGCAATCAGGTCCCTGGCCTTCTTCAGGAACGGCTCCGTTCCTTCGGCGTTCAATACGTAACCGCGAACTCGTCTGTGCGTGCCGTTCAGCGGTCTTAGCTCATCGACCCAGTGCGGGTTCGGGAGGAAGCGGCAGTCGAAGACCATGTCCGCATCGAGGGGGAGGCCGTGCTTGTAACCAAACGAGATCACGTTCACCGCAATTCCGGCCCCCGGAGTCCCCTCGGTAAAGAAGGAGTTCACCTTGTCCCGAAGCTCATGAACGTTGAGGTCAGACGTGTCGATGATCACATCGGCCTGATCACGCAAAGCTTTCATCACCTGGCGCTCCTCTTTGATTCCGTCGATCACGCGGTCCGACGCGAGCGGATGCCGCCTTCGCGTGCCTTCGAATCTGCTGACGAGAACACGATCGTTGGCCTCGAGAAACAAGATGCGGTATTCGATGCCTCGTTGACGCAGATCTGTAAGTGCCTTTTGGAGCTCGGGAAAGAACTCCCCTCCGCGCACATCCACAACCAGCGCGACCTGGCGCACCTTTCCGCCCGGGACCGAGATCAGCTCAGCCATCTTCTCGATGAGCGCCGGCGGCAGGTTGTCGATGACGAAGTAACCGAGATCCTCGAAGCACTTGGCAGCCTCGGACCTGCCGGCACCCGAGAGGCCGGTGATCACGGTGAATCTGATGGGCGTCTGATCTTTATCCGGCTCTGGTTCGTGCACTTCCCGTCTCCAATCGCCCTTCGCTGTGAAGGTAGGTGTGGATCTTCGCAGCCATGTCACGTCCGATACCAGGTACGGCGGCAATCTCCTCCACCGCTGCCTCTCTCAGTCTCTTCACCGACCCAAACTGCTTGAGCAAAGCCTTTCGGCGGGTTGGGCCAACCCCATCCATTCCATCGAGAACGCTATCCGTCAAACTCTTCACTCGCCTGTTTCGTTGGTATCCGAGAGCAAAGCGGTGAGCCTCGTCGCGGATTCGCTGCAGCAGATAGAGGGCCTCCGAGCCTCGCGGAATGATCCTGGGATCGGCCCCTCCAGGAAGGAACACCTCCTCGAGACGCTTGGCAAGCGCGACCACAGGGATGCCCACAACCCCCATGTCGCTCAGCACGTCCACTGCTCTGTTCAACTGACCCTTTCCTCCGTCGATGACCACAAGACCGGGCTGATAGGCAAACTTCGAACCCCGCTCCGGAGCCGAGGATTTCTCTTCAAGAAAACGCGTGAAGCGGCGTTCGATGACTTCTCCCATCGAACCGACGTCGTCCTGACCTTCGAACCCCCTGATCTTGAATTTTCTGTAGTCGGACTTCTTTGGCAGTGCGTCCTCGAACACCACCATCGAACCGACCACCTCGGTGGGGCCGAGATTGGAGATGTCGAAGCACTCGATCCTGAGCGGGGCCTCGGGAAGGTCGAGCTCCTTTTGCAGCTCGGCCAGCGCGCGGGAACGTGAGTCGAAGTCGTTAGCTCTCTTCAATCTGTTTTGCGCGAACGCATCCTTCGCGTTTTGCTCGACCGTCTGAATAAGGCTTCTCTTGGCACCGCGCTCGGGAACGCGCACCTTCACCTTTGATCCTCGAATGAGCGACAGCCACTCCTCCAGAACCTCGGAGAGGTCTGGAACCAGCGGGACGAGGATCTCCTTCGGGACTTCCTGCGGTTCGGAGTAAAGCCTCTCGATGAAGGCCGAGACGAGCTCAGGCTCGCTCAGATCTTCAACCCTGTCGACGATGAAGCCTTTCCTCCCAACTGTCCGGCCCCCGCGAACAAAGAACACTTGGAATGAAGCCTCGAGCTCGTCTCCGGAGTACGCGATCACATCCAGATCTTCCGGCCGCTCGGTGACCATCTGCTGTTTCTCGATTACTCGCCGCACCGCGGAAAGCTGATCGCGAAGACGCGCCGCATGCTCGAACTCCTGCGCGCCTGCAGCGGCATTCATCCGGCCCGTGAGATCCCTGACGACCTCATCGTGTCTGCCATCCATGAAGGTGCAGAACGATTCGACGATTCTTCGATGCTCATCGGGATCGACGTGGCCAACGCACGGGCCGGAGCAACGGCCGATGTCGTAGAGAAGACAGGGCCGGTTAGACGACCTCGCGCGATCGAAGACACCTCTGCTGCAGGATCGGAGCGGAAATACCCGAAGCAAGAGGTCGAGCGTTTCCCTGATGGCGTAAGCATGGGTGTAAGGGCCGTAGTACTTGTCCCCCTTCTTCTTC
>DATLOJ010000144.1:0-11702 GCA_035536315.1 Actinomycetota bacterium | reverse complement strand
TACCCGTTTACGTTGGGATAAAGCTCCGTCGAGACGTGGTAGGCGCTCTTGCCCGACTTGTCCAGTGCCGATTGCATGACTTCGAGCCTTCTGGCGTGATGCTCCCGCATGTAGCTGATCGTCTCGTAGGGGTTGGTAATGGCGGGCCCGTGGCCCGGATAAACGATCTTGAGGTCCAATTTCTCCAGGCGGTCGAGTGATTCCAGATACTGCTTGAGGCTCCTTCTTCTTCGAGAAGGGACCTCGCACTCAGGTTCGAGAATGGGTTCGAGCAGCGGATTGGGACTCACGTGAGGCAGCAGAGTGTCTCCGCCAAAAAGAGTGCCCGTTTGCTCTTCGTAGTACCCGAGGTGTCCACCGGTGTGGCCGGCAAGATCGATGACGAGCAGCTTGTACTCGTCGAACTCGAAAGCGTCCCCCTCCTTTACGCCCTGGCATTCCAGACGCGTCACCTGATGGACCCTGTGCAGCCTTCGCTCTCTCTCAGCCATGTCGCTCAGAAGCTCGCCGGGGAAACCTGCTTCGAGGAGCAGCCTGCCGAGCTCCCAAAACACTCGCGTGTCGGTGATGCGTTCGATTTCTTCCTGACCCATGAACGCTTCCGCGTTGGAGGCCTCTTTGATGACCGGCACGAGTCCGTAATGGTCCGGGTGTCCGTGAGTGATGAGAATTCGCTCGACGGACTCGATAAAAAGTCCCTTCGAAGCAAAGCCGAGCTTCAGCGCGTTTTCCGCGTCGACGGTGTTAACACCTGCATCGATCATTGTCATCGGCTCGCCGACCAGGGCATAGGCGTTGACGGGGCCGACTGCATATGGAGTTGGTAAGGAGAAGGTTTCTATCGGTAGTTCGGCGGTCACTCCGAGAGGATAGCCGCGTTCACTCGCCCTTGAACTCTGCCTTTCCCGGTCCTTTTTCAATGAAGCTCTTGACGCCTTGCTCCGCGTCCTTGGTTGCGAAGAGAGTTGCAAATGCGCCGCGCTCGATCGCCATTCCTGTGTCGATATCCGACTCGAGACCACGGTCGATCGCGAGCTTGGCGGCCTTCAATGCAACAAGGGGTCCCGCGGCAAATCTCTGCGCGGCTTCAACAGCCTTTGCGAAGACCTCGGGGGCCGGATAGACACGGTCCACCAGACCAATTTCCAAAGCTTCCTGCGACTTGATCATTCGCCCCGTGAAGATCAGCTCCTTGGCGCGTGACCGGCCGACAAGCCGCGGCAGACGCTGAGTGCCTCCGGCCCCCGGAATGATGCCGAGCAGAATCTCCGGCTGGCCGAGCTGCGCATCTTCGGCCGCGTATCGAAAGTCCGCGGTCATCGCAAGCTCGCAGCCCCCGCCGAGGGCGAACCCATTGATAGCGGCAATCGTCACTTTGGGAATCGCGGCCAGCGCGCTGAACGCGTCCTGCAGGGTCTTGCCGTAATCGAAAACCCCGGCAGGCGTGAAGGAGGTGAACTCCTTGATGTCGGCGCCGGCTGCGAAGATCTTCTCTCCTCCCCAGATCACCACCGCCTTGATGTCGCCCGAGGCGGTCACTTCTCTGGTGGCTTCGTCGAGCTCTTGAACCAGCTTGCCGCTCAGCGCATTCATCGGCGGACGCTCGAGCCGGATGACGCCCACAGCGCCCTCCCGTTCCAGCCTTACAAATTCACCCACTAGTGGCCCTCCACTGGTTGTTCCTATCATTTACGGATGTCCGCCGACGATCTGATCGCTGGTTTGGCCGAGCGCCTCCAGGAAACCCAGGAGGACGCGAACCTCGAGGGCTGGGCAATGGCGGCCGTTCTCGTGCCCCTGGTAAAGCACCAGGGCGAGTGGCGGCTTGTATTCACACGCAGGTCCGAGGACCTGACGCATCACGCCGGAGAGATCTCTTTCCCCGGGGGCCGGATCGACGAAGGCGAGACTCCGGCCCAGGCTGCCGTCAGGGAGACGCATGAGGAGCTGGCCGTGCCACCGCAGACCGTCGAGCTGATCGGCAGGCTCCCGTCCGTGCCGACTCGCGTCAGCGGGTACCTCATCGAGCCGTGGGTGGGACTCATCGAGTCAAATGAGTTCGACCCGAACCCGGCCGAGATAGCGGAGGTCATAGAGATCTCTTTGGAGACAATCACCGGGCCTGGGGTCGAGCGAGTGCAGAAATTCATACGAGGGGGCGGCGTTTACGAGAGCTTTGCCTACGACATCGGGCCGAACATCATCTGGGGAGCCACGGGCCGGATCGTCCGCAATCTCATCGAGCTTCTACCAGAGCCAAAACAGGTGATTTCGTGAAGAATGTGGACCCATGAAAGTCAAGCTGGTTGTGATGATTCTGCTTGGGTCGCTCGTACTTGCGTTACCTGCTGCCGCTGCGAACGTGGGCGTAGAAATAAACGACAATTCCTACGACCCTTCGCGGGTAACGATTCGCCCGGGAGACACTGTGGTCTGGACCAACAAAGGAAATAACGAACACACCGTCAACGGGTCCTGGGGCGATAACTCCGGCGACATTGCTTCGGGCAACTCGTACTCAGAAAAGTTCGACTCCTCCGGAACTTTCAGCTACTTCTGCGCAAAGCACAGTGGCATGAGCGGAAGCGTTGTCGTCCAGGAGGCCGAACCCCCGCCTCCGGAAGAATCGGCCAGCCCCGAACCGGAACCATCGCCGAGCCCGTCTAAAGCCCCGTCCCCCGAGCCGGAACCAACTCCCTCCCCGGCCCCCGCAGCCTCCCCCTCGCCCCCGCTCGCAGTCAGCGAGACGGTAACCGCGAATGCGGACGCAGAGGAGAAGGGAATGTCTCTTCCCGTCAAACTTGGGATCATCGCGATTGTTTTGATAGGTGGGAGCGGTGCGGGCCTCTGGTATCTAAGGAAGAATCCGGCATGAAGCGTGTTCTTTTCATAATCGCAGCATGTGTGCTGGGGCTTGCACTTCCGGCATTCGCAGCCAACGTCTCCATCGACATCACCCGGAGCGGGTACTCCCCTCAGGAGGAGTCGATCAGTCCAGGGGACACGGTGATCTGGACCAACCGGGACTCGCGTTCGCACACCGTCACCGGGTCTGGATTCGGCGCGACCGTTGAGGCGGGGGCCTCTACTTCTCACAAGTTCACCAGCTCCGGAAGCTATCCGTACAGATGCACGCTTCACGGTGAGACCGGAGTCATCAACGTCGTAGGAGCAACCTCGCGGCCCCCGAGTCCTCCTGCACCTCCCCCCTCACCCTCGCCGAGTCCGCGTCCTTCGCCGACGCGTTCGCCGTCGCCTCTGCCGCCACCACCACCACCGCCGCCACCGCCACCACCACCTTCGCCATCCCCGGTCGTCGAGAGCCCTCTCCCCTCGCCCACCCCTTCCGAGGCCCCACCTGTTTCCCCAAAGGCCGGGGGGGCGGCCGAGCCCAGCGCGCCGGTGGCGCAGGATGTGGGAGAGAAGGGCAACGGCGGAGTTCCCGGAGTGCTTGCGGTTGCAATCGTGGGTGGCGTAGTTGGGGGAATCAGCGGCCTTGGTCTTTGGTACCTGCGCCGCTCCGGTTGAGGCAACTGCTCAGGGGACTGGTGCTCGGCGCGCTGTTTGTCGTCGCGCTGACATTCGTGACTCCGGCTCTAGCCGCAGATTCCCACCCGGAACCCGCGCCGTCCGCATCCCCAACCGCAAACCCGGCACCCCCGGGTGAAAGAAATCTGTTCGTCGGCGCCTTAGCGGTAGGAGCAATTCTCGTGACGGCGGGGGCCGGAATGTTCCTCTACAGAACAATCCGTAAAGGCATCTAGTACCGCGCCCCCGGCACCCCCGGCCCGCTGAGTTTGCGGGTCAGCTAGAAGCGGGGTGGTTCTGTGTAGATGCCGAACGGCTCTTTCAGTGCGTTGACCATTTCGCCGAGCGTTGCTTCGGCCCGCGCTGCTTCTATCAGCGGCCAGATGATGTTGCCGTCGCCCTTGGCCACATTGACCAGCTCGAGAAGGGCCGCCTCCACTCGGGCGGAGTCACGGTCGGCTTTTCGGGCTTGCAGGTCTTTGACCTGGCGACGCTCGACGTCCTGATCGATGTAGAGGATCTCGATCTCGTCCTGCGCCGCCGGCCTCTCGAATGCGTTGACTCCGACCATGATCTTTCGCTTTGCGTCGAGCAGGCTCTGGTAACGGTAGGACGCGTCTGCAATCTCGCCCTGGAAGTAGCCGTCCTCTATGCCGCGAAGCATTCCGTCGAGGATCGATCCGTTTCCGAGCTCGTCGATCTTGGCGAAGTAAGCCTCGGCCTCTTCCTCCACTTTGTTGGTGAGGGCCTCCACGAACCAAGAGCCACCAAGGGGATCGATCACATTCGCGGCCCCCGTCTCGTGAGCGATGATCTGCTGGGTTCGAAGGGCGATCTCCGACGCTTCTTCCGTGGGTAGAGCAAGGACTTCGTCGAGCGAGTTGGTGTGCAGTGACTGGGTTCCTCCGAGCACGGCCGCGAGGGCCTCGAAGGCAGTGCGCACAACGTTGTTGTACGGCTGCTGTGCTGTTAGCGAGCAACCCGCCGTCTGAGTGTGAAAGCGCATCAGCATCGACTTGTCGCTGGTGCATCCGTAACGGTCTTTCATCCATCGGGCCCAGATGCGTCTTGCCGCCCTGAATTTTGCGATCTCCTCGAAGAAGTCGATGTGGGAATTGAAAAAGAACGAGAGCTGAGATGCGACCTCGTCCGCAGTCATTCCGCTTCGAGTTCCAAGCTCCACGTGAGAGAACCCCGATGCCAGAGTAAAGGCGAGCTCCTGAACGGCAGTCGATCCGGCTTCTCGAATGTGGTAGCCGGAGATTGAAAGGGGGTGGTACCTCGGTACCTCGTCGCGGCAGAACTTCATCAGATCTGCGGTCATCCGAAGGTGCGGCTGCGGTGGGTACACCCACTCCTTCTGCGCTATGTACTCCTTGATGATGTCTGTCTGAAGCGTTCCGTCGAGCGTTTTCCAATCGACTCCTTGGCGCTCCGCAGCCACCAGCCACATCGCAAACAACATGACGGCCGGGCCGGAGATCGTCATCGAAGTCGTCGTCTCTGAAAGAGGAAGGTCCCTGAACAGGATCTCCATGTCTGCGACCGAGTCGATAGCCACTCCGCACCTGCCGACCTCGCCCTCCGCCATCGGGTCATCGGAGTCGCGGCCCATGAGCGTCGGCATGTCGAACGCGACAGACAGGCCCGTGTTGCCCTGTTCGATCAGAAACTTGTATCGAAGGTTCGTCTCTTCCGCAGTCCCGAACCCCGAGAACTGCCGGAAGGTCCAGAGGCGGCCGCGGTACATCGATGGGTAGACGCCTCTCGTGTATGGAAACTGCCCTGGGTTGCCCAGGTCGCGGTCGTAGCTGAAGTCCTTGAGGTCGGCCGGTGTGTACATCGGCTCGACGGGATCCGAAGACACGGTGTCAAAATCCGCATCTCGCAGCTTCTGATCATCGAACTTCGCTCGCCACGCTGCGAGCTTTTCAGCGTCCATTCGGCTCCAGTTTATCCAGTAGTTGTTGGGCGGCCGCGTAGGGATCGAGTTCCTTCTGTTCAACCCTGTTCACTAGCAGCTCGAGCTCTGACTTCGCTTCACGCTCGATGCGCTGTCGGACGCTCTCGCTGACGATGTCTGAGATTTCTCGGAACAACCTCGCCCGCCTGCGCTGCTGAAGCTCACCGCTGTTCTCCAGGTACATCCTGTGGCCCTTTATTGCAGCCCACAGCTCGCGAATCCCCACGCCGTCGGTAGCGATCGTCTCCCTCACGGGCGGAGTCCAAGGAAGCTCCCTGTGCTCGACCTCGACCCTGAAGCGCAGCATTTGAACAATGTCGGCCACCGCCTGCTTGGTCCCTTCGCGATCGGCTTTGTTGATGACGAAGACGTCGCCGATCTCGAGCAGGCCCGCCTTCCCGGCCTGTACGCCGTCGCCCCACCCCGGGTTGAGTACGACGAGGACGGTGTCGGCTGTCTCCACGATCTCGACCTCTGCCTGACCCACGCCGACGGTCTCGACAATGATCAGGTCGTGTCCGCTCGCGTCGAGAACCCTGATTGCCTCCGGGGTTGCGAGCGACACGCCACCCAGATGACCCCTTGTTGCCATCGACCGTATGAACACGCCTTGATCGGTCGCGTGTCGCTGCATTCGGACTCTGTCACCAAGCAGCGCGCCGCCGGTGAACGGGGAAGAAGGGTCGATCGCTACAACTGCAACCTTGATCCCCTCCTGCCGCACCTGGGTGACGAGGGCTTCGGTCAGTGTCGATTTTCCGGCCCCCGGTGCCCCTGTGATCCCTATCGTGTAAGCGTTGCGAGTCAGCGGAAATATCTGCTTCATCGCGTCGCCGAGAAGGGGGCCGCCGTCCTCGATCAGCGAGAGCAAACGGGCAATTGCGAGACGGTCCCCCGCCACCGCTTTGGTAACCATCTCGGAGCTATTCATGACATCTGACCGATGGCGTCGTACATCAGATTGCCGAACACTCGCGCCCCGGTTGGAAACGCGGTGATGGTGTCTGCAAGAACCGAGACCGGCACTTTGAGCTTTATGCCCAGAACAGCCTCGTGAATGAGCTCCGACGCTCGGGGGGCCGCTGCAAATGCGCCGACCAGCAGACCTCGCTCCCGGTCAACCACGGCGGTGACGTGCCCGAACGATCCCTCGATTGTGTATCCGCGTGCGGTCGTCGCAAAATCCTGGGTCACTTCGAAAGCGTCTATACCTTGCTCCCTGGCCTCCTCGACCGTCAGGCCGACCGCGGCCGTTTCCGGGTCGGTGTAAGTGGCTTTTGGCACTGAGGTTAGATCGATGCGGGCATCGCGGCCGAGCGCCGCCTTGGCAGCCACTCTGCCTTCGTAATCAGCGATGTGCGTGAACTGCAAGCCTGCCGCGGCGTCGCCCGCGACGAAGACGGACTCGCCGATTCTCATCTGCTCGTCGTGAAGTTCCTCTCCAAGCGTGGCCCCCGCTTCCTCCACACCGAGCGCGCTGAGGTCCGAGGGCCGGCGGCCCACCGCGACGAGTAACTCTGCCGCTTCTACTTTCGATCCATCGGACAGGTCGACGATCCGTCCCGCACCGCCTCGCGTGACCTTGCAAGCGCTGGCTCCGGTCAGCACGCGCACCCCGTCCATTTCGAGCTGCTTCGTCACTGCTGCAGAGCTTGCCTGATGGTCGCGCGGCAGCACCCGGTCCGAGCTCCCACAAACCACTGTCACCTTGGAGCCGAAGCGCGCGTATACCTGTGACAGCTCTACACCCATAGGCCCTCCGCCAAGCACAACGATGCTCGAGGGAATGTCGTCGAGCGCGGTGCCCTCCCTATTCGTCCAGTACCCGGCTTCCTCGAGCCCTTCCACCTTTGGAATGATGGGCACCGATCCGGTCGCGCAGATGATCGACTTGCATTCGAGAGTTTGGGTCAGGGATCCATTCTCACTCGCCTCAACTCTTCCGGGGCCGGTAATGCGGGCCTTTCCTCTGAACAGCTTTACCCCAGCGCGTTCCAGCTTCTCGACGGCGGATTTATCCGTCGGATGGCCCTCGGATTTATTGATCATCCAGTCGCGCCGCTCTGCCGCCCTTTCCCACGAATAGCCGGCTCCCAGGGCTCGACGTGACGCCGAGTCGAGCAGGCTCTTCGAGGGCATGCATGCCCAGTACGCGCAAAGCCCTCCCACGAGGTCCTCTTCGACGACGGCGACTTTGGCACCCAGGCTCGCGCCCATGTTGGCAGCAGCCTCGCCGGCCGCGCCTGCACCGATTACCACTAAGTCGAAGTTCAGGCTTCGAATGCCACCACGTCGCGAATCTGAGGAAACTCTTCCTTCAGGATTCGTTCGATACCAGCCCGCAAGGTGACAGGGGACATTGGGCAGCCGTCGCAGGCCCCGAACATTCGAACCTTGACGACTCCATCCTCGATTCCCACAAACTCGACATCGCCGCCGTCGAGTTGAACGGAGGGTCGGATTTTCTGGTCGATGAGCCTGCGAATTGCCTCTTCCACCCCCATATTGTAGTCGGCTACCCGGCGCATCAGACGACGTTCAAGAGTCTCTGAATCTTGGATAAAAGGCCTATTCGCAGCACCCCGCGCACTTTGAGTCTTCCCGACACGATCAGTTTCGTTGCCGCCCTGCCCGTTGGGTGCCGCAGGTCTGGAAGGCCACCCATCAGCTGCATCGCAGGCAGCTCCATCAGCGTGCCGGAGTCGGTATAGATCCAAAGATGAGGGCGGGGGTCGAAACGCTCCTCGATCTCCGCATAACTCTCGCCGATCGTGACGAGAACATGGACGTCCAGATCATGCGCAGTGATCAGAACTCGCTTTCTCTTGCCGCCCAGAATGGTGGAACCGGCGAGCCTGTCGCGCAGATTGCTTTCGATCAAAGATGCGAGCATCTCCGACAGTCCTGCAAGCTCGCCGGTGCGAACCACCGGCGCGGGAAAGCTACTGCTCGTCTGCGAACTCGGTGGGAATCTTCGAGGCGAGCGTCACTAACTCGTTCGAGGCTTTCACGTATCGAACGATTGTGGGCATGTCACCCTTCAGCTTGATCTTGCTCTGCATCATGCCTTTCACCGGATCGAGCTCGCCTTTGATGACTTCTTTCCACCTCGAGTAAGGAGCTCTGATCACGAACTTCGCCGACTCGCCTTTTTCTTTGTCGGTCCCGTAGGTCCAGTCCCTGCACTCGCCGTGCCAAAGATCGAACCACCCGTACACATCCTCGTTTACACCTTTGTCTGGCTCGGCCTCGAAGACGAACGTAACGTCCCCCTCCCAATCCGCAGCCGCGTCGCGGTAAAGATCGGAGGCGTTTACGGCTTCCATGAATTCCTTGGTCCACTGTTCGCTTGGAAATAGAGCCATTCAATTTCTCCTTGAGTTCTCGTGAGACTAATTGAGGGAGGGCCGGGGCGTTTAGCTGAGAAAGCTGGTGTCGAAGGACAGTTCCTCGGTAACGCGTTCGAGCTGTGCTCCGAGTCGCAGAAGCTTTTGCTCAAGATTCTCGTACCCGCGATCGATGTGGTGCACGTCGTGAATCGTCGTGATTCCTTCTGCTCCGAGTGCAGCTATTACAAGGGCGGCTCCGGCCCGCAGGTCCGAGGCGCGCACTGGAGCTCCCGCGAGCCTCGGGACTCCTCTGATCACGGCGTGCTGTCCTTCAATGCGGATGTCGGCCCCCATCCGAGTCAACTCGTTCACATGCATGAATCGGGACTCGAAGATGTTTTCGGTAACGATGCTCGTGCCTTCCGCGGCAGCCAGGTAAGCCACCATCTGTGGTTGAAGATCGGTCGGAAACCCGGGGAAGGGAAGCGTTGCGAAGTCGACTGCCACGGGCCTGTGAGTGGCGGTCACCTCGATACCGTTCTCGGTCGACTTCCAGCGCGCGCCGGTATCGCTCAGTTTCGTGAGGAAGAGCTCGAGGTCTCTGGCACGCGCGCCGACCAGCTCCGCCTCGCCGTAGGAGGCGAGAACCATCAGAGCAAGAGATCCCGCCTCGATCGGATCGGACGGCACCTTGTAGGCCGCGGGCCGGAGCTCGCTTACGCCTTCGATCGTGATCGTCGGGGTGCCTGCGCCGCTCACCTTCGCACCCATCTTGTTGAGGAACTCCGCGAGGTCGATGATGTCAGGCTCTCTGGCAGCGTTCTCGATAACGGTCGTTCCTCTGGCAAGGGCCCCGGCGGTAAGAAGGTTCTCCGTGGCTCCCCTGGTTGGAAAGTCGAGTACCACCTTTGTCCCCGTCAGCTCGGACGCGTGGCCCTCGAGGTCTCCATGGTCGACGTGGAACTCCACTCCAAGACGCTGCAGAGCCTGCTGGTGAATCTGGATGGGGCGGCTGCCGATATTGCAGCCGCCGGGCATCGCGACCCTTCCGTGCCCGTATCTTGCGATGAGGGGGCCGAGAACGTTGATCGATGCCCTCATACGCCTCACGAGCTCGTACGGGGCATGCGTGCGGATCTCGCGAACCGAAGTGTCGATCGAAAGGCAGTCGGACTCGAACTCCACATCTGCCCCCAGATACTCGAGAACCTCCCCCATCGTGAAGACATCCGCGATGCGCGGGACGTTGATGAGGACTGTCCGCCCGCGCGTCAGCAAGGACGCGGCCATGAGCTTCAGCGCGCTGTTCTTGGCGCCCGAAACCTTGACCGAGCCGCTGAGGCGATGCCCGCCCTCTACTCGAAAATGCTCCATAAGTCTCCAGTATCACCGAGGAACACCGACCCGGTGAAACCGGATAGATACCCGTTGCCAGTGGGTTTAGACGAACCCTTTCGTCGCATCTTCTTGCGTGGTAGCCACGACCGATCCCGATGAATCGAGCCTGACAAGAACCTTTCCGGCGAACCAGCCGGTCGTGCCCACTCGGCCCACATTGATGAGCTCGTACTTCCAGGCCTCGAGCTTTGTACGGCCCGTCGCGATTGCTTCTGCGCCACGGCAGATCGTTGCGACGCCCAGGCCAACACTCCCGGAGTACTCGTCGATCGGGGTCCAGGCCATGACGGCGCCATCCTTTTGGTCAAGGAAGCCGGCTAGCACCTGAGTGCCCATGGAGAACATGGCATCGCTGCCCAGCGGGAATCTCGATCGCTCGATTCGGCCGTCTCTTTCGTCCGTGACTTTCCAAACGGCCTTGCCGTTCGTAGTGGCCCTCTTGCCTGTGACGACTTGCCCGGTGATCAGGTTTTCCATTCGGGACTCGATCGGCTTGGGCCTGGGCGCCGCGGTGAACTTCGTCCAGATCTTTGCGTGCTGACGGCCCATGCTTTCGTATGCCGTCTCATAGAAGAACTCGATGTTCTTGCCAACACGTTTTAAGACGTGGTGCTCGAACCCCATCTTCTTACCCTTGGGGTTGTTGATTCGGTACCACTTGTCGATCGGGGAATCGGTGAGGCGTGCGAAATCGAACCTCGCGCCGGTGTCCTCCGGCCGCAGCTCCACTCTCCGACCTTTACTAACCGGCCAGAAGGGCGCGTTAGTTGCTGCAATCCATGTTCTTAGTGTTTCGATGGTGACTTGCTTGCCGCCTCTATTCACGGCTAGAGGAACGACCTGGGTGTTGGTCACCGAGCAGTGCACTTTGTAGTAATCCGCCCACTGCTTCACTTTGATCTTGTTGAAGGCGGTGATCACATCGCCTTCCTTGATCCCTGCCGCAGCCTTCTCATCGTGGATCGTGTGCACAAGGAGGCCGTCGGCGGGCGGAGATTCGAGAGCTTTCTTCACCGAGGCCGGAAGGGTCGCCGGCTTGCGCTCCACTTCTTTCGCCCGCGCCTGCTTCTTCTTGGTCGGAGACAAACCGCCGGAGCTTGTGACGTAGCGAGGAAGGATGTCATCCCACCCGATGTCATAGTCGTGACGGAAGTCATCGGCGAACTTGCCGACGTTTTCCCATCCCCGATGCTCCAGCTCGACAACCGTTGCAGAGCCCTCGGATCTGAAATTGACCTCGATCTCGGTCTCCCCATCCCACTGCGGCATGGCCCAGGTCATCACGATTCGCGAGGGCGGCTCACAGATTGTTACCCGGCCGAGTTCGAACTCCTGCCCGGCCTTCGACCGCTGAACGAAACGTCCCCCCACGAACGACTCAAGAATGGTCGTAGATCCGTAACCGCCTACTGAATATCCGTCGGGCCACCACTCATCGATTCCGTCGGTGAACAACTTGAATGCCACATCTATAGGACGCTCGA
>DATLOJ010000143.1:0-7622 GCA_035536315.1 Actinomycetota bacterium | reverse complement strand
ACTCGATAGGGACGCGATAGTCGTTGGGGATGGGGGCGACTTCGTGTCGTACGCCGGACGGGAGGTTCCCTCGTACAGGCCCGGAAGCTGGTTGGACCCCGGCCCCTTCGGCTGCTTGGGAGTAGGGCCTGGATATGCGATTGCTGCAAAGCTGCTCAATCCGGATAAGCAGGTGGTCCTCCTGCTCGGGGACGGCGCCTTTGGGTTTTCCGGAATGGACTTCGACACCATGGTTCGTCACAAACTTCCCGTCGTGGGGATCATGGGCAACAACGGGATATGGGCGTTGGAGAAGCACCCGATGCGCGCGTTCTTTGGCTACGACGTCGTGGCGGACCTGAATCAGGCCACCGGTTACCACCAGGTGGTCGAGGCACTGGGAGGTTATGGGGAGTCCGTGTCGGACCCGGGTCAGATCGCGCCCGCTATCAAGAGGGCTTTCGATTCAGGGCTGCCCGCCCTGATCAACATCCTTACCGACCCCGAAGTGGTTTATCCGAGGAGCGCCAATTTAGCCTGAGGCGTTACCAGACGTCCTTTTCCAAACTTCTGCGAAGGCCATCCGTTCGGCAAGAGGGGGGTGGCTCGCCCGCACTCGGTCCCAAAGGGAGGGGTCCAGGTCGGGCAGGTTCTTGTCGGAGAACTTCCGCCACAGCTGCGTGTACGCCTTGACGTTTCCCGTCAGCTCGAGAGCATCGAAGTCGGCTTCTCGCTCGTTCTTGCGCGCCAGGAACGAGTTCAAGAATGTCATCAGGTAGCTGACCACAGTGAACAGCAGCATGAACAGAGGAAGAGCAGCGGGGTCCCCCAAAGTCTTTACGCCTGCAGAGTTCAGGAGAGGGGGCCATTCGGTGAGCACCCCTATCAAGCCGAACTGCAGGAGCGTTGCGATCGGCAGCATCAAAAGCTGGTTGCGAATGTGGCCCCTCCGGAAGTGGCCAAGCTCATGCGCGACCACAACCTCCACAGATTCGTGTGGATGCTCGAGCAGGTTGTCGAACACGATCACGCGCTTGTTCTTGCCGATGCCGGCCACTGCAGCGTTGTCTCGCGTCGTCCGGCGGCTGGCATCCATAACGTGGAAGGCGGTGATGGTGGCTCCGGCCTTGTCCGCCAGCGCGTAGAGCTTGGCCTTCAGCTCCTCGTCTTCCAAAGGAGTGAACTTGTTGAAGATCGGCATGATCACCGTGGGATATATGAAATTCAAGATCAGAGAGAGGATGAAGACAACCAGAACGCCCCAGGCCCACCACAGATCGGTGGCCCTGATGACTGCCCACAGAGGTATGAACAGCGCCGAGTTGACCACCATGCCGAGGATGACTCCCTTGAGTCCGTCCATGGCAAAAAGGGCCGGTGTCTGTTTGCTGAACCCCCACTTCTTCTCGTGGACGAACTCGCTCCAAATGCCGATTGGAAGCGTCACGAGGATTTGAAGCAGGGTTACTCCGGCTGCAACGATCACTATCTGAAGGGGCCACGAGGGTTTTCCGAACAGGTTGATGAGGAATCGAGGGCCGTCGAAAACGATGAAGGCGGCGAGCGCAACCCAGTTGATGATCATGCTTGCGATACCTGCGTACTGCAGGGGCCGGATGTAGCGCTTCGACTTATCCACCTCGTCCTTGGAGAAGTGGTCGAGGGGTTTGGCTTTGACCGGACGCCAGGTATTGATGGGAGGTTTGGGAAGGACTTTGCTCATACGCCGAACGCTACCCTGTCGGGGCTCCATAGCAAGCCATGTACTTATGCGGAGGCCACTAGGATGTTTGCGCCGCTATGGGGATCTTCGACCGGTACAGCAAAGGGGAGCTGAAGAAGCTTCAGGATTTCGCGCGCTCGAACCGCGGCGTCGAGGCTTACATAGAACCGAAGACGACCACCCAGGAGCTGACCCTGTTGCTCGTTGCCGGAGACGGCAAGTGGATCAGGGGGCCAATTGCCGACATCGGAAATGCTCAAGGCTTTTGCAAGAGGCTGGACATACCGCTGTACGAGGCAGCGGTAGTTGGATACCCCAAGCGGATGAAGGGAAAGCAGTCGGCTGCCGAGTCAGGGGCTCCAACCCCCACCGCCGAGGAGCTAGAGGCCTGGTTTTCACGCGACGCGGAAGACAAGTGACCCGGGTTACGAGGGTGCCGGGGAGACCGCCGAAGTCATGACGCCGCTCAAACAGGGCTTCGGCCCCCTCACTCCGGCGCGGGAGGCGCGTTCGATAATTCTGCGGCACGCCCAGTCGATGCCGGCCGAGGACGTGGCCCTCTTGGATCTTCCCGCCAGGATCTTGACCTCGGATGTCCTTGCTCCAATCGACGTTCCTCACTTCCCGAAGTCTTCGATGGATGGTTACGCCGTGATAGCGACGGACACGTCCAGAGCTTCTGAAGAAAATCCGGTAGTACTTCGGCTTCAGAGCGCGATCGCCACAGGAGAATGGCCGTCCGAGGCGGGCGAGCCGGGCAACTGCGCGGAAATCGGGACGGGCGCTGCTCTGCCCTCCGGATACGACGCCGTCGTTATGGTCGAAAGCACTTCCCGTGACGGAGAGCTCGTGTCGGTCAAGGCCCCGGCCGCGGCCGGTGAGAACATCATCTCGCCTGGGTCCGATGTCTCCTCGGGATCAATCGTCGCCGGCGCAGGTACGCGTGTTGGCGCGAATCACCTCGGGGTGCTTGCTGCTCTCGGGCTCGAAAAAGTTTCGGTCGCCTCGAGGCCGAGAGTCGGCTTGCTTTCCACAGGCCCGGAGCTTCTCGCACCGGGGGCCCCTCTGACGGAAGGAAAAATCTTCGAGATCAATTCCTTCACTGTGGGGGCGGCCCTGGCCTCCGATGGAGCCGAGGTTGTGGACCTTGGCGTAGTTCCGGATCAGCTCGATCATGTTGTGAAGGCTGCGGCGGACGGTTCTGCGAACACCGACGTGCTCATTGTTTCGGGTGGCTCGAGCCTTGGAGCGGGCGATCTGGTGGTTGAAACATTCGAGGCTCTTGGGGAGCTGTTGCTTCACGGTGTGGCAGTCAAACCCGGTAAGCCCCTGGCCGTTGGACTGACCTCCGCCGGAAAACTGATGATCGGACTCCCGGGATTTCCGGTATCCGCGCTGTGCGACTACTACCTTTTCGTGCGCCCTCTAATTTTCGAAATGACCGGTCTGCGCCCCCAACCCTTCTCCTCGAAAACGGCGAGTCTCGGGGTGAGGCATGAATCCCCCAACGGGTTCTACGAATTCCGTCTCGTTCGCTTGGAAGGGGGCCGGGCGATGCCGATCTACAGGGGATCCAGCGAGATAAGTGCCTTTGGTGAAGCAGATGGCTACTTCGAAATAGACGAACAGACGGAAGTCATCGAAGAAGGCTCGCCCGTTGAAGTGACCAGGTTTTAGTGCACCAGGTTTTCCACGTGGCCGTGCTTGTGGCTTTCCTGGCTGCCATTGCAGTGGCTTTTCTCGGGGTGGTCGCGCCGATTTTGTTCGGTGACCGCACGGCGGTTCATCTGCCTGGACTCAGGGTCTCACTTGTCATTGGGGTACTGGCCGCTGCAGTGCTTGCCTTCGACTGGATCGCTCACAACTTTCTGTAAAAGGCCCACTATGCGCTACTTCTTCGATACGGAATTCAGCGACACCGGCAAAGTCATCGACCTTATTTCCATCGGCATTGTTGACGAGGAGGGACGTGAGTTTTACGCCATCTCCGAGGAGTTCGATCGGTCGCTCGTGAACGCCTGGGTGCAGGCGAACGTCATCCCGAAGCTAGAGCCGCCCGGCCCCCTTTGGAAGCCGAGGGCAACAATTCGTGATGAGATCGTCTCGTTCGTTGCCGACGCGGAGCCTGAGTTCTGGGCGTACAACGCTGCATACGACTGGGTTGCCCTATGCCAGCTATTTGGTCCCCTCACGGCGATCCCGGCGAATTGGCCCCGATTCGTCAGGGACCTTCGTGAGTGGGTTGCTCGTTTAGATGTGACGCCTTTAGAGGAAACTGAGGATCCTCACCACGCCCTGGCCGATGCCCGGTACAACAGACGCATGTTCGACTACCTCGCCAGCTACGAGCCGGGAGCGGACTCGACGCGCAATGTTCCCAGGTAGTCCGCGATCTCCGGTTCCTGGGTGAGGCGATCCTTGAAGTAGTCGCTAACCTCATCGTTGGTCTTCTCAGAGATCTCATCGACGGTGACCTCGCGCTGCGCATCTTCCATTGACGTCAACTGCTTGGCCTTGGTCACCAGCTCTTCTTTGTCCGGGCGGGTGTAGCACTCCCGAATGATCGCCACAATGCCGTCGATCTGGCCCTCGATCGTTTCGGGCGTGAGTCTTCTCTTCCCCATCGTTTGTCGCAGGGCGTAAAGCGCGCCGGCAACCTGGTACAGCCGCGCTGCGGGATCGTCGAAGAGCTGCCGAAGATACTCCGCCGGCTGCGATTTGTTCGTGATGCGAAAGATGTTGTAGAGGCGTTTGGCGACCTTCCCCCAGTTTTCCTTTCCGGGCGTCGAGTGCTTAACGATCTCTTTTTCGAGCTGAGAAACGTAATCTCGCAGGCCGGACGGCGTCGCCTGGTCGATTAGCTTTTCGACGTGAGACCTGCTTTCCGGATCGAGATAGACCTCTTGATAAAACGAGTCGAGCACCCCATCGAGGGCAGTGATAACGCCGTCCTGCGACTCCCAGGTTGCGTCGATCACCTTGCTAACCGCAACGATGCGGTCCTTCTCGTGATCTGCCTGGATCCAGTCGATTTTCACCTGGCCGGGCTCGGCCGCAACCTCGGCCATCTCGATCAGCAAGGGCTTGCCGTCGGCGTCCTCGACGGGAAATGAGCGAGAGTCCAGATCTCCCAGTGACCAGGAGATCGAGGATCCTGCCTTGTAAGTCTCCTCCCCGCGGCGAGAATCCTTTGGGTGAAGGCCCAACCTCATTTCAGCGAACTGAAGGTTGGGGTGAGTGAAAACTCGTCCCACCGTCTCGATCATGGTCGAGACCAGAAGGCCGATTGCCTCCTCTCGCGTTGACGCGTGAATGTGCACCCGTTCGAAGAAGTCGCAGTCGCCGGGATACAACTGGAAGCGGCTCTGCGCCGCGGAACCGGCAAGAGCGATGGCACTTTTCACGCCCGGCCTGGGTGGGGTGCCAATCGCCTCGCCAATCACCCTGAGACGTTCGATCTCAGCCTCATCGAAGTCGGCCACGACCTCCGCCAGCCCGAACACTCCCGAGTCGGTTTGTCTCAGAGATAGAGCGGCTTGCTCCTCGAGCTCCACTACCCAGTCTTTGGCTCGCTTCACTGCTTCCGGCATCTCGCCCTCCCAAACTTCCTTGTCCGTGGCTTGCGGCGGAGATCGTAAAGCAAAGCTGATCAGTCTCCGAAGACGGTTCAAATCGGTCGCACGCGGTATCCTCTTAAGCGAGCAGCCGGGGGAGTTCCTTCCTGGCGCCGATTGACAGGAGGCATCATGGAGACCGCGACCACGACCACAACGACCGAAGTTCCTGTACCACCTGCAAAACCTGAAGCTCCGGCCACGCTTCTTCTGAGCGACACGGCAGCCGTCAAGGTCTCGGAGCTGTTGGAAAAGGAAGGCAACCCCGACTACTTCTTGAGAGTTGCCGTCCAGCCAGGCGGATGCTCGGGTCTGCGCTACTCCATCTATTTCGACGACCGTAAGCTGGATGGAGACGTCGAGAGCAAGTTCGGCGATGTCACTCTTCGAGTCGATCGCATGTCTGCTCCTTACCTGAAGGGAGCCAAACTGGACTGGATAGAGGACCTCAGAATGCAGCAGTCCGGGTTTACGATCGACAACCCAAACGCATCCGGCAGTTGCGCATGCGGAGACTCCTTTCACTAAGTAAAAGCTGAATCAAAAAGCCCCCGGCGACGGGGGCTTTTTTCATGAGCCATCAACTACCCGCTCGTTTCGGGATCTCAAACAAACACGGGCTTTCGCGAGCGAAGTAAGATCTGAGCCGTCAGCAGGGGAGCCCGATTGGACGGGTTGAGAGGCCGGCTGCCGCCGGCGACCCTTCGAACCTGATCCCGTTAGCACGGGCGGAGGGAGAGTTTCATGCAGGACAGAACGCGTACCTCGGATACGCCGCTTGCAACTGGCCCGCTTCCGGTTGATCCCGATCCCCCTTCCCATTGGGGTATCGAGCCGCTCCCCCCTGAGCTTCGAAAACTGCGCGGAAGGGACGTCGCGGTTTTGTGGGCCAACCTGGGCGTCGGCCTACTGGTGGTTGTCACCGGCGGGTTCCTCACGGCACCTCCGGAGCAGTTTGGTTTCGGACTCTCGCTGCCGGCGGCTCTGGTAACAATCGTCCTCGGTTCCATCATCGGATGTGGTCTTCTGGCATTAGGAGGAGTCGTGGGCACGGCGGAAGGCCGGCCGACGATGGCTTTGCTGCGTCCTGTGCTCGGAACGAAGGGGTCTTTCGTTGCCAGTGCCCTGAACGCCCTCCAGCTCTTTGGGTGGACCGCGTTCGAGCTGTGGGCAATGGCGCTCGTCGCCGATCTTCTGTCCCAGACTCTGTTTGGGTTCCGCGGCTTCGGTATTTGGCTGTTCGCTTTTACCGCGATCACTCTTGCTTTCAGTTTGTGGGGGCCTCTTGGGGTCGTGCGCGAGTGGATGGAGAAGTTTGCATCGTGGATCTTGCTTGCGATTGCCACGATAGGGACTGTTTACATCGTGGCCACCCTCGACCTCGCATCCTTGTGGAACCGGGGAGGAGCATCGGGCATAAGGGTTCTGGGAGTCCCGCTTGATCTGGTTATCGTGATGCCGGTTTCCTGGCTGCCCCTTGTGGCCGATTACAACCGATACTGCAGCAGCAAGCGCGGGTCGTTTTGGGGAACCTTCGGTGGTTATCTGGTCTCCAATATCTGGTTCTACCTAATCGGCGCGGTGTTGCTAATGACGCCTGATGCCACAGCAACCCCTTCCGGAATTGCTGTCGGCATTCTGGCGATAGCGGGTCTAACGATCAGCGGAACGTTGCTGCTGGCAGGTTTGCTGGTGGGGGAGAGCGATCAGGCATTTGCCAACGTGTACTCGGGGGCCGTCTCTCTCAGAAACATCTTTCCGCGCACGGACAACCGTTTGCTGGTCACGATCGTGACCCTGACGGGAGCAGCCCTTGCCTCCCGCCTTTCGATGCTGGATTACGAACTGTTCCTGTTCTTGCTGGGCAGCATCTTCATTCCTTTAATAGGGATCTGGTTCGCGGATTACTTCATCCTGAAGAACCGCACCGAGCACCCGGGAATAAGGATCCGTTCCTTCATCCCCTGGATAGCCGGCTTCCTCCTCTACCACTGGATAGCCCCCACCCCCCTCCCATGGTGGACATCACTAATAAACAACGTTGTAGGCCACCCCCTCTCCACCAAACTCCCCTGGCTAGGAGCCTCCCTCCCCACCCTCCTACTAGCCTTCCTCCTCCACCTCGCCATAGGAAGACCCCGCACCCCGCGACCCCCCACCTAATCCCCCCTTTTTGTTTTGCGTAGCGGAGCTCAGTGCGCCCGTTGTGCGAGGAAGTGAGACGGCAGGAGCGTGGTTTTGTCTTTCCCGTCGCGGAGCTCAGTGCGAGCAAGGGAGGGCGGCGGAGTCAGACCGGAGGGGCGACT
>DATLOJ010000142.1:0-2929 GCA_035536315.1 Actinomycetota bacterium | reverse complement strand
GGCCCCCTCTTCGTCGGCTCGAGCTCGTCGATGATCTCCATCGCCCTTATCTTCGGCGCCCCTGAAACGGTGCCGGCGGGAAACGATGCGAAGAGCGCATCGAGGCCGCTGCATCCTTCGGCGAGCGTTCCACTCACCTGGGAGACCAGGTGCATGACATGCGAGTACCTCTCGACCTTCATCAAATCGTCGACCTGCACGCTCCCCCACGCGGCAACGCGGCCCACATCGTTTCGGGCAAGGTCGACGAGCATCACATGCTCGGCCCGTTCCTTCTCATCGGCCAGCAGCTCCTCCTCCAGCCGGAGATCTTCTTCGTCGGAAGCGCCGCGAGGCCGGGTCCCGGCGATCGGTCGCTGCACCACCTTGCGGCCCGTCACAGTGACAAGCGGCTCGGGTGAGGAGCCTGCCAGGGTCAGCTCCTCGTTGCGGACGAAGAACATGTAGGGGCTTGGGTTGACGACTCGAAGTGCCCTGTACACATCGAAAGGGTCGCCTTCGAATGGCAGAGCGAAGCGGTGGGACAGCACCACCTGGAAGATGTCACCGGCGGCGATGTACTCCTTGCTCGCCGAGACGGCTTTCTCGAAAGCAGCTTGCGACATCGTCGATTCCGGGATGGTGGGCTCGACCGAAAGAGCCTCGACCGGCCGGTAAGCCAGCGATGCCCCGAGTCGGTCGACGAGTTTCTCCGTCCGGTCGATCGCATCTTCGTAGTCATCGCCTTCAATCACATTGGTGACCGCGATCACCTTTTGCCTGAGGTGATCGAACGCAAAGACGGTGCGGGGCAGCATGAACATCAGCTCGGGCAGAGCCAGGTCGTCTGTTGCAGTTGCCGGCAACTTCTCGAGATACCTAACGCAGTCGTATCCGAGATAACCCACCGCTCCGGCGAAGAACGGAGGGAGTCCTTCTTGTTCGGGAGTTCGGAACCTGCCGACGATCTCGCGCAAGCCTTCCAATGGACCCTTTGCAGCCGGCCGCTTTTGCTCCGGGGTGACCGTGAGCTCACCGTCCCTGGAGGTCACGGTAAGGAACGGGTCGAGCCCGATGAAGGACCACCGTCCCCAACGCTGACCGTGTTCCACCGACTCGAGCAGGAAAGCCTGCGTCTCATCGGCTGCCAGTTTCTTGAAAGCGGAGACCGGAGTCTCGAAGTCGGCGAGCAACTCTCGCCAAACGGGAACCACCGAATACGACTGCCTCAGCCGGTCTAACTCCCGGCGTTCGGGCCAGTAGCTGGGCATCAGCCCTGAATATCTATGGAGCTAAAGAAGCAGGTGGTCTCGCCCGTGTGGCAGGCCGGGCCGTCGGGGTGCACCTTGACCAGAATCGCGTCTGAGTCGCAGTCGAAAAGGATCTCCTCGACATGCTGCACATTGCCGGAGGTGGCTCCTTTGTTCCAAAGCTCGTTGCGGCTTCTGCTGAAAAACCACGTCGTACGGGTTGCGAGGGTTTTGCTCAGTGATTCGGCGTTCATCCAGGCGAGCATCAAAACCTGTTTGGTACCCGAGTCCTGAACGATTGCCGGGGCCAGGCCGCGCGCATCCCACTTGATCTCGGGAATCTGTGAGGTTTCTTGCGCCACGGGGGCCGGAGGCCCTAGAGAATCGAGATCATCCGCTCCAAGGCAAGCCGCGCACGCGCTGCGGTGGCTTCCGGAACGTGGATCTCATAAACCATGTTCTCGAGACTGTTCAGCACTCTTTCGGGTGTGATCGTCTTCATGTACTTGCAGATCGCCTCTTCGTTGGCCGCGATGAACTCCTTCTCCGGGTTCGCCTTTCGAAGGCCGTGGAGAAGGCCCGTCTCCGTCGCAACGATGATCCTGTCCGCCTTGGACTCGATCGCCCTTTTCTGCATGCCTGCAGTGCCCAAGAGGTGCGTGCGGTCTGCGGGAAGGTCGCCGGTGGAAACGAGGTACAGGGCCTGCGAGGCGCAACCGCATTCCGGGTGAATGTGAAACTCGGCCTCCGGGTGCTCGGCCAGCCTCTTCTTGATGTCAGAGGGCTGGATGCCTGCGTGAACGTGGCACTCCCCCATCCATATGTGCATCTTGCGCCCGGTGACTCGCTCGACGTGCGCCCCCAGGAACATGTCGGGCAGGAAAAGGATCTCTTTGTCTTCGGGTATCGACCGGACGATCTGGGGAGCATTGGCCGACGTGCAGCAGTAGTCCGACTCGGCCTTTACCTCAGCCGTGGTGTTCACGTATGAGACAACGACCGCTCCGGGATGCTCCGCCTTCCACTCCTTCAGCTGCTCGGCTGTGATCGAGGAGGCAAGCGAGCAGCCGGCTTCGAGGTCGGGAAGCAGGACGGTTTTCTGAGGCGAGAGGATCTTGGCAGTCTCCGCCATGAAGTGGACGCCGCAAAAAACGATGATGTCGGCCGAGGTCTCGGCGGCCTTTCGTGAAAGCTCAAGGGAGTCGCCTACGAAGTGTGCTACCTCTTGAATCCACGGCACCTGGTAGTTGTGGGCCAGAATGACCGCGTTGCGCTGATCGGCCAGGTCGAGGACCCGGTCCGCCCAGTCGGCATAGGATTTGTAGCGGAGATCCCGCTCGAGAACTGCCATCAGGAACCTTCCTTTGTTCAACAAGAGTAACGCATGAACAGTCCGATCTCCCCTCTCGCGGGGCCGCTCTTGCCGGCCCCTCTGAGTTGATCTTGGCCCGCACCCCCGGTGTCATCGCACTCCCGCATGAAGAGCTAGAGGAGCTGGCGCGGCGCGCCCTCGCAGAAGACCTCGGAGACGCAGGCGACATTACGACCAAGCGAGTCGTTCGGATCGATCAGCCCGGAAGGGGCCGGCTCATCGCCAAGGGGGCCGGAGTCCTGGCGGGTGCACCTCTCGCCGGGGCTGTCTTCCATGCGATCGATCGCGGAACGATTGTCGACTGGATGCTGAAAGACGGCGACGCGAT
>DATLOJ010000141.1:0-25716 GCA_035536315.1 Actinomycetota bacterium | reverse complement strand
GAACTTCATTTCTGGAATCGCGTTGCGTTCGGCCTGCAGGAACAGCGGCTGGACGTAGAGAACGGATTTGTCGATAGGAATCACGAGCAGATTTCCAAATGCAACCCGCGACTGCTGCTGGTTCAGCAGTGTGATCTGCGTTGAGATGCTTTCTGTTGAGTTGATTCGGGCGTGGACCTGTCCCACTCCGAAGATCTGCCGAGTCTTCGGGAATCTGAAGTCTGTGAGCTTGCCGTAATCCTCGGGGCCGGACTTTGCGGCGAGCCACGCAACCATGTTTGGCCTATCCCTTGGGTTCATCGGAAGGATCAATACGTATTCCTCCGTGGCGGCATCGGGAAGCCTCATCAGGACGTAGTAAGGCTGAAGCTCCTCAGCCTGAGATGCAGCAGTGGCGCCTTCCGTTGTCACGTTCGGGTCCTTGGGGATGACCCATCTGTCCTCGAGGGTGAAGAAGTCGACCGGGTCCGTGACGTGGTAGCGGGAGTAAAGATGCGTCTGGATCCTGAACAAGTCCTCCGGGTAACGCACGTGATTCGCAATGTCCTCAGGCATTTCTGACGCGTCTTTGAATAGCCCCGGAAACGCCTTTGCCCACGCCTTGATTATCGGATCCTTCTTGTCCCACAGGTAGATGGAGACATCACCACTGTATGCATCGACCGAAACCTTGACCGCGTTTCTGACGTAGTTGTTCTCTCCGATAAGACTCGGTGGGCCAGCGCCACGAGCCGTCGCAGTTCTCTCCTCGAAATTAAGACGCTCCGAGTACGGATACATGTTGCTCATCGTGTATCCATCCGCCATCCAAACGATTTTCCCCTCGGTGATAACCGGATATGGATCACCGTCGAACTCGATGAACGGAGCCGCCTTTTGCAGGCGTTCCTTTATCTGCCGGTAGTAAAGGATCCGCGAGTCTTCCTGGATCAGGCCCGATATAAGAAGGTTGAAATCGCGGAATCGCCATGCAAAGGCAAGGCGCCTAAGCAGTCCGCTGACCTCTACTCCCCCATCACCCGCGTACTGAGTGAACTGGTTGCCTTCCTGCCTTCCGTAGTCCAGCTCCTTTTGCTCCGTGTTCACCACGGAGTAGTCGGCCATGCCCTCGCCGAAATAGATCCCGCCCTGTTTGATCTCCAACTCGGGCTTGCTGGCTTGAGGCGGAATGTTCTGAACGAGAAACGCAGGCTGACCGGCGATCGCGGTTTCATTGGTCGGGCTTACGACCGCGCCGTAACCATGCGTATAAACCAAATGGTTGTTCACCCAGCTTCTGCTCTGCAGGTTCTCGGGCTTTAGCTCGCGCGCGGAGAGCATCACCTGTCGCAGTTCGCCGTCGATCCGGTATCTATCCACGTCGACGTCGACGAACTCGTAGTAGGTGCGAATCTCCTGGAGCTGCCGGTAGGCCGCGCGCAGGATCGTCGGATCGAACAGTCTGATGTTCTTAACGGTGCCCGGGTTGGACTCAATGATTTGCTGATTGATACCGGTCTCTGCTGGATACTCCTTCACCTCAACCAGATCGAGTCCGTACGCGTCCCGAGTAGCGGCAATGTTGTAAGCGACATACTTTGCTTCCTTTTGAAGCTCCTCGGGCTCAACGCTGAAACGCTGAACTACGTAGGGGAAAATGCCGCCGGCGATCACCGCAATAAGAACCCACACTCCAACAGCCGCAACCGGAATCGTCCAACCTCGGAAGCGAACGTTGATAAGCAGCAGAACTGCTGCCGCAAGAGCAACAATTACAAGCACCTGCAAAGCCTTGAGCTCTGCGTTCACGTCTGTGTATGAGGCCCCCGTTACGTTCCCTCGCTTCGAATACAAAAGGTTGTACTGAGCAAGGCGGTATCCCCAAGCCTTTATGACTGCAACCAGCGCAAGGAGGAGCGAAAGGTGGGCCTTGACGGCGGCACTCACGCGATTCGAGCGGGCCTGCAACCGGATGCCGCCGGTCAGGTAGTGAAGGGCTGCCACCATCAAAGTGACAACGACGACGCTAGTCAGCAACCAACCGTAAACGTACTGATAGGTCGGCAGCTTGAACACGTAGTAACCAATGTCTTTGTTGAACAAAGGATCTTCAGTCCCGAACGAGACTGCATTTCTGAACAACGTGAACGTCCTCCACTCGGGCATGACACCGAGTCCAAACATCGTCGCAAGGACCGCGCTTCCGATCAGGGCGAGCTTTCGCAGGACCGGCAGAATCTGAAGCCGCACTCGATCGAACGGGTCCACCTGGTCGTCGCGGCTGTAGACGGGGCGGATCCTTCCAACGATGGTCAGATTAAGCAGCGCGAATACAAAAAAGGCACTGGCGAATACGGCGGCAGGAAGAATCCGAGCAACAAGGATGGTCCAGAACACCTGACTGAGTTCCACTTCCTGGTACCAAAGAAGATCTGTGTAGAAGCCGACGATCGTCGAGATTGAAACAACCAGGAAAAGAACAATTGCGATGAGCGCGATCCGGCCGGATCGCCCCTGGCCCTGACTTCGGGGAAACCTGGAAACCATTAGTCCCTACTCCACTCGCTGATGGTGCAGGTGCACCCTCCGTGAGCGGGAGGCGCGATGTGCCCGCTCGCAAATGCGTCCTCTATTGCGACGGGGCCGGCGTCTTCGTTCGTCTTGCAAACGTCACGAGGACAGTCCATCTCGTCTTCCGAGAGCACCCAGTGCTTCTGCTTAACTCCGCGCCCTTTCCAAGCAGCCACCATCCCCTGATGAAACGCGGAGTATGTCATTCCTGCTCCAAGAAGCCCGGTGCGCACGCCCTTCCAGACGCGGTAGATGTCGCCGGCCCTCTCCGCTATGGAGCTGGAAGTGTCTCCGGCCTCCAAGCCTGACTCGACCGCCTTCTGTACTTCGGTGCGCAGCGGAGTCAAGAGCTGCTTTCGAACCAACCCTTCGATGGCTCCACTGGGATCGGCGTCTCCCTCGCCACCGGCAGAGGCCCACCCAGCCTCGAATGCCGAGCCCAGAGATTCAACGAGAGCCCGACGAAACCTTCCGAACTGTTCCTCCTGAGGCGGCATGTTCTCCTCGGCAGTGCCCCTGCCTCTCTTGGTGCGCAGCAGATCGAGCAACTCGTTCTGATCCTCCTGCAGCAAACGCTTGATTCTTCGGGAGGTGATCCGAGGCTTATCCCCCAAGGACTCGTCTCTTGCGATCAGGTAGGTGTTCGTTTGCGCGACCGGGGCCGTTTCCTGGGGTGTACCCACGTGGGCCTCGGAGTTCTGTTCGGCCCCCTGCTCCGCGGGGGCCTGGTCCCCGGCCAGGGCTCGCTCCACCTGTGCCCGGCCCGCCTCACGCTCCGCTCTGATCTCATCCAGAAGTGTTGAAAGGGCTGCGCGGGGTTTGGTCGCTCCATCAGTCGCGGCTTCTTCGAGACTGTCGGTTGAAGATCGATTCTCCGCATCAGATGCGGCATTCTCCGCGGCGTCTGGGGGCGTGGCGGGCTGCTGTTCGATCTGGACTTCCGACGAGGAGTCCGGGGGCGCGACGGTGAGGTGCCGTGGCCCGTCGGATTCCCGAGCCCGCTCAGAAGTGACTTCGGGCGCAGCGCTGTTTTGCTCGGAAGCCCATTCCGCTTCCCGGACTTTGGGAGGAGGTGGCGTCTCCTGTGCCTTCTTTCTGCGCTCGAGAGCCGAGTCTTCCACGGGATTGCGAAGCCGGGATATCGACTCTCCTAACCTTCGTTGAATATCCTCGAGCTGTGTGGCCAGCAGCGCACGCGCCTCTCGCAGAAACGCTAAATCTCGCTCGGCCTCTGCCCGCTCTGCCTCGCTGTGATCTGCGACCTTCTTGGATTCGCGCCGCGCGTTGAGAAGAAGCTCTGCCGCGTCGCTGCGGGCCGTGGCGAGGATCTCTTCGCCGGCGCTTCTGGCGGCAATCAGAATCTTCGATGTTTCCTCACCGATTTGACGAAAGACGGCCTCAGGGTCGGCGCCCTGCTGAAGAGCATCCGGGGCCGGCTCGGGGGCCGGCAGTTCCTGGATCGCCGCGGCCACTGCTTCCTCGACTGCAGTTTCCTGCTGGCGAACGGCCTCCGAGGCATTACTCTCTGCCGATTCGAGAAGCCTCTGCTGATCGCGCAGGAGACCAGCCACTTCCTGCATGAATTTGTCGACCTCATCGCGGTCGTAGCCGCGCAAGGACATGGCGAAATTTCTTCTTTCGATTTCCTCTGGTTCCAAGCTCACCTCACTCCAGACGTCTTGTCGCTGAACTCGGCGCGCTCAATCTCCGCAAACTCATCGCGCAACCCCGTCAGAAGTGTTTCATCTACGGGGAAGGTCAAGACTGTGCCCTTGACTTGCTCCCGGTCAATAGCGACGCCTTCCGTTTTCAACCAGTCGACCACACGTTCCTTCGTTTTGTCGACGAACACCTGAGCCCCTTCCTTGGGCGTCTCCGGAAGGAGCACAGCAAACCGGTGGAGTGTTCCCGAATACCCATACACGGGTCTATCGACCTGCCGGACACTCTTCCAAAACTGACTACCCAGGCCATGCAAAAGGGCACCGACCTTTCGGCGAGAAAGGGATCCCAGCAGGGACACAGGAATATCGATTACAGCTGCCGAGAAAGTCGACTGATACCGCCTCGCCCTTGCGATTTCGAGGTCTGCATCGAGCACAAAGAAGCGTGCGTTGTAAAGACCGGTGGAATCGCAGATCTGATCATGTTTCTGCAGCTTGTTCAACGAGGACTTCATCCGGCCCTCAGCCCATCCTCCCAGCACGCCGAAGACCACATAGGAGAGCATCCTTCCGATCAGCTGCGGAGCCAGCTGCCCGAACCCAATCGCACTGATGGTCTCGTAATAAAGGGCCAGGTAACCAACCGCCGCGAGGACACCTCCCACCAGTCCGCCTGCGACCCCCCAGTAGACGAAGGCAAGAAAAACTGGAATGAACAGAAGGGTTCCTGCGACCTCAGTCGGGTTCTTTGCGGTCACCCATTGGTAAAGGGCCAAGCCAATGAGAACGGCCGCCCCAACTGTGAGAAGCAGTCCACGGGCCTTTTCATAGGTCATCCTCACCGGCTGAGCTTGGTTCATCCAAGCCAGCCTAACCGACCCTTGGAAACGTAATAGAGCCGATGCGGCCTTATCGAAGAGCCGGGATCAGCGGCACCCACTGACCTCCGTCACTCCCTCCGAGGAGGTCGTCGAGTATTGACTGGACTGGGCTCGGAGTAGGGCTCGATGGAGATGGGGAGGGGCTGCCTCCGGGTGAGGGGGCCGGACTCGGGTCGGGGCCGCGCCCACCCGGCGTTGGCGATGGCGAGGGCCCGGAGGAAGGTCTTCGCGATGAAGGACTGGGGGGAGCCCCTGTGACTCCGACTATCTCCAAACCGGCACGCTGAATGGCATCCAGAAGCCGCGTGAAGATCGCGTCTTTCTTTACCTTGAACTCATACGCCACAAGACCCCACGACGCGCCTTCGCTCCAGAGGTTGAATGCAGAAGTGAAGCGCTCCGCAACAGTCCTGCCGTTTCCTTCGGCCTCCATCGCCAGCAGAAGCCCTATTAAAAGGTCGGCTCGGCGGTTGCCCGCAAAGGCGGCAATAAACGAAGAGTCGACCTCGGGAAGGACTCGTTGAAAGAAGGACACCCCTTCGTCGGGCCCGAGCTGCGCCTCCAGACCCCTTGCGAAGTTCGTTAACGACTCGTCGGTCTCGATCACTTCGGACAGAAATCGCCTGTCCCATTGATCTCCGGCGGAAACACGAAGAGGGTCGGGTGCTCGCGGAATTTCTGACCCTGCTATTACGGCCTGACGAAGGGGAGGGACTTCCAGACGGGATCCTGGCCCGCTTACTCGGAGCGCTCCTCCACGGTAGCTCGCAACTCTGGCGGAGATTCCACGGTCGACCCGAAAGGTCCCGTTGCCTGCGGAGACCGAAAAGGATCCGGACTCGACTGCGGCTCGCGATCTGACGATTCCAAGCAGGAGTCCGGACTGGAGTGTGAGCCGGTTGCCCGCATCCACTCGAACCTCTCCACCCGTGAGCTCGAACCTTCTGGCACCCGCGAGCCTGACTTCAGCAGCCGAATTCTTGGGAACGACGACCCTGTCACCGACCTCAATCGCGCCTCGAGTCTTCAAGCTCTTGCTTTGACCTTCGTGCATCACGCGAGCTGTTCCCGTCAGGACTCTGACTTCCATTGGCTGAGTGCCGGCCTCTTCAGGTCCGAAGCAACCAGCAAGAAAGGCAGTGGTTAACAGGACGACCATGATGCGGCGAGGCTTCGTCATCGCTTTCTGGGTGCCGGCTTCGCTTTAGCTCTCTTGGCCGCCCCGTTGCTTCGATCTCGCGTTGATTTCGTGTCGTGCACAACCGCGGATGCGGGAAAAAGGATGCTGAAAGTCGATCCCTTCCCCGGGGAGCTCTCGATCGACAACCTGCCCCCGTGGGCGCTCACAATTCTCTTTACGTACGCGAGTCCAAGCCCAAGGCCCCCGTACGCCCTGGTCGCTGATGCATCCGCCTGCTCGAAATCTTTTTGAGCCGCGACGATCTGATCCGCAGTCATACCAATGCCACGATCGACAACATTCAGCCGAACGCCACTTCGGCCGTTCTTTCCAGAGCCGCCGGTCATCGCGCTGATCGTTACCTTGCTGCCGGAACCGAACTTCACTGCGTTATCGATCAGTTCGTCGATTGCAAGGGCTATGAGCCGCTGGTCCAGGTCTGTTTTGGGAAGACCTCGAAAACCCACCTTCTCGAACTTGACATCGGGATGTCGTGCTTGCCGCGACTCAATGAGCTTCGTGACTACCTCGCCCAAATCCGTGGGGGCCTTTCGAGGCACGAGTCTTCCCGCCTCCATCTGCGAGAACTCCACGAGCATGTTGACGATGCGCTCCATGCTTTGGGCGGAAGTGGAGATAGCAGTCAGGTACTCAACTGTCTGCTTTCTCGGAAACTCCTTCTTCTTCAGGATTTCGACAAAACCTCTGATAGGAGTCAGGGGAGTCCGCAGCTCATGAGAGATGTTGGAGAGAAACTCGGTCTTCATCCGATCAACCTCGAGCTCCTGGGTCAGGTCCCGCAGCAGGATCACTGTTCCCGATAGGTCGCCCTCTTCCCCGAGCGGCGACGATGTGACCGCGACCGGCGTCCCATCCGGCCGGGAGGCCCAGCCGGAGAACCTCGACCCGCCACCCTCGTGGAGAACCTTCGTTTGAATTCTGTTTCCAGTGCGATCGAAGACAAGCAAGGTGTCAGCCAGCCCCTTCCCAACTGCCTTGCTTGAAGACACTCCGAGCAGTCTCTCCGCCTCTTTGTTCAACGCCACGATTCGCGCGTCGGCGTCGGCGGCGACGACTCCATCACTCATGGACTGAAGGATCGCCTCGAGCCGGCTTCTCAGCCGGAACTCCTCCTCTGCTGCCTGCTTGAGTTCGTTTGTAAGGCCAAGCATCGAGCCGGACATGGAGTTGAAAGTCCGGCCGAGAATGCCCACCTCGTCCCGCGATTCGAGCTTCACCTCACTGCCAAGCTCGCCTCGGCTGAGACTTTCTGCCGCGGCGGTCAGCTGCCTTATGGGATCGGTTATTCGCGTCCCCGAGAAGAAGGAAAGCGCGATTGCAAGGACAGTCGACAGCAGAGCCAGAAGAAACAATGTCCGCCCAACGTCTCTCTGGGTCAGCTCGAGAACGTCCGATCGCTGTGCGATCACAAGGGCTCCGACGGCTCGCCCGTCCGCTCTTTTCAAAGGGATGTACGAGCTGAAGTATTCGGTCGCTCCGATGTCGCCTCTGCGAGTAAAAATCTCCTGCCTGTCGAAAACTGTCCTGGTTATTGCTTCCCTTTGCTCCAAAACCCCGGCTGTATCGGAAGTGGTCGAGGCGAGAACGGAAGTGGCCGTAATAAGAAGGACTTCCTGCTCGCCGTCGCGCTTTAGCGAATTCAAGTAATCGACGTCCACCACCGATCCCAGCACCAGCGCGCCGGCAATCCCCTGCGGGGCTCCCGGGGGGTCGAACCCTGCCGGGTTGAAAACAGGGTGGGCTCCGACCAGAACGATCCTGCGAGGCCCAAGTGTGTCGAGAGACCCCGCCGCGTTCCCGGCGAGTGCGGACTGCACGACGTCTGTGCCGGCAAGCGCTATTGCCTCTGAGTTGTCGAGGTTGGGCGTGCCGCTTTGCCCGGCAGCGGAAACGGCGAGTACCTGGCCCCCGTTATCGAGGAAGGCCATGAAGTCAAATGCATCGAACAAGCCGCCTGGCGACTGAAACTGAGCAACCTGATCGGCGAGCTGCGGATCTCTGTTCGCAACCAGAGTCCTGGCGGCATTGGTTCCAGCAACCTGCCCCGCATCAGAAATTGCGTCGTCGACTCTGGCCTGAACCAAGGCCTGCTGCGATTCGGCCGTCTGGGCGGCATCGCGAAGCGCCTCTTCCGTGACGTTCGACGTGAAGATCTGCGTCATCGCACTCGAGACAACGAGCAGAGCGATTAGCAGTATCGCCAGGAAAATTCCAACGAACCGGGTGCGGATGGAAGTAGCAAGAACGCGCGATACCCATAAGAAGATGAGGACCGATGCTGCCAGTTGCATCGCGTGCCCGAGCACCCATCCGGTATCTCTTCCGGAGGATCCCGCGACAAGAAGCTCCGCTGCAGCCATAGCGCCAAATGCGAACGAGAGAGGCTTCGACAAGATGGGCCTGCGCCACGACAGCCAGGCCCCCGCCGCCGACAAAAAGGCAGGGCCAATGACTGGGAACACAACAGCATTGGCTGCATTTGCGGGTGAGCGCGGAAGCATGCCGAAGACGATCAGCGCCATTCCCCCGAATCGCAGGGCAACTGCCTCGGCATCCAGCTCGCTCGCGAAGAACAGAGCACCGTGAGCCAGCTGCCCAATCCCCAGGACGATCCATCCGGCCACGAAGTAACGGCGCGGCCACTTCTCGGCAGGCCCCATCCCTTCTCCGGTGGCCGCCGCCCATGCCGCGCCAAAACATGCGACCGTCATGAGAAATGTCGCCGCAAAGTGAAAAGGAACCGCAACTGAGTTCATCGATTGAATAGAGGTTACGCCCGCTCAAGTGTCACTTAGTGGTTCGGCGCGAACCTGGCCATTTTGAGAAAACAGCCGAAAGTGGTACCTAGCCCAGTTTCCTTAGTACCTCGACTGCCTCTGCGAGGGTCCGGACACCGATGACCTGCATATCCGACTCCAGTGCAGCCCTGGCCTCCCCCACTTCGGAAATTGGCGCCAGAAAGATCTCTGCCTTGATTGCCTCTGCTCCTTCGACTTTGTGAGGCACTCCACCGACGATTTCGACGATCCCTTCGGGTGTGATGGCCCCGGTTCCGGCGATCGTCTTCCCTCCGGTCAGATCCTCAGGCACAAGCAGGTCGTAGATTGCGAGTGCGAAAATCAGTCCCGCAGACGGGCCCCCTATCTCGGAGGCATCGATCTTCACGCTGAAAGGAAGCGCTACCCACCCCAGTGTCACACCGATAGCCGACTTGCTTGGAGCGCTGGGCGATGACGTAGTCGCGAACGTGAACTCGGTGGGGGCCCCTTCCCTACATACCCCGAGCGTCATCGTCTCTCCTATGGGGTGCCGCCGGACTGCCTTGTTGAGTTCCTCCAAAGTCATGGTCCGCGTTCCATCGACACTGATGACCACGTCGCCGGCTCGAAGGAATTGGAAAGAGGGGGCGGTTTCCTCAACCGACCTGATCTCTACGACTCCCCCACAGGGGGTGAGTCCCAACAGTGACAATGCGGCAAGGGCTGCCGCGTCCTGGCTTTGATCCATCTGAGCAGCCTGCCTTTGATGAATCTGAG
Source organism: Actinomycetota bacterium (assembly GCA_035536315.1). Taxonomy (GTDB): domain Bacteria; phylum Actinomycetota; class CADDZG01; order JAHWKV01; family JAHWKV01; genus DATLOJ01. The sequence goes on along the minus strand of DATLOJ010000141.1, from coordinate 15,884 downwards.
TGTCCGACAGGTCCTCCGGATAAAAGAGGCGCCGTGGGTGGACGGAGCTTTCCCTGTCCCAGGCTGCATTGATCGCCTCCGCGATGGTGGGCCGGTCCAGCAGGCGAACGGTGGTGAGGTTGAAGGACCCTTCTGACGAGTAGGTCCGTGCATCGACCTTCGTCAGCTTTTCCGCGTCCCTCGTCGGACCGGGGTAGAGCGCAACGTAGTTGAGCTTGACTACGGAGGACAGAGCCAGGATGAGGACGATTGCGTTGATCTTGGCCAGCATCGAGCGAATAGGGGCAAAGTAAGACTGCTCAGATGCAGTCTGGGGCGACCTAATGTAGGTCACAATCTTTTACCGTGAGCGTTTTGATTGTCATACTCCTTCTTCACGCGGCCGCTGCAGTACTCATCGTCCTGACGCTGGGTATCAAAATGCGGCCTGAGAAACAGGTTATCCGCTCAAGGAGCGCTACAACGACAGACCAGAACCCGGGCAGCGACGAGAATCTGAAAGAAGCAACCAACGGCAAGGAAGGATCGCCGGAAACTCCTGCCTCCGAGAATGCAACCGCGCCTCGGGGAATGGACGAGGAGGCCGAGACCTCCGTCAGTCAGACGCTCGCAGTTCCGCCTCTCGAGCCGATCGAGCTGAGGACCGAACCACTCCCCTTGCAATCGCCTCCTAGGGAGGCCGATCCAACGCCTGCTGAAGAAGATGCAATTCCGGCCGCCGGCGTTGCATCGGAGACACTTGCAGAGTCTTCGGCATCCGGACCCTCGCAGACCGCGTCGACTGCCGAGAGCGGCCCCGGACACGCGGAGCCAGCGATCCAGGGATCTGAAGCTGTGAGTTCCGTTGAAACCGGGGGCCTCGTCCCGGAAGGCGAAACTTCTTCTTCCGCCACACCACAACCCGGAGCCGACGCCGGACCCATAACGCCTGCATCACCGATGACCGCTACGTCCGCGACCTCCGCCCCAGCCCCCGATTCGGATGTACCGCTTGGGGATTCCCCCACGAGCGAACCCTTGTCCTCAGCAGCCACGCCGCTGCGATCTCCGGCGTCCGGCTGGACTCGGTCGTCGGTACCCCCGGCCACCTCTCAGGACAAAGAAGGCCCGAGTCCCGTCACAACGGAACGGACCGAAAATGATGAGCGTTCCCAGATCGCCGGGCCGGCTTCACCATCGGACACCAAGGTTCCCGGCGCGGGTTTGGCATCGCCGACTTCCCCGACCCAGACAAGTCCATCCGTCCCTAACGCATCTGCTCCGGCGGACTCCTCGGCGGCCGCCCCGCCCTTCTTCGACCTCGATGCAAAGCCGGCCGAGGAAGCAGCAGCATCACGAAGCTTCTCGGGTTCGAAGACAGAGCCCGCTACGCCGGCAACGCCGCCGCAGACCTCAGAGGATCTCGGGTCAAAGCTGGAGGCTCTGTTGAAACCCAAAGCGGACCCGGGCCGATCGCGGGAATCCGCCCGTCAATCGGGGCTGTCGGCAACCAGTGCCTACGAGGCCGCCTCTCGAGTCGAGCCGGTCCGCAAGCCGGTCGACAACCTGATCCCCGACGTCATTCCGGGCAGCGTGAAGGTTTCGGCATGGCGTGGAGGCGTTCCGCTAGGGATCGGCAGATCGATCACACGCCTCGCTCTCGCCATCATGCTCTTCTCCGTCGTGCTGTCCCTTCTTGCAGTTCTGGCCGTCAGTTGGCTGGGCTCGATCATGCGAGGCATAGCGGGGTAGGCCCGGCCGAGCGAACTTTTTACAAAAAGCGGCGCGCTTTTCTCCATCAGTTCCTTATTCGGTACTTTTTCGCCCAAAGCGGCGCGCTTTTCTCCACGAGTTCCATCAGCCGGTGGCTCACCGAGCCGGCGGGAAGGGCCGGATTGATGTCTCCTCAACTCCCAGAGCGGCCCGGAGCTGTTCGAGCCATACGTGGGGCTGGTTGAGGTCGGCCCAGGTTACGTGCAGAAATCGCCAGCCGTTCGAAATTAAGTAATTGGTGCGCTGCCGGTCTCTCCGCCAGGCGCCGAAGCCCGAGTGTGTTTCGTACCCATCGCATTCGATACCGAGGCCCGCTTCCGGGTAGGCCAAATCGATTCGGAAAGGCTCAGCCCCCGGACGCTTGACCTTGAACTGGCGATGAGGGGCCGGGAGTCCTGCAGAAAGGATGAGAGCGAGAACTCGAGTCTCCAGCTCGCTCTCCGTCAGTCCGTTGCCGGCTCGGTCGATGATGAGCTCCTTGAGCATGGCCCTGCCGGCACAGTTTGGGGGCCTCGCCTCCAAGGCCTCGTACAGCTGCTTACAGGTGGTCATCCTTTTTCGAAGTGCATGATCCATCGACACCTGCACAACACTGGGATCGACGGAAGCGAGATCAATCAGGGTCGCCGCTGCATTTGAAACGGGGAAGTTGCCCACCCTGGTGATCCACTTCCTGTCCCAATCCTTCTGATGAAGAACCAGGAAGGGGTTGGCTGCTCGCTTCTTTCCCAAGATGCTCAGCTCGTAAAAGCTGCAGCGGGCGTCCGGAAAGTTATGGAGTCGTGCGGCTGCCCTGTGAGAAACGATTGCCGAGGGCCCGGCCCATAAAACGGCTGCCATGAGGTTCCCTTCCCACGACTCGGGAGCCCCGGCCATCCGATAAGTGCAAGGCAGCACCCTGGTGAGGTAACCAGACGAGGCCGACTGGTGAATCTGCCTGTTTGAAAGCCCGGACTCGGCCATCTGATCGTGCGTTAAGTGGCCAAACTGCGCGCTGGCCACCTTCGCGAGTCCGTTTCTTAAAACGCCGCCCATCTTGCTCATGGGCGATATTCAAGCGACGGGGTGTGACAACGAGTCAGGCTTTCGAACTTCGTCGTAAAACCCCGCCGGAACTCCTTTACAAAAGCGGCGCGCTTTTCTCCGTCAGTTCCTTATTCGGTACTTTTTCGCGCAAAGCGGCGCGCTTTTCTCCGTCAGTCGCGCGGAAGGCGAGGCGAGCATGAGAAGCGGGAGGGAGGAGGGCATAGGAAAAGGGCCCCTTTCGGGACCCTTTTGAAATTGGCTTGGTTAGCGGACTGGGGTGTTTGTGGGGGCTGAGTTGGTTTCTATTGGGGGGAGGGTGTTGGCGGCGGGGGTCGCTGGGGCTTGCTGCTCGCCGAGGCCGCCTATCTCTACCTTGTAGTAGGCCTTTACCTCGATGGGAATCTCAACCATGTTGTAAAGCTTCGCGTCACTGACCGATTCGCTGTTCCGGATGTGCTCGATGAACTTGATTGCCTCCTCGAGACTCTCGGTCTGATGCGTCCCTGCTTTTCCCTCTGCGTTTGTAAAAGTAACGACGTGCATCCTTATCCTCCTGACTTGCTATGAGGTTAGTCGACGCTGAGGGCCAAAGTCTTTAGCCCTTTGGAGACAAAAGAGTCATCCGATGTCTTCTTTCCAGAACCTAACCCTAGCCGCGGCGAAGCCTGATGCAACCGCCAGAAGCAGGGCGACCCACGGCAGCCACTCAATGGGCTCAGCCAGGACGACATCGTCTAAGGGAACTGGCCCCTTGGGTCCTCCCCCGACTACGAGCGGAGGCGGCGAGCCCCCCGTTTGTGGAGCGACCTCACCCGCGGGCGATTGGGGCATGTCCGGCGGCCCCGACGGAGGTCTCGCAGGCTGAGTACTTCCCGGCTTGGCCGAGGGCCTGGAGGACGCCTCGGGAGCTGGAGGGGCCTGCCCCCTGCCGCCCAGCCCGCTGACTGCGGCGTGAAGGTCCAGACGGCCGGCCCCGAAAGTCACATCCCGGCCTGGCACGCCGATATCTCTTGCCGTGGCGAGAAGGCGATCAACAGTCTGCTGGGGACTCAATCCGAGAGAGAGCAGAACAGCTGCCGCTCCCGAGACATATGGGGCTGCCATCGAGGTTCCTCTCAAGTACGCGTAGAGGTTGTGAGACGACGGTCTGGCCGGGTCGAAGTAAGAGGAGATGATGTCGTCGGTCGATGGCTCGTAGGTGTTGCTTCCTCCAGGTGCGGCGATCCCCCACTGCGCAAAGCCGACTCCATTCGAGAAGTCCGGCTTACCGTCGTTTTTGTCGGTGGCGCTCACGACAAGAGCCGGGTCGTCCTCATAGCCGGATATGGACAAGAACTCGTTCCCTGCCGACACAACCGGTATTGCACCTTTGCTCCACGCGTATTCGAGTGCATCGCTGAATCCGGACCCGAGAACAACCTCTGCATCGCCGCCGAGAGAGAGGTTGATCACCCTTGCGCCGTTATCCACCGCCCAGCGGATTCCCGCCTCCACTCCAGACGATCGGCCCTCGCCCTTTTCATCCAAAACTCTTACAGGCATGATTCGTGCGCCAGGGGCGGCGCCGGCAACTCCCACTCCATTTCCCGTGATGGCCGCAGCGATTCCGGCCACGTGTGTTCCATGTCCGTACTCATCCATTGGGGATGTGCCCGGCTGGATGAAATCCGCTCCCCCAACCAACTTCGAAGAGAGATCCTCGTGCTCTAAATCGACTCCGGAATCGACCACGGCGATGATCACTCCCTCGCCTGTTCCGGTCTGCCAGGCACTCTCTGCGCGGATCTTGCCGAGGCCCCACTGCTGCGGGAATCTCGGATCGTTCGAGCCGGCGGCGGGAACAGCCAGCAGCATCAGTAGAAGTACCGAAAGAAGGGCGGCGCGTCGCATCTATCCAGTATGCCCCCGCATCGCTTGCTAGGAGGAGGACGAGGAGAACAAGTCCTTCAAGGTCGAGAAGGCCTCGAGGCATCGACCAGCCCCGAGAACCACGCACTCGAGCGGCCTGTCGGTTAGGTGCACAGGAACATCACACTCCTCAGACAAGCGCACATCGAGCCCCCGAAGCAGGCCCCCTCCGCCGGTGAGGGCGATACCCCTCGCAAGAATGTCCTGGCCCAACTCGGGAGGGGTGGCAGCAAGAGCCGCGACGACGGCCTGCGTTATTTGCGAAACCGTTTCTGCAATGGCTTCTCTTATCTCCTCGGATGTGATTTGCACTAGCTTGGGCAGCCCTGTTGCCAGGTCCCGCCCTTTGATCTCGGCCTTCTCCTCTTCTGCAAGCGGGAAAGCACTCCCGATCGCTATCTTGATTTGCTCCGCAGTCCGCTCTCCGACAACAATCGCGTACTCGCGTCTGATGTAACGGCCGATTGCATCGTCAATATCGAATCCACCAACCCGCACCGATGTGTTGACGACCATCCCGCCCATCGCTATGACGCCGACCTCACTTGTCCCTCCTCCAACATCGACAACAAGGTTTCCGGTCGGTTCGTGTATCGGTAGTCCTGCTCCGATGGCCGCGGCTACCGGCTCTTCTATTAAGTGGGCGGAACGCGCACCGGCGGCAATCGCTGCTTCTTGGAGGGCGCGTCGCTCGACTTCAGTGATTGCCGAAGGGATACAGATGAGCACACGCGGACGAGGAATTCTCTTTCGTACTCCGACCTTCTCCATCAGCATTCGTATGTAGCGCTCTGTAATGTCGAAGTCGCTGATGGCGCCGCGGCGCAAGGGCCTTTCCGCCACGATGTATCCGGGCGTCCTGCCGATCATGCGAAAGGCCTCGTGTCCAAGTGCCAGCACACTGCCGTTTTCGCGATTGAGAGCTATGACGGTCGGTTCGTTTAGAACGATCCCCCTGCCGATCGCGTAGATCAGCGTGTTCGCGGTGCCGAGATCGATCGCTATGTCCCGGCCCATCAGCTTTTCCGGGAGGTTCCGACCTTCCTGTTGGGATTGAGGGCCTTAATGGAGCGTTGGAAGGACGCGACCGTTTTCGTTGGATCGTCGGGCGAGCGATGCCTCAGCGACACCAGCGAGATGAGAATCGCAGCCAGGACAACCGCAAAAATCAGATAAGCCATGACCCAAGACTACCTAACAAAACGTGAAGCACTTTTTAGGGGTGATTCACCCACGATGACGTTCCATCAGAGAAGTTCTCCTTCTTCCAAATCGCAGCGGTACTTTTGAGGGTGTCGATGATCGAACGGCACCCTTCGAAAGCCTCATCCCTGTGCGCACTCGACACTTGTACGAGTACCGATGGTTCCCCCACGCCGAGAGCTCCCGTCCTGTGCACAATCCGGACAAAGTCGAGCTTCCACTTTTCAGCGGCCACATTCGCAATCTGCCCCAACTGTGCCAGCACCATCTCTTCGAAGGCCTCGTAATCGAGTCCGGTCACTTCACGCTCGTTTGTAGCCGAACGCACATAGCCCGCGAAAGTCACAACTGCGCCGCTAGTAGGGGGAGGCTTGCGCGGAGTCAGATCGATGGGCTCGGCCTGAATGTCGATTTCTATATCCGGCTTGCGCACCTCTTCAGTATCGCGGCCCGCAGCGAGGTCAGCGAAAAGAGGGAATCCGCTGGGCCCGGCTGGGGATGTGGGTGTTGCAGTCACACCAATGCGCAAATGTTCAATCATCTTGACTCGCGGGTCGGGCAATAGGTCCGGGCATTTCAGTGAAATACGGGTCACCGCGTCCTGGGTACCTCAGAATAAACAGTCAGGAAGAATCAAAAGGAGGGATTAATGGCAAGGACATACGCGAAGGTCGTCGGGGTAATCGTGCTCCTCGTCGGCATCGCAGGTTTGTTCATGGACCAGGTGATTGTGTTCAACAGCGACATGCTCGAGGACATAATTCACATCGTCTCGGGAGCACTGCTGGCTTACGTCGGATTCATGGGATCCGACAGCGCCACGAAATCAACGGTCACAGTAATCGGCGCTGTGTACCTGCTCATCGGCATCATTGGGTTCGTTGATTCAGGGATATTCGGACTGATGCCGAGCGGCTTCGACATTTACGACAACCTGCTGCACCTCGTGCTGGGTGCGCTGGGGCTATTCGCAGGAATGTCTGGGAGGACCGCAGCAACAACCGGTTAGCGCATCAAGAAATGTTGAACAGGCCCCCGGCCCCCCGGGGGCCTGTTTGCATCAAAACCTGCGTGGTAAAGTCACCGGCCGAGGGCACGTCTAAGGTTCATGCGGCAAGCGGTACCACGGCAGTTCCCTCTTCTCAAAAGTCAACAAATGAAGTGAAGGAGGGAGCTGCAAATGCCTACCGGCACAGTCAAGTGGTTTAGCTCTGAGAAAGGCTACGGATTCATCTCGCGCCCCGACGGAGACGACGTCTTCGTTCACTTCTCGGCGATCGAGGGCGGTGGCTACCGCAACCTCGAGGAAGGTCAAACGGTCGAGTTTGAAGTCAACCAGGGCGACAAGGGACTTCAGGCTGCCAACGTGCGGATGGTCGCAGCTGGCTCCGTTCCTCAGGAACCCGAGGCTGCCCAGGAACCCGAGGCTGCCCAGGAACCCGAGGCTGCCCAGGAACCCGAGGCTGCGCAGGAACCCGAACCGCAGAGTGAGCTCGAGCCCGAGACCGAGTCCAGCAACATTTGAGCACCGGAGCGACCGTAGCCTGGGAAGGCCGCTTTGGTGACGCCGATCTAAAAATAGAGATTCCTTCTTCCGGAAGGATTCACGCGGAGTGGAGGACCCCCGCGGGCACCCGGACGAAAGTCGTTGATTCAATTGAGCAGCTCGAGCGCAGTGTTCTGTTTCAGCTAATGGTTGGGACGGAAGTTTCCGACGAGATCAGAGAAGAGGTCGCAGACGCGGTCGCTATCTCGCTCGCAAATCGCCAGCCGTTTCCATCGGCAGATCCATCCCAGCCCCTGCGCACGCGAAAGCGCAGGCCGGGTGGGCCGCCGAGAAGAAGAGGGGGCGGTGGAGGTTCACGCCCTCGCCGGAGGCGCTAGGAAGAGCTAGCTAGAGCGGGAGTCTGCCGGTTCGAACCTTGCCGTGAAGTGTCTGAGCTCGGGCGATTCAAATACGATCTTGAACCCGCCGATCTTGCGGGCTCGGCCCGCGGCTTCGATGACGACCTCTGCCACGTAGTCGATGTGGCTCTGGGTGTAAACGCGCCGGGGGATTGCCAGCCTCACGAGCTCCATAGGAGCCGGCTCTTCAATGGATCCCTCCCCCTTTTTCCCGAACATGACGCTGCCGATCTCCACAGACCGGATTCCACCAGCCAGGTAAAGCTCAACCGCGAAAGCCTGAGCCGGATACTCGTGAGGCGGGATGTGAGGAAGTAGAGCTTTGGCATCGATGTAGACGGCATGGCCCCCGGGGGGCTTAACGGTAGGTACTCCGGCCCGGTCGATCTTCTCCCACAGGTACTCGGTGCTTCGAATGCGGTAGCGCAAATAGTCCTCGTCCGTCACCTCACGAAGTCCCTGTGCAACTGCTTCCAGGTCGTAGCCGGCGAGTCCGCCGTAGGTCGGAAAGCCCTCGGTGAGTATCAAGTTGTTGCGGCACCGGGCCGCAAGCTCATCGTCATTCATCGCAAGAAACCCGCCGATGTTCGACAGCCCGTCCTTCTTGGCACTAAATGTTGCGCCGTCCGATAGAGAAAACATCTCCTTCGCAATATCCAACGGCGTTCGCTCCGACTGCCCCTGCTCGCGCTGCTTGATGAACCACGAGTTCTCCGCGAACCGGCAAGAATCCAAGAACAGCGGGATGCCGAAGGAGTCACAAACCTTGCGAACCTGCTTCAAATTCTCCAGGGATACGGGCTGCCCTCCGCCCGAGTTGTTGGTCACGGTGACCATTACCAGGGGGACCTTCTTAGATCCCACACGTTCGATCGTTTCCGTCAATGCATCGATATCAACGTTTCCTTTGAATGGATGCAGAGTGGAAGGTGTTCTGCCTTCCGCGATCACAAGGTCCAACGCCGACGCGCCGCTGTGCTCGACATTCGCGCGCGTCGTATCGAAGTGGTTGTTGTTCGGCACAACATCCCCAGGCTCGAGCGTCTCCTGGAAGAGAATTCTTTCGGCGGCACGGCCCTGATGAGTCGGAATCACATGCCTGAATCCGGTCAGGTCCCGCACCGACTCTTCGAATCTCCAAAATGACCTGGAGCCCGCATAGGACTCGTCGCCTCGCATGATGCCGGCCCACTGCTCCGCGCTCATGGCACCGGTTCCCGAGTCTGTTAAAAGGTCGATGATGACATCGGCGGATCGGAGGCCAAAAAGGTTGTATCCGGCGGAGACAAGGCATTCAAGGCGCTCTTCTTCCGATGTGAACCGGATCGGCTCGACACTTTTGATTTTGAACGGCTCGATGATCGTTTCGAAGCGAAGCGGCAAAGAGTTCCCCCTAGTGCACCATTAGCGAATTATTCGAGACCCTATCGGTGATTCGCCGGCCTCAGGCCGGAACAGCTCCATTGCCGAGGGCGCCCCCGCAAGTTTCGCAGCCCGGCACTCTCTTCAGCCTCAACTCGCCAAAGCGCGTGTCCTGCGCATCGAATGTAAGGAGGCGGCCGACCAGTGGCTCGCCGTAGCCCACGATGATCTTCAAGGCCTCATTTGCCTGAATTGATCCGACGATTCCCGGGAGCACGCCCAGGACACCAGCCTCACTTCAGGTGGGGGCGAGCTCCGGAGGGGGAGCCTCCGGGTGAAGGCAGCGGTAGCAAGGCCCCCCGCCCCCCGGCCAAAAAACGCTGGCGTATCCCTCGAATCGAAATATGGATCCGTATACATAGGGTTTGCCGTGGCGAAATGCGCTCTCGTTAAGCAAATACCGTGTGTCGAAGTTGTCTGTGGCATCGATCACCACATCGAACGAGGCCACCAACGAATCCACGTTGCTTCGATCCAGTCTGTCGGTCCAGGTTTGCACCTTCACGTCTGGGTTGAGGTCCTCGATGGTTGCGGCTGCACTCGCTGCCTTGTTCGTGCCAACCCGGGAAGTTGCGTGAATGATCTGCCGCTGGAGGTTGTTCACCTCGACGGTGTCGTTGTCGACTATTCCGATTGTTCCAACACCCGCCGCCCCCAGGTAGTACAGCGCCGGAGACCCCAGACCGCCGGCCCCCACAACCAGGACCTTCGCGTTCTTGATCTTGGTTTGCCCCTCCTCCCCAACCTCGGGCAGAACGAAGTGCCTGGAGTAGCGGTCTCTTTGCTCCGCGGTCCATCTGGCGGGAACAACCACGTCAAGGCCCGCGTCGCGCCACTGGGCGAAGCCTCCACTCATATGCCGGACGTTGGTGTAACCAAGGTTTCTCAGAGTCGCCAGCGCAAGCGCAGACCGGTTTCCCCCTCCGCAGTAAAGAATCAGGGGGGCCTCCTTATCCGGCAGCTTCTCGTCCACCTGCAACTCGAGATAACCGCGGGGAAGGTGAACGGCCCCCGGAAGGTGGCCTGCCCGCCACTCATCTGACTCTCTTACGTCGACGAGAGTCGCGGCACCTCCCGCGTCGAGCTCGGCCCTAACCTCCTCAGGCTCGAGCGCTGGAGCAGCTTTTCGTGCCTGCTTCAGGGCATCTCTGCCGGACTCGATTGGGCTCAATTCATCTCCGTCTGTGCGTGAAACCGACTCGAATCGAGTATAGGCGGGGGTGCAATCGGCGGGGGTTGGGGGTAACCTCTCCAACGTGACATTCCTGGACCAAACCGATCGCTCGATCCTCGAAAAGCGGTTCGCAAAAGAGCTTCCGACCCCCGTTCAGCTTCGCGTCTTCTCAAAGAACACCGGGTCGGTGGAGGTAACCGGAGATCCCCACGCCGAGTCGGGACGCAAGACGGTCGAGCTCATGAAAGAGATCGCAGGGTTATCGGAGAACTTGAGCCTGGAAGTAATCAATGTTCTAGAGCAGCCCGATATTGCGAAGAAGTGGAATGTGAGCCTGACGCCGGCTATCTCGATCAGCAACAACGGTGATAACGGAGTACGGCTTCTCGGCTTTCCTGCAAAGTTCGAGTTTCAGTCGTTCATAGAGACCGTCTTCTCGATACCGCTCAAGGACTTCGGACTTCACAAGAAGACGCTCGAGAAGCTCAAGGCTCTCGACAAGCAGGCCGAGATAAAGATCTTCTCAACCCCCGGCTGACCGCACTGCCCCCGCGCCGTCGTGACGGCGAACCGAATGGCGTTTGCAAGTGAGTTCGTGCGCTCCACCTGCATAGAGGCGAACGAGTTCAACGACATCTCCCAGAAATACAACGTCACGGGAGTGCCCAAAATTGTCGTTAACAACTCCTTTTTCTTCATGGGGGCCTACCCGGAGGAAGAAATGGCTGAGCTCATCGTCAACGGGGTTATCACCCCGGACTAAAGCCGGGGAATCGCTTCCTCGACGAAGCGTCCGTGACAAGCAAGTGATCCCCACATCTCGTCCTCACTCGAGCATCTGCGCTTGACGTAAGCGAAGGCCTCCTCCAATGAGCCGACACCTTCGCAGTTTCTGAGGTCGATCAACCACTTCCCCTTGAAGGTAGCCACGCCTCCATTGATCGAGCGGTTCACCCTTTTCTTGGGCATCATGACGAGCTCGAGGGCGCCGCAAACGTAAAGCTCCCCTCTGACCTCATCGTGGACAAGCAGGTATGCGCGCGGCCCCCTGAGCACGATCTTCCTGGCCGCCAGCTCGTCAAGGATGAATAGCGTTTCCTCCGGAACCCCGCCAACGTCCACCCACGCGCTTCGATACGACTGCTTCTTCTCCTTCACCTCCAGGTACAAACGGCGTCCTCTGCAGCCCAACTCGAAGTCGATCTCGTCGTAAGAGTCCGTCGAGTCCAGAAGCTCGAACTCACCGTCCGACTTGAGGGCGCGCTTGACCCTCTTTTCAAAAATGGCTCTTCCGGTTGTGTCGGATTGCCAGTGCTCGGGCTGTCTTGTGTAGGTCACTTGGCTACTGTGTAGCACGCGGTTTCGATACGGCGATGGATTTGATCGGTTACCCTGACGCCCCCCGGGAGGTGCCGTTTGCTGATCGTCATGAACAAGGAGTCGAGCGGGCAGGAGATCGACGCCGTGCTCGACAAGGTTCGAGATGCCGGCGTCGAGTGCTTCGTGTCTAGAGGCGAGTTTCACACCGTCATAGGAGTGGTCGGAGATCCCGAACGACTGGTCGATGTCCCAATCGGGGCCATGGCCGGAGTCGAGCGAGTTCAGCGGGTCACCAAACCCTTCAAGGTGGTCTCGCATGAGGGCCATCCAGGCACCTCGACGATCAACGTCGGGAACGCTGAGATCGGGCCTTCGACTTTTACTCTCATCGCCGGCCCATGCGCCGTCGAGAGCGAGGAACAAACAGTGGCGTGCGCCTTTGCAGCGCAGGAGGCCGGCGCGCGCATCCTTAGGGGAGGGGCTTACAAGCCGAGAACATCCCCTTACTCATTTCAGGGCCTCGAGGACGATGGCCTGCGCATTCTCGACATCGCCCGGAAAGAGACCGGAATGCCGGTCGTCACCGAGGTAATGGACGTGCGCGACGTGGAGAAGGTTGCGGCGGTAGCGGACATGCTCCAGATCGGCACCCGGAACATGCAGAACTTTCCGCTTCTCAGAGAGGTCGGATCAACCGGAAAGCCCATCATGCTCAAAAGAGGGATGAACGCAACGATCGAGGAATGGCTGATGGCCGCCGAGCACATCGCGCGTCAGGGCAATCTGCAGATCGTTCTTTGCGAGAGGGGAATACGCACTTTCGAGACCGCGACGCGCAACACGCTGGACATATCCGCCGTGCCCGTCGTCCGAGAAGAGTCTCACCTACCGATCATCATCGACCCATCGCACGCGGCAGGGCGCCGATCGCTCGTTGCTCCGCTATCCCGGGCTGCTGTGTCGGTGGGCGCGGACGGCGTAATGATCGACGTTCACGTTGAACCGGAAAAGGCCCTGACCGACGGGCCGCAGGCCCTGATTCCCTCGGAGTTGATGGTGCTCTCCAAAGAGCTGCAGACTCTTTCTGAGTTTGCTGGGAGGACCTACTAAGCGGGAGAGGTGCTTAAGGCTGGACGGTGTCGCCCTTGTCCACCCGCTCCACCGGCTCGATCTCGGGCTTGTCATCGAGTCCTCGCTTGAACTCGCCTTTGGCCTTTCCTATCGAGCGCGCAATCTCCGGCAGCCTCTTGGCTCCAAAGATCAGAACGATTACGAAAGCAATTATCAGAAGTTCCATTGGACTCGGCATCTGCATATCGGGGCCCTCACTGGAAAAGCGGGAACACTTCCTTCACGAACTCATCGACCGCTGCTTCATCTGCAATTTGAAAGGGCAGCATGCCGAAGCCAAGGATAACCTCTTGAACTCCTAAAGCTTTGAACTCGTCAATTCGCTTGGCAATCTGGTCCGGCGTCCCCCAGAGCTTGTCCTCTCCCCATTTGTCCGGCTCCTGACCTCCGTCACCCATTGGAGAAGCGGCTACATAAGCTTGCCAGCGGCTTTGTAACGTCTGTTCGTCGCGGCCGTTGAGCGTGTACAGACCGACACTCTTTGCGACCGCCTTCGAGTCTCTTCCGGCTCTTTGTGCCGCGCGGTCCACCAGTTCGACCCTGCCCGCGTACCCTTCTGGAGTCCATCCCCACACGGTGTTGAAACCATCGGCGTGAGTGCCCGCTATCCGGCTAACCCGGTCGCCCTTCCCGCCGACAAATACGGGCGGCCTTTCAGACGGTGGGGGCAGAGGCAGGTTCACGGCATCCTTTACCTGGTAGTGCTCTCCGTCGAAAGAAAATCGTTCGTTCGAGAGCATTCCTTTGATCACCTGCAACGCTTCCTCCATGCGAGACACGCGCACTCCCGCTGAGTGAAATTCGACTCCAGCCTCCCGGAATTCTGGTTCGTACCAGCCGGCCCCCAGCCCCACTTCGAACCTGCCGCCCGACAAGATTGCCAGCGTCGCCGCCATCTTTGCGACGAGGGCCGGGGGCCGCAGGTCATTGCAGACAACGAGAATTCCGACCCGAACCGACTTTGTCGACGAAAGGATCGCGGCAGCACACGTAAATCCCTCGAGGGCTTCGTACTCGTAATCGCTCCCACCGTAGCGAGCAAGGTCGAGGAACAAATGATCCGACAGCCAAACCGACGAGAACCCCATCTGCTCGGCCTTCACGGCCCAATCACGGACGCTCTGCCAGTTAAGTCCCTTAGATGGGCCAAGGCTGAACTCGTACTGAGGAAGGGCCAGCCCGAATCTCATCCCAGGTCTCCCGCGTTCTGACGCGACAATTGATGAGCGATCAAGGCCGTGTTCAGCTGAAGCTTGTCATCGGGGTCGTGAAGCGATCGGCCCGTAAGCTTTTCAACGAGCTTAAGGCGATAGCTGACGGTGTGGGGATGAGCAAACACCATCTCTGCCGCTCTCTTCGGGCTGCCGTCCGCGCGAAAGAACGCCTCGAGAGTTTCAATCAGGTTGCCCTTGCGTCTTTGGTCATGCTCGATGAGTTTTCCAAGAACAACGTCGATGAACCGCTCCGCCAGGGCACGGTCCGCCAGCAGGAATCTTTGCAGCATTAGTTCGGAGAAGAGGTGCACGGCCTCGCTCGGCTTTACCTTTGAGCCGATCTCGAGCGCCTCTTGCGCCTCGATCCAGCTGCGCCGGGAACCTTCCGGGCCGGGGTAAGCCTCCCCCACACCGATTGCCCACCCGGAAAGCAACTTCGACAGCTGGGTGCCCGCCGTCTGAGGGGAGTATTTGGAATCCGGAGGAATCGTGACCACTCCCGAGTACCCGCCCTCTCTCGCATAAACAACGGTGGCCCGCGGCCCGATCATGGTGGCGAGCTGCTCGACGGCTCTGCCGAACTCCCGCTCCAAGTCCGATGTAGCGCGCGCTCGATCCTTGTTCGGCGGCAGGGCCGAAAATGCCACGTGCGGACCGCCAAGATCGAATCCAAGACTCCGAGCCCTCTCGATCATCAGACCGGCTCCCGCATGGGTACCAAACAAAAGATCGTGAGCAAAGTCACGGCGGGTTGCCTCTTCCCTGTGCATTAGCTCCCTTTGAGCCGCAACGTAATGCCGTGCCACGGCAGACGCGATTTCATCCGTGAACTGCATCAAGGCTCGTCCCAATTCCACGGCCTCCTCGGCCGACACGACGCGAGCGTTCACTTCTCGGGAGACCTGGTCCCACATGACCCGCCCGACCATTCGAAACGCCCGAAGAACTTCATCCAGGGGGATGCCTTGCCTGGCCCGTTCGGCACCGATCGCTCCCAGCTCGTCGACCTGGCGCCTCGAGGGAACGCGGCCGGTAGCCAGAGACTTTGCAAATGAAGTTACGTTGCGGCGGGCCGCCTCAGACACACCCTTGACGGCTTCTTCCCCGAGGGTCCGGTATGCGGGCACCTCCTCGAGAATGGCTGCACCAATCTCCTCCGCTACCTTAGGAGCGGCAGCCTCCAGGCGTCGTGCGAAGGAAGTCTGACGCTTCCCGCCCAACACAGGTTTCGTCTGAGGCACCATCACAATGTCACGGTATATGTAACGTGCGCACTAATCCACTGCTCAGAAGAACCAAAAAGAGGGCGGTTATTGTGCCATCAGGCCAACTCAGGGGAATCGACGGCCAGCAGGACCTTTTCCAGGGCCTCCATGGCCGCCCCCGAGGTCGCCGCCGCCTCCGGCCATGCGCCGTATACCTCGGCGGGGTCGAGGCCGGCCACATGTGTGGTGCCACCTTCCTCATAGACGACAATGTTCATCTGCAAATGGTCGCCAACATCCAGTCCCTGGCCGCCGAGATTCGCCGAGCCCACCATCTGCTCCCACACGGTCAGGAACAAATGCCTTCTTCCGGTTCCGGATCCGAGCTCAACGGGGGCCGGCATCTCAGACAGGACGCTAAACCCGTGGCTTCTGAGGGCAAGACGGGTGAGTCGGACGGCAGTGTCGAAATCAGCCGCTACTTCAATCTCGATTCCGGAGTCTTCAGACATGGGCCCATCGTAACGGCCGCAAGTCGGGGGCCGCGGTGAGCCTCCTGGAATGCGTCGCAAACTTCTCCGAAGGCTCCAACGAATTAACGATCGAAAGAGTCACAGCCAGCGC
>DATLOJ010000140.1:0-5343 GCA_035536315.1 Actinomycetota bacterium | reverse complement strand
GGAGTCGCCTTCGAGAACGTGTCGTTCCAGATGCTCGAGCTCGCGGCCGAGCGCATACTCGAGCTCGGGCCATGTCGGAGGGACAACGAGCTGCTCTGGAGTTGGACCATATAAAGGCACGTACCAGCCGGCGAGCCAGTGAGCCCGTTTGGCCGCCCACATGACGTTGCGCTTGTGGTGTCGGGAGCTGCGAGCGTCGCGCGCGAACTCGACTCCTCCGACGTCAGCCGCCAATACATAGTCGATCTCCCAGCATGGTTTCTCCGACGGCTCGTGCCATTCCGTATCAATCCCGGTGTCAACTGCAAGCCTTGCAAGGGCCGCCTCAAGTCGCGCGCCAAGGTGTTCGTCGATTACATGCTCGACGACTGCCGTCGAGTCAAGGTCGCTGAAGATATTGCGTCGCCGGTCCGGGTGAATTGTCGAGCCCTCCCCCCACAGGGCGATCAGACCATCGCCAAGACTCACTTGAAGCACGTCACGCAGGCGAAGCCAAGCCTCGGCCGCAACGCTTGGGATTTCTTCCAGCGAAACGCTCATCGGTTACCTCCAGGTGAGTGCGCGAATAGGAGGGCATTAGCAACGCCTTTTCTTCTGCTCTGGTTCAAAGTGTCTTCTCCTTGGTAATGACGGCGTCCACCATGGCCACGATCCGAAACCGTGGAATGCCAGGTGAAACAGGAATTTATGAATCATTCCGACCCGCTGGAGCAACCGCCCAAGCGGTTTCGTTCCCGATTCGACTGATGAATGTCTTTGGCAATTCCTTGTTTCAAGAACAAACAGTAGTTGTAGGCTCAGGACGATGGAGGCATCAGAACTGCTTGCGATTCAGTTGAATGGAATAGGGCAGATCCTTAACCGACTGGCGGCAGAGGTGGACGTCGAGACCTCGCGAAAGCGCGCTTTCCCGGGGGCAAGCCTCATCGGATTCACGCTTTGGCACCTCGCCAGAACAGTCGACTGGGCCGTCAATTCAATGATTCGCGGCGCGCTCGAGGCCGCATTCGACTTCGACTTTCAGGGGGCCGCAGACCCGCGGATCAGTCAGATTGGTTTTGGAATCCAACTTCACGAAGCAGACGCAATCGCCGAAGCAACAACTCCTGCTGCAGTAGCGCGCTACTTTGAATTGGTTCTCGCCGATGCGAACCGATGGCTTGAGACGAATCCTGATCTCTCATTTGTTCCCGACGCGCTGACGCATCAGCCGGACTTCCCGGGGTATCGAACGGACTTCTATCTCGAGGAGGTGGCCTCTTATAAGGAGGGGGACTGGACTGCGCTCCAGATACTTGACGGCCCGGCGATCGAGCACGTCCGCGGCCACTTCGGAGAAATCGACGTCCTCAGGCAGATTCTCGGCTAACCGTGCGATCGCCGAGATCAGCCGCCGTTCTGCCCTCATCGCGTCGGGGCTACCCCTCCAGGCTGCGGCGCACACCGCTCACTCTGATTAGCGCTGCGGTTGCCTCCTTCCCCGCCTCCTCCGGGTCGAAATCGTCGGGTTGCAGATCCGGCATCCGATGTCCCACCCGAGCACGGACCGGGCGGCTGATGAACTCCTCCCACGCCAGTGGGACAGCTCCGATACTCGCGCGGGCTGCGTCCGAGAAGCTCAGGGACTTCGCCGCGCCGTCGGTATCACCAGCTGCTAAGAGAACGGCGGCGGCGCCGTCGAACCCGTGGGCGAGACAGGCAGACATCTTGAGCTTCATGTAGACAGGAAGGGAGTATGCGATCTCGGCAGCCGCACTGGCCGCCTCCCCTTTGAGACACAGCGCAACAGCCAGCGCCTCACGAGCGTGGGAAGGGTGGCGCAGGGGGCCAACACCCACCTCCACCGCGCGTTCCGCCACCCTCAGCGCGTCGTCGATCTTGCCTTGCGCTGAGTAGGCGAGCGCGAGGAACACGAGGTCGAAGCAGGCTGTTCCCGGACGCTGCGGAGGAGCGAGAGAGATCGCCTCTTCGAACATCGGCATCGCACGTGACGGGTCCCGGTCCTGCTGCCAGTACGCCCGTGCGAGATAGTGCAAACAGAGCGCTACCAACCGCGGAACTGACTTCCGCGCGATCTCGAGCGCCCGCTCGAGAGCTGAGACGGAAGACTCGACATCCGTTCCGACGATCTCGCGTCCGAGCTTTATCAATGAGAGGCACATCAGGTCGTCAGGCGCGTCGACTCCCGGCTGAAGCAGAAGGGGGTACCAGTGACGAACGTCGCCGGGCGACCGCTGAGACCAGTACGCCGGGAGACGGTCTGCCAGCTCTAAGCCGCGAAGCAATTTGCCGGACTCGACGCTGAACGCCAGGGCCGATCGATACTCCGGCTGCGTCCGTTCCATCTCGTCCATCGCCTCGGCGGAGTCCGCGACATCCGGCCACCGCTCGTGAGTCCGCTGCGCGTGTTGATAGGCCCACGCCAGGTGGGCATCCTGGAGCTCTTCCAACTCTCCCAGCTCGACCGATCGAGCGCGGCAGAACATCTTGACCGTTTCGAGCAGCCGGTATGGCCTGTGCTCATCCGACGTCAAGGTGATCATGCTCTTGTCCACCAAATCCGCGATTGGCGCTATCACGGGGGGCGCGATTCCGGCCAGGCCGCAAACGTGCTCAGCCATCTCCAGGCTGAACCCGCCCGAGAACGAAGCCACTGTACGTAAGATCCGTTTGATCCCATCATCCAACTGGTCGTAGCTCCAAGAGAGCGTCGCGTCGAGGGTGCGCTGGCGCTTGGATGCTCCGCGTGCGAGTCCTTGGAAGGATCCGAACCTCGCATCGAGGCGACTCGATAACTCATGGAGCGGAAGGCTCCGTAGCTGCGCCGCCGCTATCTCCAGAGCAAGTGGCATCCCATCGAGGCTGCGGCAGATGGAAGCTATCGCCGAGGCGTTCTCATCGTTCGCCCTGAAGTCACGCCTTACGTCGCGGCCGCGGTCGAGGAAGAGCTTCGTGCCGGGATAGTGGAGAAGCTGGTGAACAGATACGTCCACGCCCTGGGGGACTGGGAGCGGCTCCAAGCGTAGGAGCACCTCGCCCGGAATCCCGAGCGGTTCCCGGCTCGTGCACAGGACCCGCACCTCCGGCGCCAATGTCATGACCTGCTCGATGAACGCCGCTGCCCCGTCGATCACGTGCTCGCAGTTGTCGATCACGAGCAGGACGGTTCGGCGATGCAGGAAAGACATCACAGCGACCTCGGGAGCCCCGCTGCCGAACTCGCTCAGACGCAAGACCTCCGCGACGGTGCTCGCGATGAATGCCCCCTGCTCGATCCTCGCAAGGTCGACAAACCAAACTCCGTCTGGGTAGCCATCCACAAGATGGCGTGCCGCACGGATCGCGAGCGAGGTCTTGCCGACTCCCCCAGGTCCGGTGATCGTCACGGCAACGGGTTCACCTTGAAGCGCGTCACGGAGCTCCGCCAGCTCGGCGTCCCTGCCTATCAACGCAGGCCCCCTCGGAAGGTTCGTCGGGATCGACTCGAGCGACACCAGCGGCGGAAACGAGCGGCGTAACCCAGACGCTACGAGCTGGTAAAGACGCTGTGCCCGGGAGATGCCGCGCAGCCTGCTGAGTCCCAGATCCACCAGATCGCGATCGTTAGTACTCGATGCCGCCTCCGCCGCATCTGCGCTCACCAGGACCTGCCCTCCGTAGGCCGCGTCGGTGATGCGAGCGCAAAGGTTCACATGGGGGCCGAAGTGATCATCAGCGCTCATGTCGCCTGCCCCTACATGAACCCCGACCCTCACCTGCGGCCTAAGCCCGCCGGTCGATCGTGAAGCGTGAAGCTGGATGGCGGTCGCGGCAGCGAGCCCTGAGTCGACATTCGGAAATGTGGAGAACGTGCCGTCACCCGTGTGCTTGACGACCCTGCCGCCCGCGTCGGAGACGACTTCCTCGACACGGCTGATGTGATCGCTGAGCGCATCCTGCATCAGCGACGCGTTCTTCTCCCAAAGCTCCGTACTGTTCTCGATGTCAGTGAAGAGCAGGCAGATGGTCGAGCGGGGGTCGGCTACCAATTAGCTTTGAATGCCTTTCAGGACTTCCAGTTCGGCCTTAGTCGGGACGTCGCAACTCGTATCTAATGTGAGTCACGCCTGCTGGAGACTCAAGCACCCTGGTGCAAACAAGCTCCCTGGGAGCGTCTCTGACGAGATTGTCGAACAGGCGCACGCCGTCGCCTAGCAGGACCGGTGCGACGTGGATCTGGAGCTCGTCGAGTAATCCTGCCTTGAGAAACTGCTGCGCGACGTTCGCTCCACCGGCAACCGCCACGTCTTTTTCACCCGCGGCCGCGCGGGCCTGCTGGAGGGCCGATTCAACTCCATCGTTGACGAAAGTGAATGTGGTGCCGCCCTCCTTTGTCACCGAGTCTCTCGGGTGATGGGTGAGGACAAACACCGGGTGGTGAAACGGAGGATCATCTCCCCACCAGGCATCTGCATTCGGATCGCTCTCCCACGGCCCGTCCCCGCCGCTGAACATACGTCGGCCCATCACCGTGGCGCCAATTCTTTGGAGATGCTCAGCCATGACGTCGTTGTCGACGTTTTCCTCACCGCCGGAAAGGTCGTGACTTTCACGCCAGGCGGCGACGGCGACGACCCATTCGTGAAGCCGTTCACCTCCTTCTCCTAGGCCTTCCTCAAGGGTTGCGTTGGGACCAGCGATGTAACCGTCCAGTGACATCGAGATATCCAGGACCACTTTGCTCATCGAAACCGCCTCCTGTTGACCCGAAGACAAACTCTATGCCTCACCCGTCGAGCTAGCGGGGGCAAGTCGCGCCCCTTGACTGTCGCGAAGGTCCGACCAATATCATCAGTGGTCAATAGCGCTGGAGTTCGTTCGCGCGGAGAGGTGCTGGTAATGGCTGAAAGCAAAACTGCAAAGAAGGCCGGGCAGAAGGCCGCTAAGAGGAACAACACAAAAGCCACGGGCTTCACAGCCGCAGAAAAAGCCGCGATGAGGGAACGCGCCAAGGAGCTAAAGGCGGCCGCAAACAGAGAGGATGGGGAAAAGGCTCTGCTTGCGAAGATCGCCGAGATGCCGGAATCGGATCGGGACATGGCCACCCGGCTCCACTCGATTATCAAGGCCGCCGCACCCGACCTCGCGCCGAAAACCTGGTACGGGATGCCCGCCTATGCCAAGGAGGACAAGGTCGTCTGCTTCTTCCAAAGTGCGGACAAGTTCGGCGCCAGGTACGCGACCTTCGGCTTCAGCGACACGGCAAACCTCGACGCAGGCGCCATGTGGCCGACCTCCTTCGCGCTGAAGGAGTTGACAGGGGCCGAAGAGTCAAAGATCGCGAAGCTCGTGAAGAAAGCCGCC
>DATLOJ010000139.1:0-20396 GCA_035536315.1 Actinomycetota bacterium | reverse complement strand
ACATGCTGACAATCAGAGACTCGGCGGGTTGGCAGTACACCTACGTCCACGTCAACAACGACTCGCCCGGTACCGACGACAACGCGAACCCGGCCCAATGGATCTTCACCCCGGGAATCTCCCTGGGGGCCACAGTCACCGCCGGCCAGCACATTGGCTACCTGGGTGACAGCGGCAACGCCGAGTCTTCTTCCCCACACCTTCACTTCGAGATCAGAAGACCCGACGGCACGTACCTGAACCCTTACAGCAGCTTGCGGCTTGCCCAGGGGTACCCCGTCGACGGACGGTGCCGGTACGACACGAACCCGCCCTCGAGCCCTTCGAGCGCATCTGGGGCCGGTTACTGGATCGCTTCCAACGACGGCGGGGTATTCACATTCGGCGCCCTTAGGTTCCACGGATCGATGGGTGGGACGCGCCTTGCAAAACCTGTCGTCGGCATGGAGGCAACACCTTCGAACAACGGTTACTGGCTCGTGGCGTCGGACGGAGGGATCTTCACATTTGGCGACGCAGGGTTCTTCGGCTCGACCGGCGCAATGGCCCTTGCCAAGCCCGTCGTGGGCATGGCGGCGACCCCAACGGGCAACGGGTACTGGCTGGTCGCGTCGGACGGAGGAATCTTCACTTTCGGCAGTGCCGGCTACTACGGTTCAATGCCGGGATTTGGGTGGTGTTCCATGCCCCCCGCAATCATGATGCGACCGTCATCAACCGGAGCCGGCTACTGGATCCTTACGAACGACGGCGCGATCTTCACCTTCGGGGATGCGATGTACCACGGAGGCGTAAACGCGTTGGGCCTGAGTTCCTACGCGCCCCCGGTGGCAATGGCCCTGTAGCAGGTCGCCGAAGGCAGGGGCCGTTGGCCCTCCCTTCACATCATCGAAGAATCGATTTGTGCGTCAGAGGTACTCTCGAAGGAAGCGCATGATCAGCGGCCAGCTCTGCTCACTTGCGCTAGCGGAGCCACCTGGTGTTCCACCTCGGGGAAGGAGGAGGCTTCCATAGGAGCCTTCCGTCACTGTCGATGGCAGGTACGGCAGCCCGATCGAATGCCCGGCTCCGGGGAAAACGTGGGACTCGAAGATCGTGTTGTTTTCCGTCCGAGCGAGTCGGCGCTCCGCCAGCTCCACGAATTGCCGGCTCGGCCAGACCTGGTCATCGTCGCCGGCGATCATCATGATCGCCCCCCGCGCGTCTTCGAGCCGTATCGCTGCGCGCTCGATGGCTTCGTCGTCGAGCGCGGACTCAAATAGCGGCGTGGATTGCAGCCTTCCCCCGGTTTTGGCACCCCCCTCGAATGCGTCTTCCAACGCCAACGCAGCGGCGTTGTCCACGAATGTGACCGGCGCCCGGCCGAATGTCCACGCCGGCCGCATCGCGGTGTCGCCGCTGGGTCTGTTACCCCAGGAGATGGAACTACCGTTGACAGAGACGCACACACCCACGGCGTCGAACCTGGTCGCAAGCTCGAGCGCGAGCTGACCGCCAACCGATGCGCCCACGACGCCGACGCCGGTCGACCTGATCCTTGGATGAGCCAGAAACCACTCGAAGGCGTCATTGAAGTACTCGAGGGGGATCTCTTTCAATTCGGCGGGCAAGCCATCGACACCGAAGTAGGCGAGAGCCATCGCCGCGAATCCGCGGGACGCCAGCAGTGCGGCACGGTCCTCGCTCAGGCCTCCCTCTGATCCGCCGAGCGTTATCACCGCCTGCGATTGCACGTCACCCTCAGGAAGGAAGAGCGTGCCCACGAAGGGGCCTGCGACCGGCACACGGGTGACGTGAGCCCCGACGCGCAGGCGCTGGACCTCGACCTCATCGCTCCAATCCTCCGTACGAGCAGACACGCGGACTCGTAGCGGGTTCAGCTCGCGAGGCGGTGCAGTGATCGACTCCCGCCTCATCGACCAAAACAGGCCCATCTGGCTCACGACGTCATACGTGCCTTCGCTGGGGGCGAGAGCTACGGGATCAATCGAGCCCCTTGCATCCGCTTGAAAGGTTGCGCTCGAAGTCCAAGTGCTCCCCCACTGCATGGTCGCCTCGAGCGTGCATCGCTCGCCCGGACGCAGCTCACTGACTCGGATCCGAACGGGCTCATCGAGCAGGGACGCGCTCGGTGAAACGGAGAGAACTGGCATGCGTCCGACCATACGCGCGAACATGCTACGCAGCGCTCAACGAACGAGTTGGGCGCTCTGTGGAGCCGATCGGACTCGAACCGACGACTTCCGCCTTGCAAAGGCGGCGCTCTACCAACTGAGCTACGGCCCCCTCACATTGTAGGGGGCGTTCAGTTCGTCCTAAGCGCCGCCCTCAGGCTTGGGTGCGTCCGCTCCGTTCGAGCCGGGCCCTGCTTCGCCGGCCGCCTTGCTCTGAGGCTTCGCCTTCTTTGCCGGAGTCTCCGCCTCCACCGAAGTTGCGGTCGAGCCGGTCTCCTTCTTCATCGAGTCAGCAGCCGAGGCGACATCGCTCGATTCCTGCCATGAGGTGTGTGATCGGGACTGCCCGGCGTACCCCACGTCCTCCCACATCGCGGCGTCGTCCTTGCGCTTCTTTCCGCTGACCCACGCAGCGACCGCGCCGATTGCGGCCAAGCCCAGAGCCTTCTTGATAATTCCCATTGCGCTAAGGCTATACCGCCGGACGGCGATGCCAAAACGCGTATCTGGCAGTATTGGGAACTTCGATCCGCATCCAACGATTCAAGACCGGAAGGACCGCAGTTGGCTCCCCCTAAAAGCAGGCCGTCTAGCAAAGCCGCCGCAACGAAACGGCGGACTTCTGCGAACTCCAAGAAGAAGACTTCCGTGAAACCCAAGAGTCAGGTTCGCAAGAGGCCGGCCAAAGCGGATGGAAGGGCCAGGGTCTCGCAGGAGACGGCTCCGGCAAGAAAGCGCGCCCGGCCCCCGGTCTCGCCCAAGACTCGTGTCCGGCCCCCGGTCTCGCCCAAGACTCGTGTCCGGGCACCGGTCTCGACCAAGACTCGCGCCCGGCCCCCGGTCTCGCCCAAGACTGAGGATGTTGCGCCCGCGGAGGTCTTTGCTCCGCAGCAGCCTGGCGAAACTGCCGCAAGGGCGGTCGATGCGGTCAAGATCTACGGAGAGGGTTCGACCGCCGTCAAGGCGCTCGATGGGATAGATCTCGAAATTGAACGCGGAAGGTTCACCGCAATCATGGGCCCTTCGGGATCCGGAAAGTCGACGTTGCTGCACTGCCTTGCGGGCCTCGACACGCTGACCACCGGTCAGGTGTTCATTGGAGACGTCGACCTCAGCACGCTTAAGGACAAAGCCCTCACTCTGCTTCGCCGCCAAAAGGTCGGGTTCATCTTTCAGTCGTTCAACCTCGTCCCCACTCTGACCGCGGAGGAGAACATCAAGCTCCCCGACTCGCTTGCAGGAAAAACGCCCGACAAGGACTGGCTCGATCAGGTCATCTCCTCGCTCGCCCTGGGCGACCGGCTCGGGCACCTGCCGTCAGAGCTCTCCGGGGGCCAGCAGCAAAGAGTCGCTGCGGCCCGCGCGATTGCGAGCAAGCCCGAGATCATCTTTGCCGATGAGCCGACCGGGAACCTGGACTCGAGGTCGGGCGAGGAACTGCTGTCCTTTCTCCGCGAAGCGACCGCCGGGTTCGGCCAGACAATCGTGATGGTCACCCACGATCCGTTCGCGGCTTCGCACTCGAACAGAGTCGTATTTTTGGGAGACGGCCGGGTGGTAGGTGAGCTTCGCGAGCCCACGCAGGAGAAAGTGATCGACCGTTTGAGGGAGCTGGGCGGCTAGTGGAGATTCACTAGGCCATGTGGAAGGCCACCCTCAAAGGGCTTCTCTCCCACAAGCTCCGGCTCATCTCCACCGCGCTGGCGGTGATTCTGGGCGTGGCCTTCGTTTCCGGAAGCCTCGTGATGACCGACACGATGGGCAAACTGTTCGAGGGGCTGTTCGCGGATGTTTTGAGCGGTGTCGATGTGTCGGTTCGTTCCGAGGTTCAAACTCCTTTTGGGGGCAGGGAGCGCGTCCCGGAGGAGTTGGTGCAGACGGTTGCAGCGGTGCCGGGGGTCAAGTCCGCTGAGGGTGGCGTCGCCGGATTTGCACAGGTGCTCGACAAGAAAGGCAACCCGATACAAAACGCCGGTGCCCCTTCATTCGGGGTGTCGTGGGGCCGCGTATCCGATCTCACGCCATTCAAAATCAGAAGCGGGTCTCCCCCCGAAGGCGCCAGCGACTTAGCTCTCGATGCAGCCACCGCGCGCAAGTACAAGTTCAAGCTGGGAGACGAAATCCAGATCGTAGCCCTGGGGGCGGCAGAGCCCTTTAAGCTGGTCGGGATCATGGGCTTTGGCTCCCAGGACAACCTTGCCGGGGCCACGATCTCCGCTTATGAGCTGCGCACGGCCCAGCGCTTGTTCGACGCTGCCGGAAAGGTCGACGGGATCAACGCGGCCGCCACCGAGGGCGTCCGCGCGGACACACTCGCCGAGCGAATCGACACAGCCCTGGAAAAGAAGTACGAGGTAATTACAGCGGCGGATTCAACGCGCGAGACCGCACGGGAGATCAAAGAGGGACTCAGCTTCTTCTCGACGTTTCTGCTCGTCTTTGCAGGAATAGCCCTGTTCGTCGGGACGTTTCTGATCTTCAACACGTTCTCGATAATCCTGACCCAGCGAACACGGGAGTTCGGGCTGCTTCGAGCCCTTGGGGCGACCGGGGCTCAGATTGTCAAAGCGGTCCTGGCAGAGGCAGCAATCATCGGGACCCTTTCTTCAATTGTGGGTCTTGGGCTGGGAGTCGCATTCGCCGCGGCTCTCAAGAATGTCTTTGAGCTGATCGGTATCGACCTGCCGGACGGGCCGACAGTATTCAGGGCAAGGACTGCGTTCGTGTCGATTGGTGTCGGTGTAGTCGTGATGCTCGTATCGGCGATCATTCCGGCGCTGCGCACCTCGCGCATCAGTCCCGTAGCGGCACTTCGTGAAGTGATGCCACCGCCAAAGTCCATCCGGATAAGAACAATCGTGGGTCTGGTGATGGCAGCTATAGGGGCCGGGGTGCTCATCTGGGGGCTGAACGGAGACACGGGTAAAGGCATCCAGCTGGTGGGGGCCGGAGTAGGTGTGATGTTTCTTGGGATCGCCGTAATGGCCCCCGTTCTCGTTAGGCCCGTTGTGAAACTGATTGGACTTCCGCTCAAAACCAGGGGAGCCATCACGAGCCGCCTGGCCCAGCTCAACGCAATGAGGGATCGACGAAGGACCGCTTCTACCGCCGCGGCGCTAATGATCGGGCTCAGTCTCGTAACCTTCGTCACGATTTTCGTCGCATCCACCAAGGCATCCTTCGAGCAGGTCATCACGAAGTTCTTCAAAGCGGACTTCATCATTTCCAACGACTCGGGCGAGGTGGTTCCGCCCGAGGTCGCCGGTCTACTCGCTGGCCTCAAAGAGGTGGATGTCTCGACCGAGGTAAGGCGGGGGCCGATCGCCCCGGACAAGACCGAATGGCTGAAGGGGAGCGGGTCCCGCCAGCAGCAGGCTCAGAAGTTCAACTCGTTCACGTCGGCGGTGGACCCAGCCCTGGTCAACCACGTGCTCGACCTTGGGTTAACTCAAGGTTCGGTGGATGCCCTCGCCCGTGGTGAGGTACTGATCCACAAAGGGAGGCTTGCAAATGAGAGCGCCAACATCGTCGGCAAGACGATCGGTCTCGAGTTCCTCGACACGGGACGAAAGGAGTTCGTCGTTGGTGGTGTCTTCGAAGCCGAGACCCTGCCGGGTGGGTTCCTGATTTCCCTCGACGTCTTCAAACAGAACTACACGAAGAAGGACACCTTCGCCGTTCTGGTAAAGCTGGCCCCCGATGTCACGGAGTCCGAGGGGCGAAAGGCAATCGCCAAAGCCACAAAGCCCTACCCCCAGCTTCAGATCCAAAGTAAGGACGATTTCTTCGGCGAGGGGGCCAGGCAGATCGACCAGCTACTCAACCTGGTGCGAGTCCTGCTGGCGCTGGCAATCTTCATAGCTGCGGTGGGGATAGCGAACACTCTTGCGCTATCGGTCATAGAGCGGACGCGTGAACTGGGAATGCTGAGGGCCGTTGGGATGACGCGAAGTCAGATCAGATCGATGGTGCGGTGGGAGGCCGTGTTCATCGGCCTTCTCGGAACCGTTCTTGGCCTTGTGCTGGGAACCTTCTTTGCGTGGGCAGTCACCCAGGCGATCGAGGACGAGGCCTTCAAGCACTTCGTTGTTCCCCCGATATCCCTGCTGGTGCTTACAGTCCTCGCGGCCCTGTCCGCCCTCATCTCAGCGCTGCTTCCCGCGAGAAGGGCCGCGCGGCTGAACATCCTCGATGCCGTAGCTGCGGAGTAGCGCCGGAGCTACTCTGCCTTTCTGGGCGTGCGAAGCGGGATCATCCCTCCGAGGTCGCCGATCACATTGACCAGCTCCGACCCGGCCGGAATGACGATCTTGGCGTTGTTCACCAAGGACGTCTCGACAGCCTCGAGCCTGCGGAGAAGCTGCGCGTTGCCGACGAAGTAACGATCCGCTGATTCATTGACGAGTCGAATTGCCTCGGCTTCACCCTCGGCCTGGAGAATGCGGCCCTGCTTCACTCCCTCGGCCCTTTTGATCTCGGCCCGCTTCTCGCCGTCGGCAGCGGTTTCTGCCGCGGTCGCGTAGTCGACGGCCGCCACCTTCTCGTTCTCTGCCTTCACGACTTTGTTCATCGTTTCCTGAACGTCGCGCGGGGGCTGAATCTCCTTTAGCTCCGTACGTACGATGTCGATGCCCCAGTTAGCCGTCTCAGTCCGAAGCGTCGTGTTCAACTCGTTGTTGATCCGGCCTCGTTCGCTGTTCGCAGACTTGAGCGAAAGAGTTCCGATGATGTTTCGCAGAGTCGTCCTCGCCAGGTTGACGATCTGCACCTCATATCTGTTGACGTTGTACTGACAGTTCTTGACGCTTTCCTCGTCGTCTCGCACACGGAAATAGACCTGCGCATCGACGTGGGCGTTCAAGTTGTCGAAAGTGATGATCTCCTGCGGCTGTGCGTCGACCATCTGCTCGGTGACGTTGACCCGGTACATCTTGTCGATGCCGGGAATGATGAGGTTAAGACCGGGCATGGCGAAGCGCCGGTATTTCCCGAGGCGCTCGACGAGCCCCCGATTCGTGGGTCGGACGATCCTTATGCCCGAAAGGATGAACGCGATCAAAAGAATGCTTCCGACAACTATCAAGAACTTGGTGAAAAACGACATCCACTCCCCCGATCAACTGGTTCGAGTAATTGAGTTCGATCCTAAGGGTTCACGAAGAGCTACGTAGCAGGAGCTAGGTCAGGCCTCGACGTACCTCTAGACCCCTAATTCCCCACTCCGCCTAGGATCGTAGAGTGCGGCGCGCGCTCAGGGTTGTTCTGCTCTTCTGCTTCCTTCTCCCGGCCCTCACGATCGCCGCTCCCGCCGCCTCATGCTCTTGTGTCGATGATCACCCCAGGATCCAAGTCCGGCAGGCAGAAGCCGCATTCGTGGGACGGCTGGTTGGAATCCAGGAGGGCCCTCTTTCGGTCCTGTCCGGTGGAAGCGATGCCGTTTGGACGTTCGAAGTCGAGCGTGTGGTCAAGGGAGAGCTCCACCGCCGGGAACACGTCAACTCTCCGCTCTCCGGCGCATCGTGCGGCTTTGAAGTTGCTGTTGGAGAACGGGCGGGCGTGGTTCTGTCCAGCGAGGACGGGGCTTGGCGGTCAGGCCTTTGTTCTACAGTCGAACCGGATGCGCTTATAGCTGCGGGCCGGCCGGTGCCGGATCCCCTCGGCGGGGAAATCGCATTCATTGCGGGTTCGGACGCAGCGGGAAGTCAGTCGCTAGCGCTCGATGGCGAGGGCCGCGTCGCGGCATATGGGCTGCCGGCGTCCGTTGAACCCGGAATGGGGTTTCAAAGAAGCGGAACAAAGGTGAGCGTCTGTCCCGGCCAAACGATCGCTCTTGAGGAGACGACTACCGAGATCAGCGTGAGGGCTCTGACGGATTTCAAAATCAACGCCGTGATCCCAAGTCAGCACCAGCGCTCGGCGTGGATTCACTGCACGAACTCGAAAGGTCCCCAATTTCTTAGGCTCCTCCTTGAGGACTGGCGGAGTGGACAGCTCGAACGTTGGAATGGAAACCAGCTGCTCAGCTCCGTCAAGGTTTTCCCCGGTACTTCGTTGCTCGACGACCAGACTGCATACGTCCTGGATGTGCAGGGGGAACTCGGGCCGTCTTACCTCTCGAAGCTGGACCTTGAGACCGGGGCAATCACGGCGGTCGAGGCTTTCGCCGGCTCGGTCGACGTGTATCCGAGTCCGGATCGCGCGAAGCTTCTGGTTATTCAGCGCCAGAGATACGGTGGGCCCGTTACCGTTCGAGTTCTCGACTTCGCCTCCACCGAGCCTGAGAAGCCGGGGCTTGCCCGAGCCTGGCACTGGGGGCCTGCTGCCTGGGTAGACGACTCGAGATTTGTCATATCCCGCGTGTCCGAAGGCCAGGGAGAGATTCCCCCGGAGCTCGTTATGTACGGAGCCGACCTGAACGAAATTGGCCGAATCAATGGACTGGGTCTGAACCCCCTGGCGGTGACCGGAGGAAAGGTATTTGGTTTCGACGAGGGTGGGTTCTTCCGGGCAGATCCGCTAACCGGTGAATTCACGAAACTCTCGGAGATCGACGGGCGCCAGCCGTCGGCGCTGGTCGCCTTAGAGGCGCCTCGGCCAATCCTGGGCCCGGGATGGGTTCCAGAAAAGCCTCCTCTGGCGGATTTCGTATCGACCGGGTCGCTCATTCCCGGGGAACCCCCTGCGCGGCAGCGGCGCAGCCCCCTCGCTGTTCCCGCGTTGATACTTGTGGTCGCGGTGGCGATTGGCTTGTTAAGACATCCGAGACTCGTGCGACGGGCCGCGTCGCGGTAGGGCTGGTCGAAGCCCAGCCTCAAGGCCGGTTCTTCAACCCGCAGGTGTCGATATCTCGAGGGCGCGATCGAATCGAGCGGCAAGGTTCTCGGCACTTTGCTCCATGACAGGCGCTACCAACGCCGCGATGGCATCCTCGTCCGCGGTGTCGGGCAGCGTCTCGATCCGCATCCGCCATGCGAGAACCGTCCTTTGGCCATCGACAGGAGACAGCTCGACTGTGACGATCCAGGTGCCGCTCCACTTGCCGACGATCCGTTCTGTCAGATACCGCGGCGGTTGCCAGTCGAGGACTTCGTGCCGAAGCATGACATCTCCGTGAACGCAGTGACTCACGGTCCCAACGCCGCGGATCCCTTGCGGGTGATGCTCCTCCACAGTGTCGAGACCGACCAGCCAGCCGATCTGATTCGCCGACACAGCGATGTGATCCCAGAGGTCTTCGGGTGTTGTGAGCATCTCACGCTCGACCGATACCAGAGCCTCCTCGGCACCGAGGTACATCCGCTGCGTCTCGCGGCGTTCGCGCCACACCTGCGCAAGGTCGATGACGACGCCGGTGACGTGGCCCACGTCGTAGTCTTCGGCGTGAGGAATGAGATCCTGCTCCGAACCGACGATGCCGGAATGCGCGATGCAGTCGTCGGTCAGGAAGGCGTAGGGCCCGACGCCGGTGGTCTCGCTCACATGGTTCTTCAAGAGCCGATGTATCAGGATGACGTCCGGGCCGAGCAGGGAGTGTCTCCCGGCCATGTGTTGCTCCAAGAAGGTGCCGTGATGGGCAACGAACTTGAGATCAAGCATCGGCACGCTCCTGCAGGCTAGGCAGCCGCACGTCGAGAGCCTGTAGATCGATCGAAGGCGATCGGCGAACGCGATGTAGCAGTCCTCGATCGTTGCGCGGAGGTCGAAGTGATCGCCGTCTGCTCGATAGCAGAACACCGCGTCGCCCTCGAGTTGCTCGACATCCAAAGACCGCCCAAGCTGCTCGGCAATCAAGCCGATAACGTCAGCGAGTATGTCCTGCGAGTGTTCCAGCTCAACGCCGGCGAGATACCGCGTGTAGCCGCTGACGTCGGCGATGACGAGCGTCCCCTCCACCGCGCCAGCCTATCTGCCGGTCGCCGCGCGGAGGAAGGGGGAACCGGTTTGAGTAATTCAGCAGCTGCAGTTCGAAGGGTCTGCAGGGATCAGAATTACATCTAAGTCACTTTGTGGGGCTACGTGGATTCGAACCACGGACCTCAGCATTATCAGTGCTGCGCTCTAACCAACTGAGCTATAGCCCCCCTGATGGAGGGCCCAGTTTACCCGGCGGGAATCACTGCTCCTGTTCGACTACCTCGAGCTCAATGCCGCCGATCACATCCGACACAAGGTTGTAGAGCATGGTCAGCAGAAGATTCACGGACGACCAGAAGGCCACCTGCAAGACCCCGAAGAAAAGAAGGAAACGCATCAGGCTCCCGCCTTGGAACCGAAACTCTGTCCACCCAAGCGCCCTGATCAAATTTTCGATGTTGGTGACGATCCCAACCGATCTTGCCGCCCAGAACAACATCATGGAGACAAGGAGTCCTACGAGCATGATCGATGCGTAAAAGAGCAAGGACATTTTGAAGACACTGAAAGGGTTGACCTTGGTGATCGTTCCCTTGACGCGCCGAATCTGCGGACTGACCGCCTGGAATCTCGAGCGGATTGGGGTGGGGTCAGACGAGCGGCTGGCAAACATTTGGATGGCGGGATTGTAACAACGCTTTAGGCAGCCCCCGGGGGTTCTGCGAACTCAAGCGAAGCGCAGGACGATCGTGGCCTCTGCGGTCCTCTTACCGATGGTCACCTCGACATCGTCAGAATCCAAGCGAGCCGGGGCATCTCTCTCCAGGACTAGCCAGTCGCCGGCCATTCGGCCCCTGGCCGTTCCCCGGACCCGCAGCTTGTTCGCCCCATAGCGCTTGACAGGAGGGTCGCCCACCTCCACAACGATGAAGTCGCCTGGGATGAAATCTGCCTCCTGCTTCAGCAGCAGCAACTCAGTCAACCATTCAGCGAGGAGTGCACTCATCGACTCCGCCTCGGCCTCGACCGAAACCTCCCTTTCGAAGCCCACGGTCGAGGTGTCGTACTGCATTCGGAAGAGACCGTGTGCGGCGGTTTCGAAGAGGTCTGATACCGAAGCGGCTTTGACTGTCAGCCCGCCGGAGTCCGGAAGGTGGCGAAACGTGCCCGTTACTCGTCGTCCTCGGTAACCGGGGCCATCGCAGCCACGGAGACTCCCGGTTCCATCCGCATGACTCGCACACCAGTGGTGTCGCGGCCCTGACGAGAGATGTCCTTGACGGTCATCTTTATCACCTGGCCATCGCTTGCGATCAGGAAGACCTCGTGACCGAGCCTTACGACTCCGGCCCCCTGGACCGTTCCTCGGCGGCTCGTCAGCTTGGCGGTCTTCACGCCTTTACCGCCGCGGCGCTGACGCGGGTACTTCGTCAGCAGAGTTCGCTTCCCGTAGCCGGCGTCGGTAATTATCAGCAGCTCGGCGTTGGGGTCGACCACATCGAACGAGACTAGCTCGTCGTTCGGGAGGCGCATTCCTATGACCCCGCCCGCAGTCCGGCCCATCGGACGTACGT
Organism: Actinomycetota bacterium; assembly: GCA_035536315.1. Lineage (GTDB taxonomy): Bacteria > Actinomycetota > CADDZG01 > JAHWKV01 > JAHWKV01 > DATLOJ01. The sequence continues at coordinate 8,794 of DATLOJ010000139.1, read as the reverse complement.
CAGTCTCCTTGAAGCAGATTGCCATCGCCTTGCGCGAAACCATGATCAGCTCGTCGGTTCCCGAAGTCGCTCGCACCTGAACGACCTCGTCGTCGTCACGAAGGTTCAAGGCAATGATTCCGTCCCGCCGGGAGGAGTTGTATGCGGTGAACTCGGTTTTCTTGATGATCCCCTTTTTCGTGACGATCACAAGGTAGTTGTGGCTCTTGAAGTCCCTGGTGTCGATGACCGCTGCAACGGCCTCCTCTGCAGTAAACGGGAGCAGGTTGCGGATTGAAATCCCGCGGGCCGTTCGTTCCTTCTCCGGAACTTCGTGGGCCTTGATTCGGTAGACCTTGCCTCTGTTCGAAAAGATCAGCAGGAACGCGTGGTTGGTGGTCGACATCAGATGCTGAACGATGTCGCCTTCCTTCGGTTTAGCTCCAATTACGCCCTTGCCGCCGCGGCCTTGCGTCTTGTAGGTCGCCGCCTTGACACGTTTGACGTATCCGGACCGCGTAATCGTGATGACAACGTCGTCGTCGGGAATGAGGTCCTCGATGTTGAAGTCGCCCTCGTCGCCGGCAATCTCGGTCCTGCGGGGGTTCGCGAACTTGTTCCTTAGGTCGACGAGTTCGGTCTTAATGATCTTTCGAACCTTGGCCGGCGAGGCCAGGATCGACTTCAGCTCTTTGATGACGTCTGCTAGCTCTCTGGCCTCGTCCTTGATCTTCTGGCGCTCGAGCGCAGCAAGCCTGCGGAGCATCATGTCCAGAATGGCGGTCGCCTGCAGCTCTGAGAGCTTGTAGCGACTCATCAGCTTGCCCCTGGCATCTTCGGCGGAATCGGCTTCACGGATCAGCTTGATGACCGCGTCGAGATGGTCGAGCGCGACCAGCAACCCCTCGAGGATGTGCATGCGGTCCTCAGCCTTCTTGAGGCGGAAGCGGGTCCTGCGGGTGACCACTTCGATCTGGTGGTCGAGGTAGTGCCGAAGAATGTGGGACAGAGGCAAGGTGCGTGGGGTTCCGTCGACCAGCGCCAGCATGTTCATGCCAAACGAATCCTGCAGCTGTGTGAACTTGTAGAGGTTGTTCAACACCACCTGAGGAATGGCGTCCTTCTTGAGTTCGATTACAAGGCGCGTTCCTTGCCTGTTGGTCTCGTTTCGTATGTCCGCGATGCCAACGAGCTTCTTCGTGTGCACGAGTAGCGCGATCTTCTCGAGCACCCGGTCACCCGACACTGTGTAAGGAAGCTCGGTGACGATGATCCGCATTCGCCCCGTCCGCGTCTCCTCGACTTCGGCCTTCGCGCGAACTCGAACTGTGCCGCGGCCGGACTCGTAAGCGTCTTTGATCCCGGATGTCCCAATGATCACTCCGCCTGTCGGAAAGTCCGGCCCCCTCACGATCTTCATCAGGTCGTCGGCGACGATGTCGGGGTTGTCGATCATCGCGACGACCGCGTCGCAAACCTCGCCGAGGTTGTGCGGGGGGATGTTGGTTGCCATTCCGACTGCAATTCCGGTTGATCCGTTGACGAGCAGGTTGGGGAATCTCGCGGGCATGACCGAGGGCTCGCGCTCGTTCCCGTCGTAGTTTGGAACGAAGTTGACCGTGTCCTCGTCGAGGTCGCGAATGAGTTCCATGGCGAGGGGGTGAAGCCTGCACTCCGTGTATCGCATGGCCGCCGCAGGGTCCCCGTCCGCCGTTCCAAAGTTCCCTCGACCGTCTATCAGGGGGTGGCGCATGGAAAACGGTTGCGCCATTCGCGCCAGGGCGTCGTAAACCGCTTCCGGGGCGTGGGGGTGGTACTTACCGACAACGTCACCAACCACTCGGGAGGACTTCTTGTGCTGGGTGTTCGGCCGCATACCCAGCTCCTCCATCGCGAACAGGATCCTGCGGTGAACGGGCTTCAGGCCGTCGCGCACATCCGGAAGCGCACGCGCCACGATCACGCTCATCGCGTAGTCGATGTAAGAGCTCTTTACCTCCTGATCGATCTCGATCGTTTGTACGCGGGCCTCGTCGAGAGGCGGCTGTACCGGAGGGATCTCGTTGTCTGTCATTTATACGTCCAGGGTTGCGTACTTGGCGTTCTTGGTTATGAAGTCACGGCGGGCCTCGACGTTTTCTCCCATGAGGATCGTGAACATTTCGTCGGCTATCGCTGCGTCGTCCAGAGTGATTCGCTTGAGCACGCGAGTCTCCGGGTCCATCGTCGTCTTCCAAAGCTCGTCTTCGTCCATCTCTCCGAGGCCCTTGAACCGGGAGATCTCGACCTTCTTGTTCTCGGGCAAGGTCTTCAGCAGCTCGTCGCGCTCGGCGTCTGAGAACACGTAGTGCTTCTTTCCGTCGAACAGCAGGCTGTAAAGCGGCGGCTGGGCGGCGTACACGTAGCCCGCATCGATGAGCGGTTGCATATGCCTGAACAAAAAGGTCAGCAGAAGCGTGCGGATGTGAGCGCCGTCAACATCGGCGTCGGTCATGGTGATCACGTGGTGGTACCGGGCCTTCGCAAGGTTGAACTCCTCACCTATCCCGGTCCCGATCCCCGTGATGAGGTCCTGGATCTCCTTGTTCTCGAGCATTTTGTGAAGCCTGGCTTTCTCGACGTTCAGGATCTTGCCCCTGATTGGGAGAATGGCCTGTACCTCGCGGTTCCGGGCCTGCTTGGCGCTGCCGCCGGCGGAGTCGCCTTCGACAATGAACAGCTCGGAGACGGCGGGATCCTTGGATGCGCAGTCGGCGAGCTTGCCGGGAAGTCCGCTGCCGATGTCGAATGCGGACTTGCGCGCGATATCGCGCGCGTTTTTAGCGGCGAGGCGGGCCCTCGAAGCGCTCTGGGCCTTCAGGAATACTCGTTTTGCCTCGGTCGGGTTTTCCTCGAACCATTCGCCCAGCTTTTCGTTGACGGCGGTCTCCACGAACGAGCGCATCTCGGTGTTGCCGAGCTTTGTCTTCGTCTGGCCCTCGAACTGAGGCTCGGAGAGCTTCACGGATACGATGCCAACGAGGCCCTCCCGGATGTCCTCGCCTTGCAGAGGCGATTCCTTTTCCTTGAGAAGACCTTTGGTCCGCGAGTAGCGGTTGAACACGTTGGTGAGGGACTTCTTGAACCCCTCCTCGTGCATGCCGCCCTCGTGGGTGTTGATGGTGTTCGCGAACGAGTGAATGGACTCGTTGAAGCCGGTGTTCCACATCAAGGCCACTTCGACCTCGCGTCGCTCGCCCTGCTTTTCGAAATGGATGACCTTGTTCAGTGTCTCTCGTCCGGTGGAGAGAGCCTTTACGAAGTCCGCGATGCCTCCCGAGGCCTTGTACGTGTCGCTTTGATCGGTCCGCTCGTCCTTGAAACGGATCTCGACGCCGCGGGTCAGGTAGGACAGCTCGCGCAACCGCTTAGCGATCGTGTCGTAATCGAACTCCGTCGTCTCCGTGAAGATCTCGGGGTCGGGCCAGAACGTCACGGCTGTCCCGGTCTTGCTCGGGTCCGACAAAGACTTGACCTTCTTTAGCTGCTGTGTGGTCTTGCCCCTGGCGAACTTCGCCGCGTACAGGCCCCCATTTCTTGCAACTTCGACCTGTAGCTCCTTCGAGAGGGCGTTCACGACCGAGACGCCGACTCCGTGCAGACCGCCGGAGACGGCATAACCCTCCCCGCCGAACTTTCCCCCGGCATGCAGGGTGGTGAGGACTACCTCGACCGCTGGCCTGCGCTCGCCCTTCGGGGGATCGATTGGGATTCCGGCCCCGTTGTCTTTGACGGTCACGGAGTTGTCCTTGCGAATGGTTACGTCGATGCGGTCGCAGCGGCCGGCGAGAGCCTCGTCGACTGCGTTGTCGACTACCTCGTAAACAAGGTGATGAAGGCCCCGGGGGCCGGTGGAACCGATGTACATCCCTGGCCTTGTCCGTACGGGCTTGAGGCCCTTGAGAACCTCGATGTCCTGGCCCGTGTACTCCTTCTGCGCTCGGGGCTTCGAAGGTACTTTGGCGGCCGCGCGAGGCTGAGCTTTCCCTGCGGGCTGAACGCTCCCGTCTGCTCCGTTCGCCCCTGGGGTCGCGGGTCTGTTTGCCGTCTTTGCGGGCGGCTCTTTACCGCCGTTTCCGGACGCGGAAGACCTCGGCTTATTGCTCATGCGAATACTCCAAAAGTGCCTTTCTGGGAGGGCCGAACGCACTGATTTGGGCCCTTGGGAATCTGTGAAAAGTATACCATCGGACTACCTGTTCTCATTGCGTATTTTGGCTGCTAGAAGGGCCTTTTTTGCCGCTTCTGCGACCTTTGAATCCGGTATCTCGGAGGTCAGCTTTGCGGCCTGCTCCTCCTGGAATTTCGTCGGCTTCGGAAGCGGCCTCTCGAGGCCTTCTGCGGCCTGGTTTTTCCGAGCTCTGGGGGCCCCTTCGCGGGGCTTTCCGACCCAGGCTTTGACCGAGGTCACAACCGTCTTTCCAAGTTCGGTGTTGACCCTTCGGATGATCTCGGGGGCCAGGTACTTGAGCTCTCCCGCCCATGCCGCGGAATCGGTTCTGACCCGAAGGCACCCGTCCTTCAAGGCGGTGGGCTCGCAGCGGCGGGCGACGTCGGCGCCGACTATCTGCACCCATGCACTGAACAACCTGCCGGTTTCGCGCGGGCTTTCGATCCCCCACTTGGCAGCGAGCTGGGACAGCACGCCGGCAACCGGATCGGGGTCGCCATTCATCTCATCACCTTCCCTGCCTCGATCTTGATAGAGCGTTGGGGCTCGAGGGGAAGATCCGCCGCAGAGGTCGCCGTCGCGATCGTCTGACCCGAAGAAAGCACCAGCTCGCCGAGCCGGGCACGTCTCTGCTCGTCCAGTTCCGAGAAGACGTCGTCGAGCAATAGGACCGGACTCTCGCCCCGTGCCTCGCTCACCAGGTCGCGCTCTGCAAGACGAAGTGCGAGGGCCAGGCTGCGCTGCTCCCCCTGCGACGAGAATGTGCGCGCGTCGGCCGCGCCGAGCGAGATCAAAAGATCGTCGCGGTGGGGGCCGACCAGTGAGACCCCCCTTTCGATCTCACGAGGCTGCGCCGCCTCTAGCGCCGCCCGCAATCTCGCCTCGATGTCGTCGTCCTCCGGCCGGATCCACGAAGACTCGTACACGAGGGCCGGGCCTTCGCCGGTTCCCGACACCTCGGTGTAATGCCCCGTTACCTTGGCCGCAATGGCTTCCAGGACCCGGAGCCGGTTGCGCACCACAACCGATCCCGACTTGACGAGCTGCTCGGTCCAAACGTCGAGCTGCCCCGCGGCCCTTGACGAGAACGATGCTGCCTTCAGCACTCCGTTTCTTTGTTTCAGCGCGCGCTCGAACTCCTGCCTCTCAGTTGTCGCAAGCGGGCGCATTCGCGATGCGGCCTGATCCATGAACCTGCGCCGCTCCTCCGGCCCCCCCTTCACCAGGGCAAGGTCCTCCGGAGAGAACAACACGCACGACACAAGCGCGTCATTGGCGGGGCTGCGCGAGGCGGCGACCTTGTTTACGAGAAGCCGAATGCCGCCTGTTCGCGGGATTTGCGCATCCACCGAAACACTGCGGCCCTTCACCTTGCCGCGCGAGCGAATGACCGCAAACTCGGCCCCATGACGAACAAGGGGGGCCAGCGTGCTCGTGCGGTGTGAACCCAAACCCGACAGTGTGTGGACCGCTTCCAGCAGGTTCGTTTTGCCCTGGCCGTTTCGGCCCTCGACAAGATTCAGCCCTGTGACGAACTCCACTCTTGCCGACTCGTAATTACGGAAGTCGACGAGATCCAGCTCACCGACTTCCATGGCACGACTAACCCATCAACCGGACAGGCATCAGCAGGTAGGTGAACTCTGGCTGCTCGAACCCTTGCAGGATCGCCGGCTTGCTTGGATCGATGACTTTCAGAACCGCTTTTTCTGAGTCAAGACCGTCCAGACCGTCCGTAAAGAACTTCGGGTTGAACGCGATGATCATCGGCTCGCCGGAATATTCGGCTCCCTCGACAACCTCAACCGCGTCGGCAACGCCGGCTTCGGTGGCCGTGAGTTGCACCTCTTCGCCGAGATGGAACTTGACCGGAGTGTTTGCCCTGGCCACAAGCCCGACCCTCTCCACCGAGCTCAAGAACGCCTCGCGGTTGATGGTCAGGGAACTTGGATAAGCCTCGGGGATCAGGTGCCGCCAGTTCGGAAACTCGCCTTCGATGAGCCTGGTTACGAGCCTTACTTTCTTAGTACTGAAGGCCGCTTGTGACTCTCCGAGCCAAACTTCTGCCTCCTCGTCACCTGAAAGGTGCCGGCCGAACTCGGCGAGCGCCCTTCCGGGGATGATCGCCGACCCCTCGCCGGGCCCTTCCTTCACCTGAAGCTCGCGAACCGCAAGCCGGTAGCTGTCGGTCGCTACAAGGCGAAGCGTTTCTTCCTCGAAGGACCACAGGACACCGGTGAGAACCGGCCTGGCTTCGTCGACCGACGCAGCGCGAACCACCTGTCGCAGCGCCCTCGAGAGCTCTGCTCCGGCCACCCTGCCGACTTTGGTCTCCTCGACGGTGGGGGGCTGAGGAAAGTCCGCAACGGGGTATCCCGTAACAGAGAACTCGGTCCTTCCGGCCGCGATCCTGATTTCACCCTCGCTACCTTCGATCGAAACTTTTCCGCTCGGCAGGCTCCGCAGGATCTCGCCGAACAGCCGGCCTGGAACAACAATCGAGCCGGGCTCACCAACCGCAAATTCGGAGTCGACAGTCACGAATACTTCGAGATCTGTCGCAGCGAACTGCACTTTTTCTTTCTCTGCAGTGATCCTTACTCCGCCGAGAACCGGGAGCGTCGCCCGGGGGGACACAAGCCGAAGTACCGACTGGCCCACCTCGACCAGTGCTTCTTTATCGCCTTGAATCTGCATGTTCCAAACTCCTTCTAAGTGCCGTTTGCATCGTAGTGGTGGGGTGTGACAACCCTTGGGTTTACCGGGGAGTTATGCACCCCAAAGGTTCTTCTCGTTTTCTTATTTCAAATATCTAAGTAGTTGTAATAAGGGACAACCTTCTGTTGATAAGCACTGTTTTGGCTGGTCAGGGCAGGTGTGGCGGTATGAACGAAGTGGGGATGCAGACGGCCCGGTTCACAGGGTTCGAGAAGCGCTGTGGGTAGCGCCTGTTTAATCACAGGTTCTTCACCCTGTTTCGGATACGGCCTGTGAGTTCCTGGATCTGGTTGTAAGTGGCCCTCTTCTCCGCCATTGATTTGGAGACTTTGCGAACCGCGTGCATGACGGTCGTGTGATCCCGGCCCCCAAACCCAAGCCCGATTTGCGGCAGCGAAAGCTGAGTCAGCTCCCTGCACAGGTACATCGCAATGTGACGGGCGTGAACCAGGTTCCGGTCCCTTTTCATTGAGTTCAGCTCGTCCACGCTGAGCTCGAAGTACCTGGCCACCTCGGAGATGATGACCTCGGCCGTTATAGAGCCGGGCCCGCTCTCGGGATACAGGTCCTTGAGAACCGTCTCGGCGAGCCCGACCGTGACCGTGCTGCGGTCCAGGCTTGCGAAAGCAACGACCCTTATCAAGGCCCCCTCGAGCTCACGGATGTTCGACTCGATTCGCGAGGCCATGTAGGCCAGCACGTCGTCTGGGAGGTGCCCGACGCCTTCGAACTCTGCCTTTTTGCGCAGGATGGCGATCCTGGTCTCCAGGTCCGGGGGCTGCACGTCCGTGATCAGGCCCCACTCGAACCTCGAATGGACGCGCTCATCGAGCCCGAGGCTCTTTGGAGCTCTGTCCGAGGTGAGAACTATCTGCTTGCCCGCGTCGTAGAGAGTGTTGAAGGTGTGGAAGAACTCCTCGACGGTGGCCTCCTTGCCTTCGAAGAACTGGACGTCGTCGACCAGAAGCACATCGGTCCCTCTGTGGCGTCTTTTGAACCCAGCGATGCGTCCGGGGTCACCGACCGAGGCGATGAACTCGTTGGTGAACTGCTCGCTGGACACGTACCTGACCGTCGAGGTCGGCTGCGTCTCGTGCACGTACTGGCCGATAGCGTGGAGCAGGTGCGTCTTGCCAAGCCCGACGCCTCCGTAGACAAACAACGGGTTGTACGCGCGCCCCGGTGCCTCCGCGACCGCCAAGGCCGCAGCGTGAGCGAAACGGTTAGAGGCACCGATTACGTACGAGTCGAACGTGTAGCGGGCGTTCAGGACGGGTTTTTTGAGGTCCCTTGCGCTTTCGGGGGCTGGAGATGCCGCCGGATGCGGCGCGGCCTGTGAGTCGATCTCGAGCTCGATCTCTATGTCAACCCCCGCGGCGCTCGAGACGGCCCCGGCAATAAGCGGCAGGTACCGAGGCTCGATCCAATCCTTTGCGAACTTGCTAGGGACGAACAGCGTCAGCTTGGAGTCAACGATCTCACTGGGCTTGATCGGCTCGAACCACGAACGGTAGATGGGGTTGGCGAGCCGGGACTTGATGAGTTCGGTAGCACTGCCCCAGATCTCATTGCCGGATCGGGCCACGCCGGTCAATGCCCTGCCTCCTCGCCGGCACCCGGCGCGAAAATCCTGGTGTTTGTCCACATGGCGGGAACCCCCTTGGGTGCCACTTGACGGGGGGGCAGGGCCCCATTTTCGATGCTCTGACCTGCCCAAACGCATCTATCCACAGCCGAGTCCACATTTGTGGAAATCTTGCTGACCATCCCCCACCTCCTCGCGAAATGCGTCGGAAAAGTTCCATGGCCGGCTCTCTATGGGGCGCGCCCAGGGGGAGTAGAGATCCGGCAAAGTGTGCTGCATGCCGCCCCCTGACGGGGAGCGTC
>DATLOJ010000138.1:0-2195 GCA_035536315.1 Actinomycetota bacterium | reverse complement strand
TTCTTCCAGAGACTTGATGACCTTGTCGGGCTCGGTGGAGTTGGCACGGTCGATGGCGTCGGCAAGCAGGTAGACGGAGTCGGCAGGGTTGTTCTCGCCGCCGGTCGGTGTCCTGCCCCATTTGGCCTCGAACGCCTCGGTTGCTCCCTGGAACTGCGGGAAGTATCCGATCCCGCCCAGGTACCAGGTCGAAACCGTTCCCGCGCGCGCGGCGTCTCCCGAGAGTTCGGCAAAGGTGCGTTCGGCAACCCCTCCGGGAAAGCCAAGAATCTGGGGATGCCAGTTCCCCGGCGTTGACGCTGCGGCCCTTCCTTGATCGATGTACTCGGCCCCCAGCTTCTTGACGTTTTGCAGCGCGTGAGCGGTGTCTCCAGCGAGGCCCCAGATGACAAGGCACTGGCAGCCCGTCTGCTGAATACGAACCAGCTGCGCGGTCATGTCGACGTCGCCCACGTTGTACTGCTCGGCCCGGAGCAGCCGTTTGCCGTGTTTGCTCAGCGCCTTGTCCATCTGATCCCGGCCCTGCTTGCCCAGAGCCGTCGCGTCGCCGATGTAGCCGAAGCGGTCGTAGCCGCGGTCGTTCACCGCATAGTCGGCCAGCACCTCTGCAGACCAGATGTCCGGCGGAAATATCTGAAACACCTGCGGGTAGTCGGAGTCGGGGAAGAGCTGTCCCGCGGAGTAGAGGTCGGAGTAAGTCGCAATCGTCGGAATGTTGTGCTGCTGCACCAGCTGCTTGCACGCGTAGATGTCGTCGAGCAGGCCGCAGAACATCAGGCCCTTGATGTTGAAGCGGGTGATCATCTCTTGAACCGCGGAGACCGCGACCTGTGCGGACAGGTTGTCGTCGCGCTGGATCAGTTTGATCCTGCGGCCCCCGAGAATCCCGGGGGCCTTTTGTTTCGTGTATGCGGCGTAATCGGGAAATACGCCGTTCTTTGGAATGACCGGGCCGTGTTTGTTGATGAGACTCTCCGAAAGTTCGGCGCCGTGCTTGACGAGCTTGCCGACGAACGCGCCGACTCCGGAATAGATGGAGATGACGCCGATGTTGATGGTGTCGCCACCTGAGGCTCCGGCCGCACCGAAGCCTTCTGCTCCGGCGACGTCGTCGAGCCGCCTTCCGCAAGCGGCCAGGAATGACGAGTACGTGGTCGCCGCTGCGAACATCCCAAACCCGAGCTTGGAAGACAACGAGAGAAATCGGCGTCGGTTCATCGGCGTGTCGAGCCCGGCTTTCGACGCGGCTACCTCGTCGTCTGAGCGCGCGTGCTCGAGATCTTCAGGAGTGAAGTACTCCTCCGGTATGAAGTCCAGGCTCACGGCGCAGGCTCCGCCGCTGGTTGCTGCTGCGACTCCTTCAGCTTGCGCTCGAGCTCACGAAAGGCCTCCTGCTCCGCCTCGGTCGGCCCCTCCACCGGGGCTGCATCAGGAGCAAGCGGCAGCCTGCTCAGGTTCTGAAGCTCGGCTTGTGTGAACGGCTCCTCTGATTCAGCCGACGAGGAGACCACCGCGCCGATCGCAACAAGCGCGGCGATCAATATCGCAGCTACGAGCTTCTTCTCACGCCGGACCAGGTCCGCAAATAGCGAGATCCTTACTACCGGGTCCACCGGCCCCCGCATCATGGCGGCCCCCGCTTCTCTCGCGCCTTTGCCGCGAAGTCCAGAGATTCAACGAGGGTTGCCGGGCTTCCGAGAAGCATCGGCTTGTCCAGTGCGATCGCAGATCTCGCCGGAGCCTTCTGACGCATCCAGGTCATGGCGGCCACAAGGAAGGCGATTAGAAGGATGGGCCATGTCACCAATGCATTACTCTCGGCCCCCCTGTACCCGAACGGGGTTTGCCCTTCTGGAACCGCCGGCACGGCCTGTTTCGCCGTTGTCGAGTTGGGCGACGTGTATCCGGGGTTGTACCAGTCGCGCTCGGGGGTCCAGACATAGTCGAACGCCCCTATCTGTTCCTTCCATTTGGGAATGAAAGGCACGACTCCCGACCCGAGTACCGCGAGGTTCTTGCGCGGCCTTGCAATTGTTTCTTGTAGCGAGATCGCATACACGGTCCCGTTGTTCGCGGTGAAGTACAGGTTGCGCCCGTCGTGTGCCGGCGTTCCCTGAACGAGCTCGTCCAGGTCGGTAAACGGCTGGCTCTTCGTGTCGCCAAAAGGTGGGTATTGGGCCTTGTCGTCCCACTTG
>DATLOJ010000137.1:0-11966 GCA_035536315.1 Actinomycetota bacterium | reverse complement strand
GTGTTGCAGTCGGCGATGCCCCCAATGATGTGCATCGGCCTGGACCTCCCCATCAGAGACGTCGTCTTTTCGGCAACCTGCCGCATGTAGGACGCCACGTCCATCTCGCGTCCGCAGTCGTTCGACTTTGTCACCGACCAGTAAGCCATGGGCATAACGATGTCGTACATCTGACCGATTTCGGGCCAGGGGAATCCTTCCCACCTGGCGGGGGCCCGCTCGTTGTTCTTTGCGTCAACCACAATCGCGGCAAGCACGGCAGTGGGAGCGACTTCGCGCAGCCTTCTCGAGTACTCGATGATTCCCGCGTTGAACCTGTCACGGTCCCCGCCCACTTCCTCTCGGGTCTCGATGTCGGGGGCGAACCCATCGAACCCATTGCCTCGCGGAGTCCGGTACGTCATCGCCACAACACTTCTGCGGATGTCCCGGTCGATATCTCCGAACCCGGGCACGTACCACGCAATTACCTTGATGTTTCTTGCGTCCGCCCGGTCGAGGAACAAGTTCACTTTCTCGGTGTTGACGATGTCGTTGGCTTCTTTCCAGCGGCCCGTCTGCAAATACAGAGTCTTGACTCCGCGCCTTGCCATCTCATCGACTGCTGCGGTCGGATCCATCTGGTCTCTTATCGCGTAGTCGTACACATCGACCCAGGCCCCCATCTCGCGGTACGCAGAAATGTCTCCGGAGGCGATGGGCAGCGTCTTCGGTTTGGGCTCGGGCTTGGGCCTCGGTGAAGCAGCCGCCTGGGGTGATGGAGGGGGGGGCGGGAGAACCAGCGATGGAGGCGGAGGCGGAGGATCGACGTGAGGAGGTATCGACTCTTCGATCTGAAGTGGCGCTGCCACCGATCTGATCGCAGGCTTGGTCTGGTGGCCGTTGTTCTCCGCCAGCGCAACCGTCGCACCTGCGACGATGACGAAGCACATCGCCACTATCCAGGCGCGCACCACTGACTTTCTCATCATTGATTTCATGGAATCTCCAGTGTAGCGACGACTCTGATTAACGCTCGCTTAATCGGAGAAACAACTCACGTCGGAACCAGGACTGCTACCTATTGAAACGGTTCAGGTGCCCCCATAGTGCATCTCTCGACGGGTTCGTATGCGTGGTCCAGAAGTCGTAGATGGATCCACCGATCGCCCCCAGCTCGATGGACACGTCTGCGAATGCTGCGATCTCCGCCGCAGACGAACAGTCGGCTATGCCCCCGATCATGTGGAGCGGCTTCGACGTTCCCATCTGTGCGGTCATCTCTGCGACGACCTCACGCTGGTAACTCACGACGTCCGTAGTTGTGAAGCAGTCCGCCTTTTTCTTTACTACCGACCAGTAGGCCATTGGAAGAACGACGTCGTAGTTCTGGCCGATCTGGTCCCAGGGGAACCCGGCCCAGTAAGTCGGTGCTCGTTTGTTGTTCTTCGCATCGACGACGATCGCGCCCAGAACGGTTCCTGGAGGCACCGCAGCTCTCAAGCGGCGTGAGTACTCGCCGATTCCGGCGTTGAAGCGGCCCAGGTCATTGCCGACAGCCCTTTTGTCTTCGATATCCGGCGCAAAGCCATCGAACTTTTGTCCTGCCGGCGTCACGTGGTTCAGAACAGCCAGGCTCCTGCGAATGTCGGTGTCGATGTCGTTGAACCCCGGCAGGTACCAGCCCACAACCTTCATCCCGTGACTGTGAGCACGCTCGATGAAGACGTTCATCGAGGCCCCCTCCGCAACGTCGCCGCCAAGGTTCCATCTTCCGGTCTGGACGTAGAGGGTCTTTACTCCTCTGGACGCAAGCTCTTCCACAATGATGAATGCCTGATCCGGGCCGTCGGTGAAGTCGAAAAGATCCACCCAGGCCCCAAGGCCCTCATAGGCCTCTAGAGAGGTCTGAGGAGCAGGATCCTTATCGGCCGGAGCCGTAGCCGGCGAAGGCCGGGTGGGGACCCCTCGCTTACCCTCCTGGGCCGCAGGGTTCGCGGGAGCGGCTACCTCGCGCGACTCACGCAGGACAGTAGCGACTTCCTTCACATCCGGTTGATTGACTCCCGCCGGTTTGGGCACCGAGATTGCAAGGCCCCCAACCGAAGCAAGCAGGAAGCAGACCGCTATTACCCAGGCGCGTAGATGCTTGGCCTCGAATGCTTCCACGGCTTCCCCTCTCTGGCGTCGATCTCTTAAACGTTTGGGGACCCACATCCCCACGCCATTTACGGCTGTTTTAGGGCACGGCTTTAGCAGACCGAGTAAAAATCCCTGCGGGCCCTGAATCTGCCAAGGAGGTTACGCCTCCCTTATGGTCACCTTCACTATGAAGACTCTTTGGGTGGGGAGAGACTGTTCCCCACGCCCGTTGTCGGTCGTTGGAATTTTGGAAAGCTTCTGAACGGTCTCGTCGCCTGAAGTGACCCTCCCCAGCACGGCGTAGTCTGGAGGAAGACCGACTGATCCCTCCCCCGGCACGATGAAGAAACCGCTGTCGGAGGTTCCCGCCGGGAACGCGGGGTTATTGGCCATGGCAACGACGCCCTTCTCGTATCTGAAGTCGGCCGGGGGCGGGTCGACGACCTGGTAACCGATGTCACCGGTGCCGTCGTCCCGCGGACTCCCACCCTGCACGGCAAACGTATCGATTATTCGATGGAACGTTCGTCCCTCGTAGAACCCTTCTTTTGCCAGGAAGACAAAGGAATTCACGGTATTGGGCGATATTTCGTCGGCCAGCTCGAACTCAACAGTTCCACACGATGTCTCCATGACGGCCGTGTAGGTCTTGGCCGTATCAATTGTCATAGGCGGAGGCTCGGAGTAGGTCTTCGGCGGCTTGCCGTCGATCTCTTTGCCGCCGCAGGCAACGGGAACCGCCGGCGCATCTTCCTCCCCCTCCTCGCCCTGGATCTGATAGATGAAGAGCGCCGAACCGGCTATCACCGCGGTTAGCACGACAAGGTTGATGATCAAGCGCCGGCGGCGCTTGGCGTTGTACCGCCTGATCTCTTCCTGAATTTTCGCCCGGCGCTGGTCCTTCTGTCGGGCGCGGCGCGCGGCCTTCTGACTCATGTTTGCTCGAGCATCTGGATCACAAGACCATCAAGAATATCCTTCTCCGAAACAATCACTTCTTCGAAATTCCACCGCGCCATAGTCCGCGCAAGAATCGAGCAGCCCGCGACGATGATGTCTGCTCGCCCTTCAGGAAGAGACGGGATCTGCAGTCTTCCGCTGACCGGAGTGGCGGCAAGCTGTCGGTAGAGCTCGGTCACCGCAGCGCGTGCCAGCCGGTGGTGATGAGTGGCTTCTGCGTCGTACTGTTCCAGTCCCAGAAACATCGATGACAGGCTGGTTACCGTTCCGGCCACTCCAACCAGCTTCGATTCTCTTGCGTCGGTGATCACCTGTTCGACCCTGTCCAGGGCCTCCTCGATCTCACCCTCCATCGTCAGAATCTCTTCCGTTGCAGGAGGGTCCGACAAAAGGTGTTTCTCGGTGAGCCTCACCGCCCCTATGTCAACCGAGATTCTCTCTCTCACTCTGCCGATGGGTTCGCCGATGACAAACTCCGTTGACCCACCTCCTATGTCTACGACCAGGTAGCTGCCGTAGTCGAGATCAGATGTCGCGCCGGAAAAGGTAAGCTCGGCCTCCTCAGCCCCGGTGAGCACCCTGGCAGGCGAGCCGGCCAGACGCGTCGCTGCATCGATAAATATCTCCGCGTTCGACGCATCTCTCAGTGCGCTCGTTCCTGCAATGTGAACACTTCTGACATCGAGCTCACCGCACGTCGCGCAAAACTCGGCAACGGCCGCCAGCGTTCGATCAACGGCGGCCTGGGTGAGAACTCCGGAAGAGTCGACCCCCTCGCCCAGCCGCGTAAAGATGAGTCTCCTATCCAGCGTGCGGTAACCGCCCGCCGTGGATTCAGCAACGAGCAGCCTTGAGGTGTTGGTTCCGACATCTATCACTCCTACCCTCAAACGCACGGCTCTGTGAGCTCCTTCCAACCAATTGCCTCGAGCGCTCGCTTCCCCACCCAGTTGTCACCCGTCATCAGCTCGTGAGCTACGTGCGCGTGAAGACACTTGACGCGGGAGGGGCCCCCGCCCGGGTGGGACCTGTCTTCGAGGGTAGCGAATGAATCCCGCCTCGAGACGTAGGCGTCTGTTGCTTCCCGCAGCGATTGCTGAAGGCCGTCACTCCTCGCAAGATCCTCGTTAATTTGATTCATGAACCCTTTCGATTCCAGCGAACCCACCTCGGAGGACAGCTTCTTGCATGAGAGCCACCACAGAGTTGGAAATGGTGTTCCGTCCTCCAGGTGTGGCTCGGTCTCTATTACCTGAGGCAAGCCGCAGCGGCACCTGCGCGCTACTCGCCACGTTCCACGCGGCTCACGGCCCAGTTGGAGCGCAACAGCAACGCGATCCGTCTGGACAGTCATGTTGGGAAGGCGAGTCAGTCTTTTAGAGCGCTTACTGCCGCTTGGACTCCCTTTGCCTGCGGACGTCCGCGAGCCGCTCCTGTGAGTCGCGCATGAAGCGCTTCAACTTTGCCTCGAACTCTGGGTCACGCTCTGTGCGCTTCGTCGATTCTTCCCAGGCCGGGTCGGCCTGCTTGATCGACAGGTCGATCTTGCCGTCGTCCTTGACAGCAACGACCTTGACGCTGACCTTGTCGCCTTCTTTGATGACCTGGCGAATGTCCTTGACGTAGTTCTTGTCCACCTCGGAGATGTGGACCAGCCCGGTCTCGCCATTCTCCATTTGGACGAAAGCACCGAAGTCGGCGATGCGACTAACGGTTCCTTCAACGATAGATCCAACCTCTGCCAAACGGCCTCCTGCTTATAAGCGGACAGCTATCGTAAGTCCGCGACGGTAACGAAGCAACCGACGCCCTGAGGTTAGCCGAACAAAGCCTTTAGCCAGTCCGCTACCTCTCGGTACCAGGGCTTATCCCGGACAACTGGAGCCTTGACGGTCTCGGTGACGATCTCTCCGGGCACTACCACGTACGCGATCTCCCCCGGTTTGACCAGGCCCAGCTCCTCTCTGGCAAGCTTCTCGACGTACTCCGGGTCCTCCAGGCGTTGCAAGCGCTCCTCGAGGTTCTGGTTTTCGCGCTGAAGAACATCCAGCTTGCGCTGCTCGGACCGGATCATGGCTTGCTGGCTGAACGCCTGCCTCACCGGCGCCAGGGCGCTCATCGAAAGCGCCGCGATCACGATCAGAAGGATCGACATCTGCAGCCTTGCCTTCGTTCTGCGAGCCATGAGTCAGCGCCTGCCCGAGTTTCTGCGGAATGCGTCCTGCCCCGCGTACCTGGCCGAGTCCTCCAACAGCTCCTCTATGCGAAGAAGCTGGTTGTACTTTGCAACCCGGTCGCTGCGGGCCGGGGCGCCCGCCTTGATCTGGCCGGCTCCCCAAGCGACCGTGAGGTCGGCGATGGTCGCGTCCTCCGTCTCGCCCGAACGGTGACTTATGACCGCTGCATAACCGCTATTCATCGCCAGGCGCACCGCCTGCGAGGTCTCAGTGAGAGTTCCGATCTGATTGACCTTCACCAGGATCGCGTTGGCTGTGCTTGTTTCAATGCCGCGGCGCAGACGTTCAGTGTTTGTCACGAATAAGTCGTCGCCGACCAGCTGGACGCGGTCGCCAAGCGCTCGAGTGAGCGATCCCCAGCCGTCCCAATCGTCTTCCGCAAGCGGATCCTCGATGCTGACTATGGGGTAGCGGTCAATCCAGTCCGAAAACAGGTCGGTCATTGCGGCTGAGTCCAGCGTTCTTTTTTCGCTTTCGAGCCGGTATCCGCCCTTGCCGTCAAAGATCTCGGTGGCGGCAACGTCAAGGGCCAACGCCACTTCTTCCCCGGCCTCATATCCGGCGGCCTTGATGGCCTCGGACAACAGGCCCAGGGCATCTTCATTGCTTTCGAGGTTGGGCGCGAACCCACCCTCGTCTCCAACCGTTGTCGACAGGCCCTTCTTCGTTAGGACTTTCTTCAAAGCGTGGTAGGTCTCGGCCCCCATCTGCATCGCCTCGGAGAAAGACGCTGCGCCGACCGGCGCAATCATGAACTCCTGAACGTCGACGTTGTTGTCCGCGTGCGCGCCTCCGTTGAGAACGTTCATTAGGGGGACCGGCAGAAGGTGTGCATCGGCCCCCCCGACGTAACGGTAAAGAGGAAGACCAAGCTCATCGGCTGCAGCGTGAGCCACCGCCATCGAGACTCCAAGGATGGCGTTTGCCCCGAGGTTGGACTTCATGTCGGTGCCGTCCAGTTCCAGGAGAATCTGATCGATCGAACGCTGGTCAAGGGCATCGGCGCCTGTCAATGCGTCGGCGATGGGCCCGAGAACATTGGAAATGGCTTTCATCACGCCTTTGCCCCCGAACGCTTCGTCTCCGTCCCTAAGCTCGAGCGCTTCGAACTTGCCCGTTGAGGCGCCCGACGGTACTGCGGCTCTTCCGAACCCGCCCAGCGCCGTCACGACCTCGACCTCGACGGTCGGATTGCCTCTGCTATCGAAGATTTGACGCGCGGAAATCGCTTCAATCATGCTCACAAGATAACTCCTTTTAACTGAATTAACAGAATTTTCAGGGTTAGAGCCCGGAACGGGGGGGCTCCAAAATGCTGTTCGACGTCCTGCGCAGGGCGCCTTCGGGGTCGATTCCCCGCGTCTCAGCCAACGCAGCCACCTGGAACAACATCTCGCCGACGAGCTCCTCGGTCAGATCCTTCCGGGCCCGCTTCGTCAGCTTCTCGACCCGCTCGAGCGATACGGCTACGGGAGCCCCGGCCCCCTGCATTCGCCTTTGGACCTTGTGGGCAAGCACCAGCGCCGGCAAGCCTTTCGGTATTCCCTCCCCCGGCGACTTTCGCTTCTTGTGCTCACTCTTCAGTGCTTCCCAGTTCTTAACGACATCGGCCGAGCCACCCACCTGCACATCGCCGAACACGTGCGGGTGGCGTTCAACGAGCTTGTCGACCAGATCCTCCACTACATCCGAGATCCCAAACCGGCCCGACTCGAGAGCAATCTCGGCGTGGAAAACAATCTGAAGCAAAAGGTCCCCGAGCTCCTCGGCCAGGCCTTCGTGGTCCCCTGCATCGATTGCATCCAGCGTCTCGTGAGCCTCCTCGAGGAGATGGATCGCCAGCGATGTGTGCGTTTGCTCGGCGTCCCACGGGCATCCACCCGGAGCCCGAAGCCGCGCCATGACCGACACCAACCGTGCAAACGCGGCGGCCGACCTGACGGCCTCGGCCCCCGCGTGCGTTCCGGTTATCGGGTCGGAGGCCGGAAGCAGGTCGGCAGCGCTGAGCGACGGTACGATCTCGAGCTCGATACCCGCGCCGGATGCATTGGTAAGAATCTCGATTGTCTCGGGCCTGGCAAGAATTGAGCCAGGCGCGGCATAGATGCACGGGGCCTGGATCGCCGCATCCATGAGAAGTCCGGCAAGAGCCTTGGCATCGGTGGAGTCAACGGGCTCGAACGGAATCCCGCGAGCGGCCATTGTCTCTGCGACTTCACTTGGACCCGGGAGAGGCGCTTCGCTATTTGAGTCCGCGAAGTCGGATCCGATCATGACCCTGTGGCTGCCGGACGCCAGCAGTTCCCACGCCTTGAGAGTCAGAAGGTCGACGGGCCCCGGTCCCATTCCGATCAGAATCAGCTTGGTCATCAGGGCTGGCCCGGTAGACGCTCCTCTTGCAAGGGCTGAGGCGGTGGCTGCTCACTTAACTGCTCTTTGCTCGGTACGACTTCCAGCACCGTCCGGTCGAAGACGCCGAACTTCGGGTTGACTCGAACGTTGGCCTTCTTCAGCTCGCCGGTAAGCCACTGACTAAAAGCCTCCTGCTCGCCCTCACTGCCGAGCTCATCCAGGATTTCCTGTCTGGCTGCGTCGAGGGTCCGCCCCCTCGCCAGAAGCTTCAACACATGAAACCCAAACTGCGTGCGAACAGGAGGTGAAACCTCACCAGGTTGGAGCGCTCCCACGGCTCCGGCCAGCTCGGGTGAGAGCCGGCTCGGATCCTGAAATCCCAGATCTCCTCCCGACTCCTTCGATTGTGTGTCGACGGAGAATTCCCTGGCCAGTGCTGCAAATTCCTCACCGGCACGAGCCCTATCCGAAACGGTCTGGGCGGTCGTTTCATCTTCGGGGATATGGGCGCAGCTGCCCTGCTCGGGGTCGAAGTTCTTGCAGACGAGGATGTGCGCCAGGTGAAGCTGGGCATCGTAAACAAGTCTGTTTTGTTCGAACTGCGCGACCACCTCCTCTTCGGTGGGAGCCGATCCCTTGGTGACCTCCTCTACTACTTTGTCCACGATCACCTGGTTTGCCAGGAACTCTTCAACCTCCTCGTCGGTGAAGCCTTCTCTCTTGACTGCCTCTTGATATTCCTGTTCGCTGCCGAATCGCCTCTTGAGCTCCGCAATTCGACCCTGCACCTCAGCCTTGGTTGCTTTGATCTTGAGGGCGCGAGCCCTTTGAAGAATGATTGTTTGCTGGATCAATCTGGTCAGAACCTGCCGCTGAGCCTCCAAGCGGTTTGCCCGCCCCTCGACCCCGGAGAATTGACCGGCCGACTCGGGGTCCTGCGGATTGTTGACTACTCGGCGCAGCTCCAATGAGATGCGGCCCTCGGGAAGCTTTTCCCCGTTGACTATGGCCGCTGTGGGAGCGAAGTAGTTGCCCGCCGTTTGCGTGTTGCAACCAATCAATGCGACCAACGCAGCAGTGAGCGCGAGAAATTTAATGAGTCTCATTGGGATTCGCCGAGGATAGCACGGGCTGCATCCAGCACCCATCCGGCAACATCCTCTGCCGGAACCGGGAGAAGAAGTGTGCGAGTCGCTTCCTTCAAAGTCGCGTTGCGGTACAAGCGGCGCAGCCGGACCTCCTGCGAATCAAGCAGCAGGGGAAGCGGTCTGAGCCGCAAGACACCATCGCGCACGGTTGCCTCCTCGATCGCATGTTCCGCGAGAAGGGCGCGCAGCTCCGCTACCTTGACGAGGTTCTCTACAGGTTCGGGAATGGGGCCGTACCTATCTGTAAGCTCCTCTCGCAGCTCGCTTGCGTCCTTATCCGACCTGATTCTTTCTATCTGTCTGTAGGTCTCCATCCGTAGAGACTCTCGCCCAATGTACGCGGCCGGCACGAAGGCGTTGGCGGGAAGATCCAGCCGAACCTCGAGCTTGGGGGCCTCAGAACCGCCGGTGTACTGCGCAATCGCCTCTCCCATCATTCGCATGTAAAGGTCAAAGCCAACCGCAGCTATGTGACCCGACTGCTCGGCCCCCAAGAGGTTTCCGGCCCCTCTTATCTCCAGGTCGCGCAGCGCGATCTTGAAGCCGCTGCCGAGCTCGGTGAATTCGGAGAGCGTTTTCAGCCGTTCATGCGCCTCTTCGCCGAGCACCGCCTCGTGCGGATAAAACAAGTACGCGTACGCCCGCTCCCTCGCACGGCCAACCCTTCCTCTCAGCTGGTAAAGCTGGGAGAGGCCAAGCATGTCTGCCCTCTCGACGATCAAAGTGTTCATCGCTGGAATGTCCAGACCACTCTCGATAATCGTTGTGCACACCAGCACGTCGACCTTTCCGTCCCAGACGTCGATCATCACGCGTTCGAGTTGGTCTTCGCTCATCTGGCCATGGGCAATCTCCACTCTGGCTCCCGGAACGAGCCCGGAGATCTTGCGCGCCACCCCGCGAATCGATCTGACACGGTTGTGGACGTAAAACACTTGGCCGTCCCGGGCAAGCTCCCGCCTGATCGCCGCAACGATCATTCTTTCGTCATGCTCTCCCACGAAGGTGAGCACCGGCCTGCGATCGACCGGGGCGGTATCGATGAGCGAGAGGTCTCGGATTCCCGTCACCGCCATCTCGAGTGTCCGCGGAATCGGAGTCGCGGTCATCGCCAAGACGTCGACCTCCGCGCGCAGCTGTTTGATCTTTTCCTTGTGCTTGACTCCGAACCGCTGCTCCTCATCGACAACGAGCAGCCCGAGATCGTGAAACTTGAGGTCCGATTGAAGCAAGCGGTGCGTCCCAATTACGACATCGGTCTTCCCAGCTGCCAGGCCTTCTATGACTTCCTTCTGCTCCCCCGGGGAGAGGAAGCGTGAAAGCTGGGACACCTTCACGGGAAAGCCCCCAAACCTCTCGCTGAAGGTCTGATGGTGTTGCTGAGCCAGAATCGTCGTTGGGACCAGAACCGCAACCTGCTTAGAGTCTTGAACCGCTTTAAAGGCCGCTCTCACCGCGATCTCAGTTTTTCCGAAGCCCACGTCACCACAGATCACGCGGTCCATGGGCACGGGCTTTTCCATGTCGGCCTTTACTTCCTCGATCGCACGCTGCTGATCCGGGGTTTCGACGTAAGGAAACGCGTCCTCCAGCTCTTGTTGCCAGGGTGTGTCGACTGAAAACTGGTGCCCCGGCGACTGAACCCGTTTTGAATACAGAACGATCAGCTCACCCGCTATGTCTTCGACGGCCTTGCGCGCCCTTGTCTTGGCCTTCTCCCACTCCGCCGTTCCAAGGCGGTTCAGCCTCGGAGACTCACCCCCCGTGTACTTGGTTATCGCCTCGAGCTGCTCGGTCGGCAGGTACAGGCGGTCGTCGCCGTGGTATTCGATGATCAGGTAGTCACGAGTTATTCCTCCAAGCTCACGCGTTGCCATTCCGTGATAGCGGCCGACCCCGTAGGTTTCGTGGACGACGAAGTCTCCGGACGCGAGCTCGAGCAGTAGCGCACTTGCCCTCGCAGGGGTTTCCGCAACAGAGGGGAGCTGGTGCCTTCGCCGCCCGAACAGGTCGGACTCTCCAACTACCTTGAGCGCGTGGCCCGAGAGCTCTAAGTGGAATCCGCGTTCGATGGTCACGTTCGATATGAATGCTTCGCCGGGCTCTCCGTCCTTGACCGGCAGGCCCAACCCCGCTTCCGAGAGTACTTCGTGTATTCGCGCCGAGGCCCTGCCCCCGGAAACCACCACTGTCGTCTTCTTCCCCGCGTCCAGGCGCAAATCGGCCGCTAGCTTGTCCGGGCGTCCGGCATGCGACTCCCACCCTTTGACCTCCAGCGTGGGGGATTCCTCCCCCCGTCCGAACGGCCAAACACGAATCACATCCACACCGGCAACCGCTTCGTCGAGGCCGACGAACAACGAAGCCGATTCATGAGGAGCCCACTGCTCGGCCTGTGCGATGAAATCGGCGGCGCGATCGCTGCACTGTTTTGGGTCGAGCACAACCACTGCTCCACCATCTGGCAGGAGTCCAGGTAGAGGCTTCATGTCGTGCAGAAGAAGCCCCATATGAGCCTCCATGCCGGGGAAGACAACCCCGTTTGCTATGCGTTCAAAGTCCCCGGCCAGCTCGGGCTCCGGGGCATCCGCAGCAAGGCGCGCCGCCCGCTCCTTGACCTGGAGTGTTGGCCGGAGCTCCCGGCAGGGCGCAATCACGACCACATCAACTGCGTCGTGGCTTCGCTGGCTCGACACAGAGAACTCTTTGAGCTCCGAAATTTCGTCACCGAAAAAGTCCGCCCTTACAGGACGCTCTCTGCCAGGGGGAAATACGTCGAGAATGCCTCCCCGCACTGCAAACTCTCCCGGCCGTTCGACGAGGTAGTTCTTCTCGTAACCAAACGCGCCCAGCCGGTCCTGGAGGTCCTCGATGTGAATTTCAACTCCAGGCTGCAGGGTGATCTCGCTTTCGTCCGGCAGCGGCGCCTTTTGAAGCAGCGCACGAACAGCGGTGACTACAACTCCGTGGAGACGCCCCGCCGAAAGATCGTTGACCACTCGTATGCGCCGCCCCATCGTGTCGAGCGTGGGAGACATGGCCTCGCCGGGAAGCACCTCCCAGGATGGGTAAAGGTGCACCGCTCCATCCGGCATCCAGGGCTTTAGTGCAGCAACAAATGCTTCTGCGTCGCGACTTCTGGGAAGCA
>DATLOJ010000136.1:0-13350 GCA_035536315.1 Actinomycetota bacterium | reverse complement strand
TCAATGAAACCTGGACGACACGAAGAGCGACCCTCTGCCGCGGCAGTGGCGGGCTCCCCCCACGCCCCCTTCCCGACATTCCGCGCTTCATGGAAATGAAAATAACAAAGGCCCGGCTTTCGCCGGGCCCTTGAGTTCGTTCTGGTTAATTAGCGCCTCTTGGCTGTGGTCTTCTTCTTTGCAGTCGTCTTCTTACTCGAAGGCTTGGCCTTTGCTGCCGTCTTCTTCTTGGCAGCAGGCTTGGCTTTCGAACCTCCACGGGATGAGGAGGTCTTGGTCAGTGTGAGCTTGGCCTTTCCGGACACAAGATCCTTCAAGGCCTTTCCCGCCTTGAATGCAGGGATCGTCGTCGCGGGAATCTTCACCGTAGCCCCGGTCTGGGGGTTGCGACCGGTTCTGGCTTTGCGAGCGCGGGCCGAGAATGTTCCGAATCCCGGAAGTCTCACTTCCTCACCCTTGGCCAGCGCGCTTTGAACCACGTCAAGTGTCGCGTCGACGAGCTGGGTAGCGCGAGACTTCGCTTCACCGGTCGCTTCAGCGACTCTGTCAATCAGGTCGTTCTTGTTCATTCATCCTCCTTGGGACTAAAGGTTTGGGGTTCGGCGCAGTAAACCCGATAGCAGCTACTTAGTCAAAGAATCATTGGTTCACACAACGTCCGGTATCGACTTCCTGCGAAAGATCCGCGGCTCTATCGACCCGTTTTGCCACCTCGTCTGGATGAAGAGCGTAGCCGACATCGCGTCGCGCAGCTGATGCAGAAAAGATGACGCCTGCAACCTCGCCGTCCCCGCGCACAAACGGGCCCCCGGAGTTTCCGGGGTGAACCTCGGTGGACAAACGCAGGACTCTCCGGGTTGTCAGATCCTCGCTGTAAATGTCTCTCCCAACGGCGTCGAACTCAGCAGTTACCACTCCGCCGACGGCCGTGAAAGGCCCCCCTCCCGGAAACCCGAGCACGGCTCCGTTTTGCCCTTCCGGGATTGTGCTGCGCGCGAGAGGCAAGGGCCTTCCTGCCAATCTGTTCACACGCAAGACCGCAACGTCGAAATCGGGATCGAACAGGACAACGACGGCCGTGCGACGCCCGAGTGAGTCTTCGATCCTCGGCTCGTCAATTCCCGCGACAACGTGCGCATTGGTCACAACGAGGCCGGGAGCGGCTACAAATCCCGAACCGCTTGAAATCCCGCCGCACCCTGCCCCGGTGACTTTGACTGTCGATCGTCTTGCGGCGTCGGTGGCTCTGGCGACCTCCGCGTTGGGGGGCGCCGCTGGAGCTCCTGCTGGAGGCTCTATCTCGGCGAAAACCTGGGGAAGTCCTGCCCTTCCGATGACTCTGCGCAGATCGCCGAGGATCTCAGGAGCTGGCGGCATCACCTTGCTCAGCCCACGAACTACTTTCGATTCCTGGACGGGCCCTGCAATCTGCGGAATGCCGACGTTGGTGAGCATCGACGCAACAATCCAGATCGCCAGAAGGGTTGCCATGGCGGATACCGCTCCCCCGGCTGCGTGATCCACCGGCCCCAGCTTTGCCTTCTTGATTCCCCCCGCGAGCTTGCTACCGATTAGCCGCCCCCCGGCTGCACCCAATGAAGCAACCAGGAACGGAGCCCCGATGGCGATAAGGGTTCTGGCCGCCGAGGCATCTGCAAGGCGAGCAATCCAGGGTGCAACTGCACCTCCGGCGACCAGGCCGATCCAGAACCCCCCGAACGAAAACAGCTGCAACACCGCGCCCTGCAAAATCCCGCTTACGACCGCAGAGACAACGATCACGATGAGAATCAGATCCAGAACAGTCACGGCGGGCATTTTCTCCCTACTGGGGCCCTTACCAACGTTTACGGACGAGAGTTATTGGAAATCGTGGTGCACAAGCGATGGCCGAATTCGGATACGCGCTCTCCAGCGAAGAACATCTTCCCAACGATCTGGTTCGTTACGCGCAGCGGGCTGAGGAGGCCGGGTTTTCTTTCGGGCTCATCTCAGACCATTACCACCCATGGGTAGACAAGCAAGGCCAGAGTCCGTTCGTGTGGAGCGTGATCGGCGCAATAGCGAATGCGACGAACAAGCTCCGGCTCGGCACCGGCGTCACCTGCCCGACTGTGCGCATTCATCCCGCGATCATCGCCCAGGCCGCTGCAACATCCGCGGTGATGATGGAAGGAAGGTTCTTCCTTGGAGTCGGGACCGGCGAGAATCTCAACGAGCACATACACGGCGACCCCTGGCCCTCAGCCGCCGTGAGACTCGAGATGCTCGAGGAAGCTGTCGAGGTGATGCGCAAGCTTTGGGACGGCGGCTACAAGAGTCACAGGGGCAAGCACTACACGGTCGAGAACGCGCGCCTCTTCACCCTGCCGGAACAGCCTCCCGAGATCTATGTTGCCGCCGCGGGCAAAAAGGCCGCCACGCTCGCAGGCAAAGTCGGAGATGGACTGATTTCCACATCGCCCGACGACGAGGTCATCAAGACATTTACAAGCTCAGGAGGTGGTTCCAAGCCCCGGCTTGGTGGACTGGTCGTGTGCTGGGCAGAAAATGAGCAGAAGGCGCGGAAGACGGCACTCGAGTGGTGGCCCAACGCGGGGTTGAGGGGAGAGCTTGGTCAGGAGCTTCCTCTTCCCCGCCACATCGAACAGGCAACAGAGCTCGTGACCGAAGAGCAGGTTGCGGAAGCCGTTGTATGCGGGCCTGATCCAGAAAAGCACATCGACAAGTTCCGCGAATACCTCGATGCCGGCTTCGACCACGTGTACGTGCATCAGGTCGGTCCAGACCAGAACGGCTTCTTCGACTTCTACGCAAGCGAGGTCATCCCAAAGCTCACCGCCCGGTTGTAACGCAGCGCTCCCGGGTGACCTGGCTAATCAATACCCAATACCGCGACCGATACCCCGGGCAGACTGAGGCCATCCGCGTCGACGGAAATCTCATCATCGGAAGCGAGGAGGATCTTCCCTTCAGCCGGCACCGTACGATCCTCACTCGAGAAGTTCGCCGCAACTGTTATCGGCCCCCTCCGCACGACCAGTGTCTGTGAACCTCCATCCGATTCCGCCGCGACTCCCGCAAGGTCGCCGTCACAAAGCGATGGTGTTCCTTTTCTCAGACTGATCAGGCTCTGATACCACTCGAGCATCTCTGCATGCTCGCCAGCTTTCAGCTCGTCCCAATCGAGCTTCGAGTTCTGGAATGTCTCTGCCGCCTGGGGGTCCGGGACATCCGCTGGTCGCCATCCAAAAGATGCGAACTCACGGCGGCGCCCTCGCCTCACCGCCTCGGCCAGATCCGGCTCTTCATGATCTGTGAAGTATTGAAATGGGGTCGACGCCCCCCACTCCTCCCCCTGGAAGATGAGCGGAATAAACGGAGCGGTCATAACCAGCGCCGCCCCTATCTTCTGCGCACGGGGGCCTGCAATCATTCCTATGCGATCGCCCAGGGCCCTGTTGCCGATTTGATCGTGGTTCTGAAGAAAACCAATGAGGCGCGAACCTGCAAGCTCTGTCGGGAACGGCCTGCCGTGCACACGCCCCCTGTATTCGGAGTAACGACCGTCGTACACGTATCCGCCGGTCAAACAGCGCCCAAGCTGCTCGACGGAGCAGAAGTCCGCGTAGTAACCATCTCTTTCGCCGGTTAAAAGAGCATGCAAAATGTGATGAAAGTCGTCGTTCCAATGCGCGTCGAAGCCGTAGCCGCCCTCTGCATGACCGGACACAAGCCGTGGGTTATTCATGTCGCTCTCGACGGAAAGGAAGATGGGTCTTCCAAGCTTCGCACCCGTTTCTTTGCAGGAGTTCGCGAGCTCCTCGAGAATATGGGTGGCCGACATGTCGTAAATCGCGTGGGCAGCATCGATTCGAAGGCCGTCGAACCCAAACTCCTCCAGCCACATCCTTGCGTTGTCAATGACGAACGCGCGCACCTCCCGGCTTCCGGAATCGTCAAAGTTGACCGCGTCGCCCCAAGGGGTCGAGTACCTTTTGGTGAAGTACGGGCCGAAGCGCGCGAGATAATTCCCGGACGGCCCGAGATGGTTGTAAACAACGTCGATCAGGGCAGACATGCCCCGATCGTGGATGGCTGCAACAAGCTCGACCAGGTCGCCTCTCTCCCCGTAGGAGTTGTGGACGGCGAACAGATCGACTCCGTCGTAACCCCATCCTCTGTTTCCGGGGAAGGCGGCGACCGGCATGATCTCAACGCAGTCGGCTCCGAGTGCCGAGATGTGATCCAGATGATCGATCGCAGACTTGAAGCTTCCCTCCCGTGAAAACGTGCCGATGTGCATCTCATAAATCACGCTGGGAGGAAGGGGGCCGCCAGTTGCGTCTGCACGCGCTGCTTCCACAAACGCTGACAAGCCGTGAATTCCGTCGGGCTGGCTCCTGCTCCGCGGGTCCGGCAGCGGAGATGACGAGTCCACGACGAACCCATAACGACTGCCTTCCGTGATTCTGTCGTCGATAAAGGAAGCCCACCCCAAAGAGTCCCGGATTATCTCAACGGTTTCTCCTTCGATACATATCGCGAGTGACTTCGGGTTGGGGGCCCAGACGCTGATCTCAGCCATCGCCCTCACGGACCAGAAGTGCCACAGGGAACCGACTGAGAATTAAGTTCAAGGAGAGCCGTCCCCCCTGGTGGACAAGACCGGAGAGCACATCCCGCCATGAACCGAAAGGAACGTGCAGATGCTCCTCATCCGGCACCGGATTGGTCACGAATCTCGGGACGACCACCCCGACCTGGGAATCCCCGCTCGCGCTCTCTCTCGAATATGCAACGGCCCGCCCCGAAGACTGCCATGGGACGTAGCGCGATCCCGGCCCGAAGGCTTCGGGCATACGCTCTCTAATCTCGAGTCCTTTCGACATGACGAACGTTTTCGAAAGTCCGTCATCACCGAGCTTCGGCGTCGCTCCTTCTCTTGCCGACTGAAGCGCCGTTTGCCGGGCGGCAAAGTCGACCGGCCTTCGATTGTCGGGGTCGACGAGGCTATGGTCCCAGCTCTCGGTCCCCTGGTAAATGTCTGGAGTTCCGGGAAACGTGAGCTTTATGAGCAGCTGAGACAGTGAGTTGACGCGCCCACGAGCTATCAGCGGCCCAACAAATAAGGAAAGGTCGTTTACAAAGCGTTCGTCGGCCACTACGGATCTCACGAACGATTCCAGTGCCTTCTCATACTCTTCGTCTGGCTCGGTCCAGGACGTTCTCCTCTTCGCCTCACGAGCGGCTTTCAGCATGTAAGCGGCTGCGCGATCTGCGTCGATGGGAAATGCTCCGAAGAGCGTTTGGTAGAGCAGATACTCATCCGCGCCGTCAGGGGACCCGATGGTTTTGTGCTTGCTGTTCAGAGCCGCCCAGCGCCCCACTGCCGCAGCCCACTCCTGCGGTATCTCACTCAGGAGCGCGAGCCTGGCTCGTACGTCCTCGCTTCGCTTCGTATCGTGAGTTGAAGTCGCCAGAAGAGACCAGGGCCGGAGCGTCGCTGCTATCGCCGATTGATGAAACGCTTCGACTGAGGTGCCGAAGACTCCGGGATCCCCCCCAACCTCGTTCAATGAGATGAGCCGAAGGTGGCGGTAAAACGCTGTGTCCTCGACACCCTTCGCGGCAACCGGGGAGGTGGTCTGTTGGAGCCGTAATCCAAAATCGGCGGCAGAAGCCTCCGCCCTGCTAAGACTCCAAGCGGATGCGATGAGATCAAAGATCTCGGCGTCCAGATCCGGCCTTCTGCGTTTTGCAGCCTCTACAGAAGCACGAACGATCTCGAGATCTCGATCATCCTCGGCAGCGCCGTCAAAGTACGTTCGGTAAACCGGGCAGCATGCAACGACCTCCGTGAGAGCGGCGTGCAACTCGCTTCGTGTGTAGTCCCGATGAACGAAAGAGCCTTCTGCAACCTCTGAGAGCAGAGCGGAAAGCCTGAGGACATCGCCGGCAAGGATTCCCCGAATTACCTCCAGCTTGCCGCGATAGCTCGCCTCCTCGAACTCTCCTTCAACGCCCCCCTGCTCCTCAGCCATGGCGGACAGCGCGTCGCGTCCGGCTCCGTCGACGAAGAGGCCGTTGACCAAGGCGAGGAACTCGTAACCAGTAGTTCCTTCGACGGGCCAGTCCTCGCGAAGCTCCTCGCCCTCGGCCAGAATCTTTTCGACGACGATCCAGGCCCCCGACTCGCTCTTCAACTTTTCGAGATATCTCTTGGGACAACGCAGGCCGTCGACGTGGTCGACTCGAAGACCGGCAACACTGCCTTGCACCACAAGCTCCAGCACCGTGGCATGAGTCTTGTCAAAGACCTCGTCGTCCTCCACCCGAAGCCCGGCAAGAGTGGTGATGTCGAAGAACGTGCGGTAACCAAAGTCCCGCAGTCCCTTCCGCCAATAGCCCAAACGGTAGCTCTGCATCTCGAGGACTTCATGAATGCGATTGAGATCGGCAGACAGCTGATCCACCACGCGCTCCAGAGCGGCTCCGGTTTCACTTTTGGATGCGAGAGTCTCTGCGACCTCCCTCTTGATCTTTGACTTCTGGGCGGATCTCTCACCAGCATCCTTTGGCAACGCTCCCAGCTCATTCGCAATGCGGGTCAGATCGGGATGGGCCGTGGCTGTAAGAACTAATGCGAGTGAATCCGGCGAAAGCGGAAACGAGTGCTCCCTGTAGCCAACTACGGGGAGACCATCCACCAGATTTATCCTCACGAGCCCCGCCTCCAGCACTTTTCCGTACCGGTCCTCCAGGACCGGCAGGAAGAGAGGCTCGCCGGAAATGGTCCAACCGATGTCGAAGTAGGACGCGTACCGGCTCAGCTCGCCGTCTTCCAAGACATCCATCCACCACTTGTTGGAACTTGCTGTGATGGACATGTGATTGGGAACGATGTCGAGCAAGATCCCAAGACCATGTTGCGACGCCGCAGACGCCAGGGCTTCAAATCCCTCGGCTCCGCCGAGTTCCTTTCGGATGCGTCCGTGATCGACTACGTCGTAGCCGTGCGTGCTTCCGGGAACCGACTCGAGAATCGGAGAAAGATAGATGTGAGTCACTCCGAGGCCGGCCAGATATGGCACGGCCAGTCTTGTCCTCTCGAAGCCGAACTCTGGGGTTAGCTGAATGCGGTAAGTGGAGCGCTGCTCTTCACTCGGCACGGCGCAGCACCGCGATCGATCGGGACTCGAGCTCGATGCGGCTCGTGGCCTCCATGGGCTCCTCGTCGGGCTCGAACACGTCCTGCCACGTTGCAAACTCCAATGTCCACGCTGCGCCAAAAATGTCCCCCGGCAGCTGAAACTCCATCCTTTCGGAGTGGCCGTTGAAAAGAATCAGAAAGCTGTCGTCGGTTGGTATGTCACCACGCGAATCCGGGTCCCGCATGGCCTGGCCGTTGACAAAAACGGATATGGACTTCGCGTATCCCTTGCTCCAATCCTCTTCGGACATCTCCTCGCCTTCGGGAGTCAGCCAGGCGATGTCGCTCACATCGCTTCCTCGAATCGGCCTTCCCTGGAACCACCTTCTCCGTTTGAACACGGGATGGCTTTTGCGAAATGAGGTCAACCCCTTGGCAAACTCATGCAGTGCCTGATCTCGTTCGGAAACCTCCCACGAGACCCAAGAAATCTCGTTGTCCTGGCAGAACGCGTTGTTGTTGCCCGACTGGGTCCTGCCGAGCTCATCTCCAGAAACAATCATTGGAACGCCTTGGGACAAGAACATTGTTGTCAGAAGGTTCCTCTTTTGCCGTTCGCGAAGGGCCAGAACCTCCTGGTCGTCCGTGGGACCCTCCACCCCGCAGTTCCATGAACGGTTGTGGTCATCGCCGCCGTGGTTGTCCTCGCCGTTGGCCTCGTTGTGTTTCTCGTTGTACGAGACCAGGTCATTGAGTGTGAATCCGTCGTGAGCCGTTACGAAGTTGATGCTCGCGTAAGGGCTCCGTCCGGTTGATTCATACAGGTCGGAGCTTCCGGTAAGCCGGTACCCAAACTCCGCCAGGGTTGCTTCCTCGCCCCTCCAAAAGTCCCTGACTGTGTCGCGATACTTCCCGTTCCATTCGGACCACAGGGGCGGAAAGTTGCCGACCTGATAACCGCCTTCACCGACGTCCCAGGGCTCTGCTATCAGTTTGGCTCCGCGCACTATTGGGTCCTGCTGGATGAGGTCGAAGAACGCAGACAGTCGATCCACGTCGTGCAGTTCCCTCGCAAGGGTTGCGGCCAGGTCGAATCGGAAACCATCGACGTGCATTTCGACAATCCAGTAGCGCAGGCTGTCCATGATCAGCTGGAGGACGTGAGGGTGCCGCATGTTCAGGCTGTTTCCGGTCCCCGTGTAATCGATGTAAGTGGAACGGTCTTCGGCGGACAGCCGGTAAAACGCCGCGTTGTCCATGCCCTTGAGAGAAAGAATCGGGCCGAGGTGGTTGCCCTCCGCGGTGTGGTTGTAGACGACGTCCAGGATGACCTCGATCCCCTCTGCATGAAGCGCTTTCACCATTTGCTTGAACTCGAGCACTTGCTCCCCAAGTTGCCCGGAGCTCGAGTAGGCGTTGTGAGGCGCCAGAAACCCGATCGAGTTGTAACCCCAATAGTTAGAGAGCCCCCGCTTCGCGAGATCGTGTTCGTGCACTACCTGGTGAACGGGCAGGAGCTCTACTGCGGTGACACCGAGTTCGACAAGATGCTTGATGGCCTCCGGGTGAGCCAGTCCCGCATAGGTGCCGCGGATATCGGGATCAACTCCCGGGTGCAGTTTCGTCAGGCCCCGAACGTGTGCTTCGTAAACGACGGTTTCATGCCATGGAGTAGAGGGGGGCCTGTCGTTCCCCCAGTCGAACCAGGGGTTGACCACGACCGAGCGCGGCACGAACGGTGCGCTGTCCAGATTGTTCGGGCCACCTTCCGGATCGTCGAAGTGATACGGAAAGACGGCCTCGTCCCACGTGACGTCACCCTCCACAGCCTTGGCGTACGGGTCGATCAAGAGCTTGGACGGGTTGCACCGATGTCCTGCCGCAGGATCGTTCGGGCCGTGTACCCGAAATCCATATCGCTGGCCCGGGCCAACTCCGGGGACGTAGCCGTGCCAGCAAAATGCCGTGACCTCCGAAAGCTCCAGCTTCTCTTCCGTTCCGTCTGCATCGAACAGACATAGCTCGACGTGTTCGGCTACTTCTGAGAAGACAGAGAAGTTAGTACCAGCGCCGTCATACGTCGCCCCTAGTGGGTACGGCTGACCCGGCCAAATCTTCATCTCGCCGGGAACCGGACGGGGCCGCTCGAACGCGGTTGTGCCAACCTTGACCTCGAGGGGGCTGTCATCTGCTTATGCTGCCGGACCTGTTGATTTTTGGGAAACGGGTCTGCCCGAATCCATCTCCTCCAGCAATGAGGCCTTCTGCGGCTCCGAGGCAGATACAGGCCCCCGCAGCCACACGACACTCAGCGGAGGAAGTGTGAGCTCGGCCGTGAAGTCCAGGCCATGCCAGCCGGGAGGGCCTTGTCCGATCACTTCCCCCGGTGAAACACCACTTCCGCCGTACCAGGTTGCATCCGTGTTCAGGATCTCCTCCCACTTTCCCGCCATAGGAAGACCTATGCGATAGCTGGGCCGTGGCACAGGCGAAAAGTTTGCCAGACAAGCTACGGGGGGCGTTCCCTCTTTTCCGAACCGCAGAAACGTCAGCACGTTGCCTTCTGAGTCGTTGGCATCTATCCAGTGAAAACCGCGAGGCTCTGTGTCGAGCTCCCAAAAGGCGGGGTTCTCCTGCTGAACACGGTTCAATGCGGCCACGAGATCTCTTACCCCGCGGTGTGAGTCGTCCTCGAGCAATGGCCACGAGAGCTCGGCATCGTGGTCCCACTCCCACTCCTGCCCGAACTCGCCACCCATGAAGATGAGCTGCTTTCCGGGATGGGCCCACATCCAGGCGAACAACGCTCTCAGGTTCGCAAACTGCTTCCACGGGTCTCCCGGCATCTTCCGCAGGAGCGACCCCTTGCCGTGAACGACCTCGTCATGGCTAACCGGAAGAACGAAGCTCTCGCTCCATGCGTACATCAATCCGAAGGTCAGCTTCTGGTGATGGTACTTGCGGTGAATGGTTGAGGTTGAAAAGTAAGAGAGGGTGTCGTTCATCCATCCCATGCTCCACTTGAATCCGAACCCGAGGCCCCCGAGGTGAGTGGGGCGGGACACACTCGGCCACGCGGTGGACTCTTCCGCAATCATCATGACTCCCGGGTGATTCCCGTACACAACTGTGTTCACCTCTTTGAGGAAGTCGATGGCCTCGAGGTTCTCCCGGCCCCCATACTTGTTGGGGATCCACTGTCCGGCTTTGCGGGAGTAGTCGAGATAGAGCATGGAAGCCACTGCATCCACTCGCAGCCCGTCGACATGGAACTCCTCCAGCCAATACAGAGCGTTGGCCATGAGGAAGTTGCGTACTTCAGCGCGGCCAAGGTTGAACACCAGTGTGTCCCAGTCGGGATGAACCCCTTGCCGAGGATCGAGGTGCTCGTAGAGCGCGGTTCCGTCGAAACGCGATAGCGCAAACTCGTCTCCGGGAAAGTGGGCGGGGACCCAGTCGAGGATCACGCCAATCCCCCTTTGGTGAAGTGTGTCGATCAAATAGCGCAGGTCGTCGGGCTCTCCGAACCGTGCGGTCGGCGCGTAATAAGCCGAGACCTGGTAGCCCCATGAGCCACCGAACGGATGCTCCGCAAGTGGCAGGAACTCCACATGGGTGAACCCCATCTCCGAGACGTAATCGGCCAGAGGCTCTGCCACCTCGCGATAACTGAGGGAGCTGCCGTCCTCCGCCTTCCGTCGCCATGAGCCAAGGTGGCATTCGTAGATTGAGATGCGCGCGTCGTGGGGGTCGCTGCGGTTGCGCACATCCATCCACTTGGAGTCATCCCATTTGTAACGCGACTGATAGATCCTGCCCACCGTTTCGGGCGGCATCTCGGTAGCGATCGCGAACGGATCGATCTTGTAAACCTTGAGGCCGTCGACCCTGACTATCTCGAACTTGTAGCGCTGGCCCTCCCTGGCGCCGGGCACGAACGTTTCCCAGATCTTTGGCGAGCCGTAGTGGGTCATCGGGTTCTCGGCCGGATCCCAGCCGTTGAACTCGCCGATAACGCTGATCGCCCTCGCGTTGGGGGCCCAGACGCTGAACCAGGTCCCCTTTTCCCCCTGGTACTCGATCGGATGGGCCCCGAGGTGCTTCCACAGGGACTCGTGACGCCCCTCGCTGAAAAGGTGGATATCGAGGTCGCCGACCAGCGGAGACTCGGGAGTCTTCTTGGTTTCAGTTTTGGTTTTTACAGCCTGGCTTTCCTCGGGATCCTTCGGAGGGCTGGCTTTGTCTGTGCGCGCCACGCCTCCACCCTACCCGCGGGCCTGGGGGCCAACCTTGGACCTTCGGGACTCGAACCGCCCCATCGTGTGGTCGGAGAGGTCGGTTAGAAACTCCGAGCACCATCTGTGAACGTCGTGATCGTGGACCACGCGTGCAAGTTCGCCCAGCCTTTTGACCCGGTCTTTCTCGGGAAGGTTCAAGGCGAACTCGATCTGCTCTGCAACACCGTCGACGTCATATGGGTTGCACGTGACGGCGGCGGTCAGCTCCTTCGCCGCTCCCGCAAACTCGCTCAAAATCAGCACGCCCGATCCACCGCCGGCGGCCTGGGCAACAACGAACTCTTTTGCAACAAGGTTCATCCCGTCTCGAAGGGGAGTTACAAGGGCAACGTCCGCCAAGCGGTAATACGCCAGCATCCTCTGAGCCGACACAGATCGGTACATATATAGGACGGGCACATGGTGGCCGGGCTCCGTGAAGCGTCCGTTGATCCTTCCGACTTCCTGCTCGACGGCAGTCCGCAGATCTCTGTACTCCTTGATGTCGTCACGCGAGGGAACGGCTATTTGGACAAACACGAGCTCGCGGGCCAGCTTCGGGTTCCTGTCCATCAGGGCCTCGACGGCTCTCAACCTTTCCAGGATTCCCTTCGTGTAGTCGAGGCGGTCGACGCCCAAAATGACTCTTCGGTTTTCGAACTGGTTCCTTAGGCGGTTGAGCTCTCGCTGCACTCCCGGGTCGATGGCGGCCACCGCATATCCCTTCGCATCTATCGAGATCGGATACGGCTTGGCCAGCGCGATGCGGCCTCCGGGCAGGAATGCCTTGCCGCTTCGGTACCTCACCTTGGGGACGTACCGGGCACAGCTGATCAGGAAGTTGTTTCGGTCTATCTCGGTCTGAAAGCCGATGAGGTCCGCTCCCAGGACTCCCTCGAGAAGCTCGGTCCTCCACGGAAGCCTTGCGAAGACATCGGGGGCCGGAAATGGGGTGTGAAGAAAGAAACCGATCGGCAGGTTCTCGTGTCTTTTTCGCAGCGCCGCCGGCAGGGCCATCAGGTGGTAATCGTTGACCCAGACCATCGGAGGGTTGTCTCCTTCGATGGGACCCACGCTCGCAAACACGTCGGTCACCTCTTGGTATGTAGTCCACCAGGCCCGGTCGAAAACGGGCTGCTCGACGATCTCGTGGAGAAGCGGCCAAAGCGTTCTGTTGGCGAATCCGAAGTAGAAGTCGTGAGCGTGCTTGCGAGACAGGTGGACGGGAACCAGGTCCATTTCGAGTTGGTCGATTCTGGTTGGGGTTCCCTGATGCCCGCCGTCCCATCCAACCCAGGCACCTCCGTCGTTGCTGAGAGCCGGGAGCAAGGCGGTAACGAGGCCTCCGTCTGCCCGGCGCCATCCATCCCGGCCCCTGGTCACGGGAAGGCGGTTGGAGTACACAACCAGGCCACGGGGACGTCCAGGAGAGTCGGGTTTTGGTCGCATTTGTGAGCTTTGGTCTACCACTGATCGGGCCGGGCCATGCTTTTAGGGGCCGAGTGGTCACTCGGCGAGACTCACGGCATAGAATCCGCCGAACGAGTCGCCCTTAGTCCTCAAAAAGGAGATCCGAATGGCCGGTGCGAAAAGAGAAATCGAAGTCCTGAAGAAGGTTCCTCTGTTCCAGGGCCTTTCAGCCAGACATCTGAAAGTAGTGCACGGCCAGTCTCAAGAGGAACGTTTCCCCGCAGGAAAGGAAATTGTTAGACAGGGATCGACCGGCGGGCGCTTCTACGTGATCCTCGAAGGCAGGGCCAAGGTCATAGTCGGGGGCAAGGCCAAGAAGACGCTGGGCCCCGGCGACTTCTTCGGCGAGATGTCGCTTATCGACAGGGGGCCGAGGGCCGCAACCGTGCAGGCCGACACAGCCGTCAGGACCCTTTCAATAGCGCAGTGGAACTTCGTGTCCCTGCTGCA